>JANOPS010000339.1:0-21974 GCA_031421995.1 Gemmatimonadaceae bacterium
ATATTTTTTCAATAAAGTGTCAATGCGTAGTTCCTCTATAAATTCTTCCGAATCATCGGCAATATGCAATACGATATCGGTTCCTCTTTCTTTTTTATTTGTTTCTTCTATTTTATAATCAGGACTGCCATCACATTCCCAGCGAATAGCTTTAGCATCTTTTTTATAGGATAAAGAGAAAATTTCTACTTTTTTGGCAACCATAAAAGCAGAATAAAATCCTAATCCAAAATGACCAATAATAGCAGCCGTTTCAGGTGTTTTGTCTTTGTACTTATTTGGTCGTTTATCTCCCCACCACAAAACGAACCGGGGGGTTGTCCATTGGTTCCACCCCCCCCCCGCAGTTACAGGCAAAGCCTTCAAGGACCGCGAAGGTGCCGCGCTACTTCTCGGTACTCAGCATGTCCTTGATCTGATCGCGGGCATCACTGAGATGCGCGCGCGACACGCGATCGCTGGTCCGACCAATCGCGGAGGTGAGCTCGCGATCGAGGATCCGCATTTCGTCCTTCAGGAGCGGACGGAAATCGCGAGTGCTCACAATGCCACCGCCGAACAGCTGTGCAAGGGCCACATCCTGTGCGCTGGGTGCGGGTGGCTTGATCTTGCTGGCCATCGCTTCCAGGTACGTGGTTTGCAGGCGACGACGATAGGCGTCGACCGACGCGCCGCTGTAGATCTCCTTCCACAATCCACGGCGAAGGTCGGTGAGCATTTCCCCAACCGTGTACACGTCGCTCTTCTTGCTGGCCAGCGCTTCGTACTCGACCATGCGCTGGAGTTTGGTGTTGGACACCAAGGAGGACAACGTGCGTGATTGCGCGCCGGTCACGCGATTGATGTTGCCGTCTGACTCCAGTTTGCGGAGGAGATCGGTCTTGATCATCGCGGTTGGCGTGGAGAAGACTTCGTCGTTGAGGAACTTGACGGCGTCCTTCTGGCGCGCGCGTGATACCGGCGTCCACACGGGCCCGCCCTGACTCGCCGCCTTCTCCTGTTTGTTCATGCCACCAACGATCTTCGTGACGTGTGCGGCTTCCGTGGCCCACTGCCCGAGGACGTTGCTGTAGGTGGCGCGAAGCAAGGAATAGTCTGCGGTCTTATCGATCGTTGACGCAGGCTCCACGAGGTCAACAATGCGACGGAGGTTCTTGAAGCCGAGACGTGTGGCTTGCACGGCGTCTGCATCGCCGATCGCTTCGGACTGCTCACCAGGGTCCGCACCGTTGGCCCCGTTGTCGCCGGCAAAGCGGTACCACGGAACGGTGTCTTGCATGCGGGCCCACCGATCGAGCGTCGCCTTTTCGGCTTCTGGTGTTTTGGCGCCTGCGATAGGCGTGTAGCCCCACATCACGGCGAACTTGTCGTACGGGCCAACCTTGGGGACCAGGTCGCCAAGGGCGATCCCGTCTTCCGGCTGTGCGACGTAGTTGAACCGCGCGTAATCCATGATGGACGGTGAATGTCCCATCTTGGCGACCCACGTCTTGCTGCGAATCGAGTCGAGCGGATACATCGAGCTACCCTTGAAGTTGTGCGGGAAGCCCAGCGTGTGTCCCACTTCGTGCGCGACAACAAACTGCACGAGGCGGCCCATCAGCGAATCCGGGAACGGAAACTTGTGGACGCGCGGATCGAGGTGCCCGACCTGCGAGAAGTACCAGTTACGCTGGAGGTCCATGATGTTGTGATACATCTGCACGTCGGCATCGATGATCTCGCCGCTGCGCGGATCGGTGGTGCTGGGGCCCACCGCGTTGGCGACCGGTGACGGCAACCAGCGCACCATCGCGACCGAGGCGTCTTCGCCGGAGAAGTCGGGATCGTTCGGCGCATCAGCGGCCACGATGCCCTTGGAAAAACCTGCGCCCTCGAAGGCCGGTTGCCACTCTTCGACCCCCTTCTTGACCCAGGGGATCAACCACGCGGGTGTGGCGGGATCGACGTAGTAGGTGATCGGTTTCTTCGGCGCACAGAGTGCCCCAACCTTCTGGTCTGAACACTCAAGGCGCCAGCGCGCGATGTACCGGCGCGGCAGCACGCGCTGCTCGCTGGAGCCAAAATCTGTTTTGGTTTCTCCGAAGTAGCCAACGCGTGCGTCCAGAAAACGCGGCATCATGGGGACATCGGGCAGGCGTACAATGGAGAAGGTATATGCCTCCGTTGTCGCACCGGGTCCACCACCGATCACCAGTCCGGGGATGCTAATGCCGCCGCCGCCCTGAGGCGTGTACGTCTGCATGGCGGTGATATTCACGTTGCGCGCGAAGGCCGAAAATTTCTCGATGTACGATCGCGACGCGTCGGCGCCGACGCGGCGTCCGCCCGCCGTAAATTCCTGAATGCCGCCGGTAAACATCCGCGTCATTTCGAGCACGGCCGCGGAGTCTTTGCCGTAGCTTTCCACGTTGAAGACGGCAAGGATCGGGTAGAATTCGATCAACGCCATGGCGCGTCGGGTCGACAAGGTGCTGTCGCTCGCCACGTTATCGAAGTTGATGTCGCGCATGAACACCCGGTTTTCGCGTCGCTCGAACCGAATGACGCGATCGGGCCCAAGTGTGCCGTTGATACCAATACCTGCCGGTGTACCGGACAGCACCGTGGTGATGACGAAGTCTTTACCGAGTTCGCCGGCTGGAATCTCGAAGTACAGACGCGAACCAACTTGGTGGACATCAAATACGCCCTTCTTGGTTTTTGCGCGGGGCGTGATCACCGTCGCGTAGGGACGCGGATTGGGGTCGCCACCGCCGCCGAGGGCACCGGCAAGCGCGCCGAGGTTAGGGAGTCCACCGGCGGGTGGTTGGTTGGGGGCTCCCGGTGCTCCGGGTGTTGGCGAACCAGGGGCAGGCGCGGGCGTGGGCGCGGTGGCCGGCTTTTTGGCCGGCTGGCACGCCGCAAACGCCAACCCGGCTGCGGCAAGCGGGAGTGAGCGAAAGCGCATTAGTCTTGATCGAAAGGGGGGCACGGAGCGCCGCGGGCTTCGCGGGCACAGCGGAGTTTAGGTGCGCGCTCGGCGCTGTGGCAGTCAGTTTACCAAAGATTCACGGGCGGCATCCCGAAGGATGCCGCCCGTGAGGTGGGTGAAGGACGGTGGCCGAGCAGACCGGACGGCCTACGACATCAGGTCAGAGCCGTCGAGGCACACCGTTATTCCTTCGGGTCCAGCATGCGCTTGATCTGATCGCGTGCGTCTTCCAGATGCGCCTTGCTCATCCGGTCGTTTGTCCGACCGATGGCCGTCGCGAGATCTGCATCGAGGGCCCGCATTTCGCTTTTGAGGATAGGCCGGAAGTCAGCCGTGCCGACCGGTGCCGCGCCAGCGCCACGGCCGCCACCGCCCGGCGGCGCTGCAGCGGCCGCTGCCGCCGGTGGGTTGATCTTGCTGGCCATGGCTTCGAGGTACACCCGCTGTAATCGACGACGGAAGGCATCGATCGGCGCGCCAGACTCGATCTCCTTCCAGAGACCGCGGCGCAGGTCGCTGAGCATGTCGGCCACGGCATAGACCTCGCTCTTGCTCTTCGCCATCGCTTCAAGTTCGAGCATCCGCTGCAAGCGATCGTTGTTGACCACCGAACCAAGCGACCGAGCCTGCGCCGTGCCGACGCGACCGAGGCTCCCACTCGCTTCAATCTTGCGCGTGATGTTGTCGTCCAGCAGCCACATCGGCGTGGTGTAGGCGTTGTCGAGCAAGAATTGCAGCGCTTCCTTCTGTCGCGCCGGCTCGACGTTGCGCCAGACCGGTCCTTTCTGGCCCACCAGTTTTTCCTGCTTGTACTCCGCGCCAATGATGCGCGCCACATGGCCCATCTCGGTGGCCCACTGTCCAATGGTGCGACCATACAGCTCTTCGAGATCGTCGTAGGTGTCGCCCTCTTTCCACGCGGTGGCCGACTCCAACATCGCCATCACGCGCTTGAGATTCTTGAGACCAAGGGCCGTGGCCTTTACGGCGTCTGCATCACCAACCGCTTCGGACTGTTCTCCGGGGTCGGCGCCTTGCGCACCGCCGTCATTGGCGAAGCGAAACCATGGCGTGTCGTCCTGCATACGCGCCCATTTGTCGAGCGTGGACTTCTCTGCTTCCGGCGTCTTGGCAGTGGGGATAGGCGTGTAGCCCCACATCACGGCGTACTTGTCGTACGGGCCCACTTTCGGAATCAGATCGTCCAGAGCGATGCCGTCTTCCGGCTGCGCGACGTAGTTGAAGCGTGCGTAGTCCATGAGCGTGGGCGTGTGACCATTCTTGGCAACCCACGTTTTCGAGCGCACGCTGTCGAGCGGGTACATGGAGCTGGCTTTGAAGTTGTGCGGAAAGCCCAGCGTGTGTCCGACTTCATGCGCCGTGACGTATTCGACAAGGCGGCCCATCAACGAATCGGGGAACGGCAGTTTCTGCGCGCGCTTGTCGAGCGGTCCGACCTGTGTGAAGTACCACGACCGGTTGAGGTTCATGACGTTGAGGTACGTCTGCACGTCGGCGTCGATGATTTCACCGGTGCGCGGGTCCTTCAGGCTCGGGCCGACGGCGTTTTCAGTTGCTGACGGCAGCCAGCGCACCATGGCGACGGTGGCGTCTTCACCAGAGAAGTCGGGATCGTTCGCGGGCGCGTCGGCGGCGACGATGCCCTTGGAGAAGCCGGCGGCTTCGAAGGCCACCTGCCAGTCTTCGATTCCGCGTTTGATCCACGGCTTGATCCAGGCCGGTGTGGCCGGATCGAGATAGTAGGTGATGGGCTTCTTGGGCACACAGAGATTGCCGACCTTCTTGTCGGAGCACTCAAGGCGCCAGCGTGAGATGTAGCGTTTGGTCTCGACGCGTTGTGTCGCGCCAGAGAAATCACGTTGCGTTGTAGCGAAGTATCCCACGCGATCATCGACCATGCGTGGCATCATGGGATCATCGGGCAATTTCGCGATGGAGAACGTGTATTTCTCGGTGGTAGGTGCGGTCGCTGCGGCCGCGGCGGCACCGCCGCCACCACCGGCGCCCGGTGCGCCGCCTTGTGGTGTAAAGGACTGCACGGCGGTCACGTTGACGTTGCGCGAGTATGCAGCAAAACGTTCAACGTAGGATCGGGCGGCATCGACGGTGGCCCGACGACCGAGCGCGGTGTACTCGGGAACGCCGCCCGTAAACATGCGCGTCACTTCAACGACCGCTGCGCTGTCGGTGCCAAAGGCTTCGATGTTGAGCGCTGCGACAATCTTGGTCACGCCAATCAACTCGGCCGCCAGCTTCTGCGACGGCGCGTTGTCGGCAATGATGTCGCGGTAGTCGGCCTCGCGGACAAAGATGCGGTTGTCGCGACGCTCGAAACGGACCAGCTGATTGCCGCCTTGTGTGCCGCGAATGCCGATCTCGTCGGGCGTGCCGGCCAGCGTGGTCACGATGACGTAGTCTTTGCCGAACTCGGTGCGCGGAATTTCGAAGTACAGGCGGCTGCCAACCTGATGCACCTTGAACACGCCATTCTTGGTGACGGCGCGATTGGTGATCACGGTGGCGTAGGGGCGCGGTTGCGGATCTTGCGCGGCTCCGCCTTGGGCCGCCTGTCCGGCGCCACCGGCGCCACCTTGGGCTCCGCCGCCGCGACCAGCGCCGGTTGGGGCAGCGTTGCCAGCGGGAGCGGCGGCGGGTGTTGGCGCTGGGGCCGGCGCGGGTGTCTGCTTGGCGCAGGCGCTCAGCGCGAGGCCTGCCGCGGCGAGCGAGAGAGAAACGTGACGCATTGGTGAGTCTGTCGAGGGAGGGGGGTCGGTCAGCGCGAGGCGCGGCATGCGGCGCGTGGGGAGGCGTGAGCGCTCAGAACTACTACGCGCTGTGGTCTTGCGATGCTGGCGGGTTCGGGCTCCGCTCGTTTTGCTGGTTGTGGCCCGCCGAAAAGCTTTTATTCGCAGGGGCGAAGGGGGCGCAGGGGGCGCAGAGGGCGCAGGGGGCGGGGGCGCAGGAGGGCGCAGAAATGCGGGCAGTTACTTCAACGCGGTCACCATAAAGTTGGCTAACGTACCCAGCACGTCGCGGCGCACCGTGGGGTCTTTCAATGCGGAGTAGCCACTGGCCGCGCCCACGGGGTCACGCAGGAACAGGTGGTTTGTCTCTGGAAAGCGTCGTACGGTCACGCGCGTGTTGCCCGCTGTGCGGAGAATGAAGGACAGCGTATCGGCCTGCTCGGGTGACACTTGCATGTCGGTGTTCCCCTGCAGGACGAGCACGGGCTGCTTGATCTTGCGCAGCGCAACCGCAGGGTCTGTGAGCCCACCTTCGCTGTGTCCTGCAAGCGCGATGCGCGTACCGTCGACGTCCGGCCGCGCACGCAGCCACTCGATCACCGAGCGCACGTCGTCTGCGAAATCGGCGCTCGTGGCCGTCGCGGCGCTACTTCGTCCGCCATTTTCGCCCACGCCGCGATCATCATAGCGCAGCACCGCGATGCCGCGTTTGCCGAGTGTGTCAGCGACCTCGCGGAAGATCGCGTAGCCCGGGACAGGCGCGAGTCGTGAATCACGCTCCTGTGGCCCACTGCCGCTGATGGTGATCACGACCGGCACTCGCGCCACGCCTTTGGGCTTTGTCAGCGTCGCGGCAAGCGTGTAACCGCGCGTCGTGGGAATGGACACCTGTTCGGCGCTGTACGGCGCGTTCGTCGGTGCACTGTAGTCGATCTTCATCGGCATGCTGGACGGCGGTGCGACGGGTGCCGTGGTCAGCACCGCGCGTATGCCCTGCGGCGCGACGGTGATCAGTTGCGGCGATCCAGCGCGCCAGACTGTGCGAATCGGAAGACCGGCGATGGTGAACGTGGTGGTGTCGCCGATCGAGGCGATGGAGGCATCCAGCATTTGTCCGCCAGCCGCATTGAGCGCCGACAGTGCGCTCTTGCCGGCCCTGCGCGCGTAGTTCGCGACGAACGACGCGTGAAGCACTGAGGTGCCGATGATCACCACCGTTCCGGGTTTTACGGCCATCATGGTCGTGCCCGACTTCCCGCCCGCCGATTGTTCAATACGCGCACTATCGCCGCGTATCGCGAACACCACCTGTTGCAGCGGCGCGGCCGCGGCCGCGGCACCTGGCGCATAGGTGCGCATGGTCAGTTGGCCGGGCACGCGATTGTCGAAGACCTGTTCCCACTCCATCCTGGGCTGTCCGCGCATGGCGAGGGTGCCTTTGATGAGTGCGGCATCGATCGTGACTGTCTCGACGCCAATGGTGTCGGCACCACGCAGCATCACAAACGTCGAGGGTGGTGCGGACTGCGCGGCCGCGCTGCGCGACAGCACCAGCCCTGCATTAAGGAATAGCGCGGCGAGCGCGAGTATCGTCACACCATCGAGTCGTGACCGACGGAATACGAAATGGACCATGAACTTCACCGAGAATGTGAAAGAGGCCCGCGCGCCCTGCTAGGTTAGCGGTTCCGACGAGGGTGGTGGTGCGTCGTCGCTGGCGCCGACGTCGTCTGATCGCTTCGCGTTCTTCGGCGCGCGCCCAACCTCCCGCAGCGCGCGTCGAAGGACGAACTCGATCTGGCCGTTCAAACTGCGCAAATCGTCGTTCGCCCACCGTTGGACCGCGTCCAACAGCTCGCGGTCGATACGGAGAAGGAATGACTTGCGTTCGGCCATATGCGGGGAATCCGGAGAACGGTTGAAGAACGTCTAGTGATGAATCGTGCCGGTATTCACCACCGGCTGGGCAGCGCGATCCGAGCACAAGACGACAAGCAGGTTGCTGACCATCGCGGCTTTCCGTTCATCGTCCAGCGTGACGATGTTCTTGGCGCTGAGTGCGTCGAGGGCCATTTCCACCATCCCGACGGCGCCTTCGACAATGGTCTGTCTCGCGGCCACAATGGCGCTGGCCTGCTGGCGCTGGAGCATCGCCGCGGCGATTTCCTGCGCGTAGGCCAGATGGCTGATGCGCGCTTCAATGACCTCGACGCCGGCCTTCAGGAACCGTTCATGCAGCGCTTCCTGGAGTCCTTTGTTGACTTCGGTTTGGTGCGTGCTGAGGGCGATGTCGCCGTGGCCGTGCGAGTCATACGGGTGTGCCGAGGCCAGGGTCCGGAGCGCGGATTCGCTCTGCATGTGCACATACTCGACGTAGTCGTTGACCTCAAAGACCGCTTCGGCTGTATCGGTGACCCGCCAGACCACGATCGCGCCGATGTCGACGGGGTTGGAGCGCGCGTCGTTGACCTTGAGTTTGTTGGTCTCGAAGTTCCGCACGCGGAGTGAGACCGTCTTCTTGGTCATGAACGGATTGGAGAACCAAAGGCCTGCTGTCTTTACAGTGCCTTTATAGTTGCCGAATAGTGTCAGCACTTTTGCCTCATTCGGCGCAACTGCATACAGGCCGGGGAGACAGAGCGTGAGCACGAGCATGAGGGCGACGCCGGCGCCGGCGAGGGCCGGCGCGTCTCCCTTGGCGCCAGAGATGAGCAGCCAGACACCGGCGGCGATACCGGCGACAAGAAGGAGGGCGACGGGGATGCCGGCTGTTGGACGAGCTTGGACTTCGCGGAGCATGAAATACCTCGGTGGAGAGGGTTGGTATCTATATGATATCACTTCGCTATCTCGTACGCGAACCCATTTTTGTGGGTTTCAAGGAACGGTCGAGTTCCGATCAGCGCTTGCCGCCGGCGCCAAATACTGGCATAGTCGCAGGATCCGTCCTTCATGCCCCAGGAGACTGTACAGGTGACCCGCACATTCGTAGCTCGCACTTTCGGCACTTTCGGCACTTTCGGCACTCGCGCCATCTCGCCGCTTGCCGCCATCATACTCGGCGTCGTACTCGGCCTCACGCCGGTCGACGTTCAGGGGCAAAGCGCTCCGCGCACTCCCGCCGGACGAGCTGTGATCCAGCGCGCGGCCGCCGCGCCGCTTACATCCATGGCCGCCCCCTTCGATACCAACGCACTTGGTGCCATGCGCTGGCGCGAGATCGGACCATATAGAGGTGGTCGATCAGTGGCCGCCGCCGGTTCGGCGGCGCGACCCAAGGAATACTGGATGGGCACCGTTGGCGCTGGCGTCATGAAGACCACTGACGGTGGCCTGAACTGGATGCCAATGACCGACAAGTACTTCGGTGGCACGATCGGCGCGATCGGCGTGGCCCCATCCAACCCCGACATCGTGTATGTGGGCGGCGGCGAGTTTGCGATCCGCGGCAACGTGTCGCACGGCGATGGCATGTGGAAGACGACCGACGGCGGTAAATCGTGGGACAACATTGGCCTGAACGACACGCGCCAGATTTCCAAAGTTCGTGTGCACCCCACCAACCCGCAGCTCGTGTATGTGGCTGCGCAAGGACACGTGTGGGGACCGAACGCCGAGCGTGGCATTTTCCGCTCGAACAACGGTGGAAAAACTTGGACGAAGATCCTGTCGCGCGGTGACTCCACTGGCGCGGCAGACCTCGTGATGGATCCCACCAACCCCAACGTCCTGTACGCCGGCTTCTGGCAGGCCCATCGCACACCGTGGATGCTGGTGTCGGGTGGCAAGGGCTCGGGCATGTTCAAATCCACCGCCGGCGGTGATACGTGGACCGAGCTCACACGCAACGCCGGATTGCCGGCCGGGTTGTGGGGCAACATCGGCATCAGCGTGAGCGGTGCCAATCCGCGTCGCATCTACGCCTTGATTGAAGCGAACGAAGGTGGCGTGTTTCGCTCCGACGACGCCGGGGCCACGTGGACACGCGTGAATGACGAACGCAAACTGCGCCAGCGCGCTTGGTACTACACGAAGATCTACGCCGACCCGAAAAACGCGGACGTGGTCTACGCCAGCAACGTGCAGTTTCAAGTGTCCCGCGACGGTGGGAAAACATGGAGCAACATCTCGACGCCGCACGGTGATTCGCACGACCTCTGGATTGCGCCGGACGATCCGAACCGGATGATCGAAGCGAACGACGGTGGCGCGAACGTGTCCACCGACGGCGCCAAGTCGTGGTCCGAACAAGACTACGCGACCGCACAGTTCTATCACGTCACCACGACCAATCACTTCCCCTACAAGGTCTGTGGTGCACAGCAGGACAACTCCACGCTGTGTGGCCCGTCGCGTGCGGTTGGTGGCATTGTGCGCTCGATGTGGCAGGACGCCGGCGGCGGCGAGTCGGGGTTTATTGCCGCACTTCCCACGACGCCGGATATCGTGTTCGCCGGCAGCTACGGCGGGTATCTCACGCGCAAGGACATGCGGACCGGACTGGAGCGCAACGTCAATCCGTGGCCGCTCAATCCCATGGGCCACTCGGCGATTGACGCGAAGTACCGCATGCAGTGGACCTTCCCGATCGTGGTCAGCCCGCACGATCCCCGCACGTTGTACGTCGGCTCGAGCGTGTTGTTCAAAACGACGAATGAGGGGGATAGCTACACGGCCATCAGCCCGGACCTGTCGCGCAACGATCCGCGCACACTCGGGCCATCCGGCGGGCCGATCACGCTCGACCAGACGAGTGTGGAGTACTATGGGACAGTGTTCGCGATCGCCGAATCGCCGATCGCGCGTGGTGTGATCTGGGCAGGGACGGATGACGGGCTTGTGCAAATCACGCGCGATGCCGGCAAGAGTTGGACGAACATCACGCCGCCACTGCTCAAGGAGCGGGAGTGGGCGCGCATCTCCAGCATTGAGGCCTCGCGATTTAACGCGGGGACGGCGTACGTGGCGGCCAATCGTTTTCAGATGGATGATCAGCAGCCCTACCTGTTTCGCACGACCGACTTCGGCAAGACGTGGACGCGCATCGATGGCAGCGGTGCGCCGACTGGACTTCCGGCGGGTGAGTTCACGCGTGTGCTGCGTGAGGATGAGGTGCGCCGCGGATTGCTGTTCGCCGGGACGGAGCGTGGCGTGTACACCTCGCTCGATGATGGGGCAACGTGGGTGTCCCTGCGTCGCAATTTGCCGATTGTCCCCATTCATGATCTGGCCATCAAGGAGGGCGACTTGATCGCGGCGACGCACGGTCGCTCGTTCTACATCCTGGACGACCTCAGCGTCTTGCGACAGTTGAGCAGCGAAGCGCTGGGAAAACGCGCCCATCTCTTCGCGCCGCGTGAATCATATCGCGTCACGTGGGCAGCAGGATTCGGCGACGGCGGCGGAGGGACATCCCCGGTCGGCGAGAATCCACCGGCCGGCGTGATCGTCAACTATTGGTTGAAGGAAAGCGTCAAGAAGGTCACGCTGGAGTTTCGCGATTCGACGGGGCGGACCATTCGCAGTTTCTCCAGCGATACGGGGATGAATGCGATGGCGACCGCCAGCGGTGATCGCATGCAGCAGGCTGCGCCGCCGCGCGCGGCGCCAGGCGAGCCCATGACACCGAACAAGACTGGACTCAACACCTTCTCGTGGAATCTGCGCGAGTCCGACGCGACGCGTTTTGACGGCATGATCTTCTGGTCCGGCGGAACGACCGGGCCGTTGGTGTTGCCGGGCAACTACACAGTGCGATTGCTGGTTGACGGCGCCGTGGTGCAAGACGCGAAGTTCCTGGTCAAGAAAGATCCGCGCAGCAATGCCACGCCGTTGGATTTGGTGGCGCAGTACAAACTGCTCATGCAGATCCGCGACCGCACGACCGACGCGAACGACGCCGTGCGTACGGTGCGCAACGTGCGCGCACAAACCATCGCGCGTTCCCGGCAGGTTGGCGCCGACTCGGCGCGATACGCCGCGTTGATTAAAGCGCTTGATGTGAAGACCAGCGAGATCGAAGCGAAGGTGTATCAGGTGAAGAATCAGAGCGGTCAGGATCCGCTCAACTATCCGATCAAGGTGAACAACCAGATTGCGGGCTTGGCCGGCGTGGTGGGAAGCACCGAAGCCCGTCCCACAAAACAGAGTTACGAAGTGTTCACGCTGCTCAACACGGAACTGGAGGGGTATCTCGTGGAGCTGCGTCAGGCGTGGAAGGATTTGCTGCCGCCGATCGACGAAATTCTCAAGAAGAATGGGCAGCCCGCGATTGATGTGAAGCCCGCAGATGTGAAGAGCCCACGGGCGTAGGATGGAGCAACGCGATACCGCCCCGCACCGCTGGCGCATGCTGGCGGTGCTGGCGGTTGCGGAGTTGTTGGGGATGGCGCTGTGGTTTACCGGCAGTGCCGTTGGGCCAACACTCGCCACGCGCTGGGCGCTCCCGCCGTCGGCGGTGGGATGGTTGACCACCGCCGTGCAACTGGGATTTGTGGTCGGGACGGCCGTCAGTGCCTTCTTGAATCTTGCTGACGTCGTGCCGTCGCGTCGGCTCTTCGCGATGTCGGCGATCGCTGGTGCCGTGTGCAACGTGCCGCTGGCCTTCACGGAGCATTACGCGGTGGCCATCGCCTCGCGTGTGGGTGCGGGCATCTGTCTCGCGGGCGTGTATCCACCCGCCATGAAGATGGCGGCGACGTGGTTTCGCGCACGACGCGGACTGGCGGTTGGCACAATCGTCGGTGCGCTCACGATTGGCAAGGCGACGCCGTATCTCGCGCAGGCCTTTCCCGGTCTCGATGTCCGCACCATTACGCTGGCCTCGTCATGCAGCGCGATACTTGCGGCCATGCTCGTGCTGCTCGCGTATCGCGACGGACCGTACGATTTTCCATCGCGGGCCTTTGCGTGGTCGCGGGTGGGTGAAGTGTGGCGCGAGCGGCGATGGCGTTTGGCCTTGGGCGGATACCTTGGCCACATGGCCGAGTTGTATTCGTTCTGGACGTGGATTCCTGCGTTCCTGATCGCGAGCGATGCGGCGCGGGCCGCTCGCCTTCTCGTGCCGCCGCACCCGCGCGTCGCGGCGCTGATCGGATTCGGCGTGATCGCCATTGGCGGGATCGGGTGCGTGTGGGGCGGCCTCGTCGCCGATCGTATCGGTCGCACACGCCTCGTCACGTGGTGTCTGGCCATCAGTGGCAGTTGCGCCGTTGCGATCGGCTTCGCCTGGGGGCAGTCGTGGTGGCTGCTAGCGCCGTTGGCTCTGGTGTGGGGATTCTTTGTCATTGCTGACAGCGCGCAGTTCAGCGTGTTGGCCACCGAATCGGTGCCACCGCACATCGTGGGCACGGCACTTACGCTGCAGGTGTCGCTGGGCTTTCTGCTCACCACCATCACGATTCAAGCCATTCCGCCACTGGTCGGGTGGTTGGGCTGGCAATGGGTGTTTCCCGTGCTCGCGGTTGGACCGCTGCTGGGCATTCTCAGTGTGCGTCGCCTGCGGGCTGCGCAGTAGGATCGTCCGCCACCGGCGCCAGTGACGCCCGCGACAAGCTACCCGTGCTTTCGCGCGAGGTCGCCGAGCACCCGGTCAATTGTTTTCGTGTGTCCAATGAAATACGTGCCGATCAATCGAAACACCGGATTCCCGATCTCTCCACGCTCCGTGATCGTGACGTGCGTAGACGCACCCTCTTCGCGCAGTGCCCACTCCCACTCGCCGCTGAACGGGAGGTCGTCATCAAGGATGCGCACCACCAGTGTCCGTGGTGCGTCGTCGGTGACGATGCCCAACAACATCGAGCGACGGGTGGACAACTCGCGCCAGCGGACCTGTGCGTGTTCGGTATCGACGAGCTCCACGTCTTCCAGATCACTGCGCCACGTCGCGTACGCGGACACCGTGCGAATGGTGTGCCAGACTTCGTCTACGGATGCCGGGAGCAGCGCGGATTTCGAGACCGTGTGCGCCCGTGGTGTGGCGAGACCTCCCGCGATCAGGGCGATCACGATCGAGGCGATCAGCCCCATGACAAAGAGAATCCAGTACATGTCTACGCTTCCGTGCTAGCGTTCGCTCGATGCAAGATCGCGCTCGGCACGTTCGCGTGCGGTGTCGGCGCGCTGAGCAAGTGCTCGCTCGGCAGTACGCTGTGCGGTCACGTCGATGCCCACCGATAGCCAACTGGGTCGTCCCAGTCGTCGCGATGCCGACGTGGTGATGGCCATTTCCATCACCTGCCCGCTGGACGTGCGATGCCTCCAGGTACCAGCGGTCTGACGATGTTCTGAGAAGGGTAAGCGTGCTTCGGTGAAGCGTGGCAATTCGCTGGGGTCGAGCAAGTCAGTAATGCGGAGCGACAGAAACCGTTCGCGCGGATATCCATAGACCTCGATGGCCATGTCATTGACGGCCATGAGTTGCATGGAATCGGCATCCCAAAACCACATCGGTAACGGGTTGCCGTCAAACAGGAACCGATATTGACGCTCGCTGTCGGCAAGTGCGGCGGTCCGTCGGTCCACCGTCTGCGCCATCTGGTTGAACGCATTGGCCAGCACGCCCATCTCGCCCGGCCCGGAGACCGGCGCTCGCACGCCAACTTCACCACGCTCGAACGCCCTCGCCGCGTCGACCAGCGCGTCGACGGGTTGCGTGAGGCGTTTGCCAACGACATAGGCAAACGTGATCGCCAGCATCAGTGCGACGACCAGGAGCAGAAGATCGTTGCGAATGCTTCGCGCACGCTCGGCTTCGAGCGTCTTGGCTGAGATGCCCAGATTGATCATCCACGGCGCCGTGCGCGTTCGTGTGAAGCCGGTAATGCGCGTGAAGCCGTCGACACCGGGAATTTCTCGCGCGCCGCTCGAGTCGCCACGCCCCCCGGCGGGAAAGAGTCGCTGGCCGACCAACGAGTCCGGCCCGTTGGAGCGTGCAAGGACGACACCGGCCGTGTCATAGATGGTGACCAGCGATTGACCAAGGGTCGTTGCTCCACGTGTCACGTTCACCAGGGAGTCCAGGCGAACGGGCATCGACACCACACCGGTGAATCGACCAGTGCCATCGGTAATCGCGCGTGCCAGCACCACGACCCAGGCGTGATCAGCGAGCACAATGGAGCGACGGAGCTCGCCAACCACCAGATCGCGTTGTGTGCGCACGACGTTGAAGTAGCGACGATCGGCGAACGACAGCACCGAATCGCCCGCGTTGCTGAATGGCCGCGCGGTCGCGACCACGGTGCCGAGTGTGTCCAAAAGGAATACGTTGGCGAAAAGCGCTGGCGCCGCGGCCATCGTGCGCCGCAGTACCAGTTCATTGGCTGCGCGTTGTGAGGTTTCCGCGCGGAGTGTCATCGAGAGCCCGAGCAGCAGCGCGTCCGCGGCCATCAGGCGTTCATCGATCCGCTCGGCGGCGGTGATGGCGCTGCGCTGCACCTCCGCCTCCATCATCTGCCGCTCGTGGGCGGCATTGATGGAGAGTCGAAAGAGTCCGACCGCAACGAACGGAGCCGCGCACGCGACGGCCAACCCGATCAGGAGCAGCCGAATACTGCGGGCGCGGCGCAACAGCATCAGCGAAACCAGCTCACTCGCCGAGCAGATTCATGCCCGGTGGCATCGTGACGGCCATGCCCATGCTGTGGTAGCCTTTGTCGACGTAGACGGTCGCGCCCGTGATGCCGCTGGCCAGCGGGCTCGCCAGAAACGCGGCCGTGGAACCCACTTCACTCGCGGTCAACATCTCCGGGAGCGGCGAGTTGGCGGCGCAGTACTTCACCATGTTGTCAATGATGCCGATGGCACTCGCCGCGCGCGATGCAAACGGACCAGCCGAAATCGTGTTGATACGGAGTCCATGCTTGCGACCGGCTTCAAAGGCCAGGACGCGGGTGTCACTCTCCATAGCCGCTTTCGCTGACGACATGCCGCCGCCGTACCCCGGAATGGCCCGCTCGCTGGCCATATACGTGAGTGAGCACACCGATCCACCGGCCCGCATGAGCGGCGCGAAGCGCTGCACCATAGAGACCAACGAATAGGCGCTGGCACTCGACGCGGCGAGATAGCCATGGCGGCTGGTCTCGAGCAACGGCTTCTTGACCTCAGGACCATTGGCCAGCGAGTGGAACAGAATGTCGAGCGGTTGTTCGCCGAAATCGCTGACCATGCGCTGTGCCACACCACCAATCGAGAAATCTCCGACATCCTTGTAGCGCTTGGATTCGCGCACCTCTGCAGGCGCATCTTCAAGGGCATCGTAGACGGCATCAAGCGGGTAGATGCGCTCGAACTGCAGCAGCGAGCCGTCACTCAGTTGTCGCGACACATCCATCTTGCCGCGCTCGAGCAGGTTGAGAAAAATATTCAGTGCGGGAGGCCATGTCGCCACGCAGACCGTGGCACCCGCTTCTGCAAACGCCTTGGCAACGGCGAAGCCAAACCCACCGTCATCGGCGACGCCGGCGACCAGCGCGCGTTTCCCAGTCAAGTCGATAGATAGCATGATCGGATAATCTAGAGGTTTACCGGGCCGCGCGGGCGAGTCGGTCGCGCACGCCAGCCCAGCGGTCGTCATCGGGAGGTCGTTCAATCACCACCAGCCGCGCGTGTTCCGCGTCGGCGGAATGCAGGGCCGCGTACAGCGCGCGCGCATACGCATCGGACGTGATCGGCATGCGGTGCACCGTGGTGTGCGGCGAATCGAGCTCGGCGGTGTCGCCAAAGAGGAGCGCGACAATCGGGCCCTCGTTTTCGCTCGGCAGCGCGGCCAGCGCGCGCGCGATTTCGTCGCGTTGTCCAACGTCGAACAGCCACACGTCGGCCGTTGGCGCGTAGTGCCGATCAGCCATGCCAGGTGAGCGTTGGCCCTCGACCACACCCTCGGCGGTTCGTGTGACAGGCTTCGGCGAGGCATGCTGCACCGGTTGCTGCAACGCGTCTTCCAACTGTGCACGGCTGATCATGCCAGGGCGCAGCACCGTCGGGACATCGCCGGCAAGATCGATGACGGTGCTCTCAATGCCAACGATGCACGGTCCGCCGTCCAATACCAGTGATACGCGCTCGCCAAGCGAGGCCATCACGTGGGCCGCCGTGGTGGGTGAGATCTGCGTGAATCGATTGGCACTCGGCGCCGCGATAGGACCACCAAACGCACGCAGCAAGGCCAACGCCACCGGGTGCGACGGTACGCGCACCGCGACGGCATCGAGGCCAGCGGTCGCGATGTCGGGGACGACGTCGCGCTTCGGCAGCACCATCGTGAGTGGTCCCGGCCAAAAGCGTTCGGCGAGTCGTTGTGCGGTGCTGGGCCACGTGGCGGTCAACGCACGCGCTCCAGCAACATCTGCCACATGTGCGATCACCGGATTCCACGCTGGCCGACCTTTCGCGGCGAAGATCTTGGCGACGGCGCTCGCGTTGAGCGCGTCGGCGCCCAGGCCGTACACTGTTTCCGTTGGGAAGGCCACCAGCTCCCCTGCGGCTATGCACGCCGCAGCGCGAGCAATCAACGCGGGGTCTGGATTGTCTGGATCAACAACAAGAACAGTAGACGCCATGCTGGCAAAGATAGTCATCCACTCCGTATCAGAGCAGGCCGGGCGTGTCGTGGTCGTCCAGCCGTGTCTCGTCCATCGCGGCGTTATCGAACGGTGAGTCGAGCAGGCGCAAGGCCAAGGCCGCACTGTGCGCCGGTACGGCTAACCGCACCGGATAGAGGAGATGCATTGCCGGAAGCATGCCGCCGGCGTTGTCGCGCAGCACCACCGCGGGAATGTCGTGCGCCTCAAGCACACTGCGCGCCACCAGCGCTTCCATTTCGTTGAGATACTGTCGGATCACGGTCATCGCGTCGGCCATACGCGAAAGTATCGCGGACACCGCAAGAGCGTGAGGGGGACACGGCGACTAGATTGATGCATGGCCGCGACCTTTGGAATATTCATCCTCGCCGAGCTTCCTGGAGAGGCAGGTGAGCAAGTGCGAGCGTTGCAGCAACGCTTTGACCCGAAGCTTGGGCGACTGACGCCTCCACACGTCACGCTGGCGGGCTCGTCCGGCGTGGGACCGATCCCCACCGATACGCCGGTGGCTCGATTGCGCGCTGCGCTCGAACCGATCGCCGAATCGACCGCACCGCTTTCGCTGCAGTTTCGGCCGCCGCATCGCTTCATGCAAACCGAAATCATCTCGCTGCCGCTCGATCCCCATGGTCCACTGCGCGCGCTGCACGAGCGCATTGCACGATGCGGATTGCCCTTTCGGCAGGCGCGATTTCAGTTCTCACCACACTGCACGTTGAGTTTTTATCCAACGCTGACGCCAAAGAACGAACGCGAGCTCCTCGCGGTGCGCGTTGACGCGCCGGCGCGCATTGAGCGACTGCAGATCTACCTGACCCGTGACCCGCAGCCGTCGAAGAAGCTGTTCGAGTTGGAGCTTACCGGACCCGCTTCACCCCTAGTCATGGCCGGGGCAGGAAGCCTCGGCCATCGTGGTTGATCGACTCGCCAGCAGTCTGCCCCGCGCGCATCGGAAGATCTAACGGCCCCAGTTGTCAAAGCCGACCGAGAGCCCGGCGCGGATTGCCCACTGGGAGCCATCGGCGCGCGCGCCCGTGATGTTGGGGCGAGCCGACGCCTGATCAAACCGCAGGTCTTGCCAGAGCAACGCGCTGTTCAGTTGCACGTTGTTGGCGAGCCAGAAGTACGTGCCAACGCCGCCGCCAATGGCTGACCCACGGAGTCGCGGTTCGTTTCCGCTGTTCTCGAGGGACCGCTCCAGGCGGGCTGCACGCGCAAACACATAGGGCGTGAAGTTGCCGGTCGCCAATGGGAGCGCGAGCCGAGGCTCGATAAACACGCCGTCCACAATGGCTCGGCTGCTGCTTTGGCCAAGCAGCGTATGCGTGGATCGCTGGTAGCCCGCGCCCAACGCGAACATCCCGCTGCCCACCGAGCCCATGACGTCAAAACCCGCTCCGTCGCCCGCGGTGCCTAGCGCCTGCCCCTTCACCGACGAGAACAATCCGGTCGCCTCGAGGGCCAGCATTGGTCGCTCGCGTCGCAACTGGGGGACCGCTTCACGGCGGCGCTGCGCCTCGCTGGAGGAGGTGATGGCGAGCAGGAGAAGCGGGACAGCAAGCAGCGTGGCGCGGGGGCGGGCGAAGGAACGCATGGCAGAACTCCGAAACACGGGGGGATCTACAGACGCCCGGCGAATCCAGAAGAGGGAGCGCGGGTGCGTGAGCGGAACCCCATCCCTGTGCAATGGCCAGACCGCTGCATGTCTGGTGCTAAATCATTCCGTGTCAACAGTATAGAGACTTCGAGCAGCGGCGGCTGTCACTCTCATGTGACGACCGCGTCCCCAAGTGAGGACGCGGCCGAGTACTTCTGGCGCTCGTGATTCTCTATCGCGCTTCGGAGCGCAGCTTGCCAAGCGCGCCGGTGGCCTGACGCAAGGCCAGCATGGCTGATGCTTCCAGTTCGAACTCAAACTTGATGACGCCAAGCTTTTCCGCGTCGTGATGGGTGAGCTGTCTGGACGCGGTCTCAGCAATCGAGTGGCGCCGCAAGTATTCGCGCGCCGCAAGCCAGAGGGTATTCGCGCGTGACCGGATCTCCGGATCGTCCGAGACCGGCGTCTTGGCGCAGCACGCCTCGAAATCGCGCACGCATTCGGCCAAGGCGAGGTCGATGGTGTCCACCATGGCATACGTGGCGGACAGTTCGGACTGGGAGACCCCGAGTTCCATGAGTCGCGCCAGGCGCTCATGCTGACGGCAGGTTTCCGCGGCAGTCCGGCCAAGCGCGTCGGCCGCTGCCAGCGGACCGGAGGCCGTCATCGGTTCATCTACCAGTTTCTTCGCAGCGCTTGATCGTGAAGAGGCCATGATGCTCACCAACGAGGGAATGTCGACGACCGACGAGGTATCAGACGCACGGTTCGTGATGAACCGCACTTTGGTAGGACATGGAGATAGCAACAAAGCATTACGCAGCGGTAGTGCCTTGCGCGAAGTACTATCGTGATTGCACGCAAGTCGCCAACTGGCCCTGCGGCGCTCCGCGCACTATTTCACGAGTATGCTAACCGCCATTCCCGTCGGGATCACGACGATCTCCCACCTGTTCCGGTATCGATTCGGTGACTGATTTTGTGCATCTGCAGGTCGAAACGTCGTCCGAGGGCGTGCGCACGATCGCGCTGAACCGTCCGGAGCGACTGAACGCGGTCAACCCGCGCCTTGCCGACGAACTGCCCAACGCCATGGACGCGGCTGCCGCCGATGATGCCGTCCGCGTCGTGGTCATCACCGGTGTTGGTCGCGGATTCTGTGCGGGACTGGACCTCGGCGAGCCCGTTGCTCTCGACGCGGGCACGCGACAGTCGCGTCTCGATCCCTACTATTGGGTGGGGCGGTGGGTACACAGCGTGGTGCACTGCGAGAAGCCGGTGATCGCGGCGATCAACGGACCCGCTGCGGGCGCGGGCTTTGGTCTCGCGTTGGCGTGCGACATTCGACTTCTCAACGCCGATGCCGTGTGCACCGCGGGGTATGTGCGTCGCGGTCTGTCACCCGATGCGGGCGTGACGTGGATGTTGCCGCGGTTGCTTGGGCATTCGCGTGCGATGGAAATCGTGCTGACCGGTCGCGACATTACGGCCGCGGAAGCCGAGCGCATTGGGCTGGTGTCGGCGGTCTACCCGACAGACACCTTTGCCGCGAGCGTACAGACATACGCGTCGCGCCTCGCGGCCGGGCCACCGATTGCCATGGCACTGAGCAAGCGACTCATGCTGGCCAGTTCGTCGGCAACACTTGAAGCGCAGCTGCAGGCCGAGCTCGCGCACATCAAGACCTGTTTCGCGAGTGCCGATGTGCGCGAGGCGATGGTGGCCTTCAAGGAGAAGCGCGCGCCAACCTTCACCGGACGATAAGGCGGGGTGCGCCTACATGGGGCCTACATGCGCCCGGGGTTTGACCGCAGGCTTCCCGGCAGCGCGTTCAGGAGTGGGCCCAACTCGGTCGCGCGTTCGAGTGTGGTCACGAACGTCAATCCGTTCAGTGAGACCACCAGCATCCCGGAGATGCCGAACGCCACGATACAATGTCCGTCCGCGTGAATCACGTTGCCGGATGCATCAACGCAGTGGACATCACCCATGACGCCGTTTCCGGTATCATCCAGCTCGCGCACGCGGCGCAACGAGGCCCAAGTGCCCACGTCATCCCATCCAAAGTCTCCGGGCAGCACGACCACCGATTCGCTGCGCTCCAGCAGTCCGCGATCAATGGAGATGGACGTGACGTGGGTGGCGAACTGCTCCATCTGCCCGGCCTCGAGTGCCGGAAGGCCGAGCACGACTTCGCGGGTGTGTTGGGCGAGTTCTGCCAACACGATTTTGGCGCGCCACACGAAGATGCCGCTGTTCCAGTAGGCGCCACGATCGATCAGCGTGTCGGCGAGCGCGGCGCTCGGTTTTTCCACGAAGTAGTCAACACGACTTGCACCCCCTTCGGCCCGTGAGGTGAGCGGATCCAACAGGGCTCCTGCCTGCAGATACCCGAAGCCTGTCTCGCACCGCGTGGGTTTGACGCCGATAGCCACTAAGACGGGTTCTGAGGCGGCGATATTGGCGGCACGCATGATGGTGCGCCGAAACTCAGCTGGCGTGGCCACCGACAAGTCTGCATGCAAGGCACAGAAGACGGTGTCCGGTCCGGCTCGTCTCGCCACCTCTCTGGCACCCCATGCGAGGGCGGCGGCCGTACCCAGGGGACGTGGTTCGATCAGCATGTTGGCGCGCGGCACTTCCGGGATCACCTCGTGGAGCGCGTCAGCGATATCGGCGCTGGTGACCACCAGCACACGTTCCGCTGGCACCATCGGGGAGAGCCGCTGTATCGTGTCCGCGATCAGGGGACGCTCATTGACCAGCGCCAAGACTTGTTTGGGGCGATGCGTGGTGCTGAGCGGCCAGAAGCGCGATCCAATGCCGCCGGCGAAGACGATCGCCCAAAGCCCCTGCGCCGTATCGATCAGCGGATCCATTTCGGGCTCGTCGAACGTGCTCGGCGAGGCGCTGGTTTCGACGGTCAGTGAGGGCGTGGCGAACGGTGCGGCATTCCGGGGTTCAGTCATCGCGAGCACTTGAAGTGAAGAGAAACGGACCATCTGACTGGCGCCAACACGGCGTTCCCCACAACATATGCAGCATTC
>JANOPS010000340.1:0-8299 GCA_031421995.1 Gemmatimonadaceae bacterium
CGCGCCACCGCGTTCCACCCCTCGACACAGAAGTGGTTGACGCGCTGCTCGATGCGCGGCATCGCCATGAGCTGTTCCAGCGACAACGTGAGCGGTGTGCGCACCATCCCGCTCACTTGCAACGCCCACGGACCGCTCGTGAGCGGATTGTAGACGGGTACCGTGCTGGACACGAAGTACGACGGGAATTGACCGCCAGCGACCACGGCACCAGGTGAGCCCTGATCGATCCGCGTATGACGCAAGAGCCATCCTTCGATCGCTTCGTTCTTGCGTGTCGCGTAGGCGAGCAGTTTGTCTGCGCTCTGCGGGCCGCGGGCATCGCAGCCTGCGAGGAACGCCGCTGCCATTGAGGTAGCCGTTGCCGCAAAGAACTTCCGTCTATCGATTGATCCCGACGACCTCTGGCGCGGATCCGACACCGGAGACGCGGAGAGTGCCTCGACACTCCGATCGATCAACGCGACGGCTTTCAAGCGGACCAGACGCGAGGTCATGGGCGAGTCTCCGAGCGTGGTACCACCGGAACGTCGAGATCATCAGCCGCAGCTTTGGGTAGCAGGCCCTGGAAGGGCCGCGCGTTTCTGGCAATGGGCGAGAAACGCTCACTGTGGCCACCAGTCGTCATACTGCGCAAACTGTAGGGATCCACGCTCAGCACCATGAAGACGTGCACGATTGAGAGTCCAACGAGGGTCACCATGGACATGAAGTGCCAGTACCGCGCCCATACATAGCCGCCAAGCAGGTTTGTCAGCCAACCAAGTGACACTGGCTTCCAGATGGCGATGCCGGACACCACAATCATCGCAGCGACGATCGGCATGACGAAGTAGGCGCCTTTCTGCAGCGCATTGTGCTTGCCGTGCGTGGGGTGATCTTTGCGGAGGTGCAGATAGAAGCGAATCATCTGCACCGCGTCGCGCAGATCGCCGCGCCGGGGAACCAGGTCACGCCACTCCCCGTGCAGGTAGATGAACGCGACATACACAATCCCTGTCGCCACCAACACCCACATCATGGCAAAGTGCCAGTGCCGGGCGCCGCCAAGCCATCCGCCGAATGTCAGCCACGAGGGAATGGCCCCTTCAAACGGATAGCAGCAGAACGTTTCCCCCTTGCGTGCGAACTTGGGATACGCGTTGAAAATCCGCAGCCCGCTGCCTACCATGATCGTGAAGGCTACGGCGTTGATCCAATGCGTGGCGCGCACAATCCAATGATGCCGCGCGTGCTTGCGAATGCCAGTACCACTCATTCGCCGTGCTCCTTGATGCGAAACGCGCCTGCATTCCGTAGCGATTCCAACACGTTGTTCCGAACGGCGCTGACGAATGCCTCGTTGGCGCCGTCGCGGACTCGTTGCGCGGCGTGAATCGCCGCCAGAAACCGGCGCTCAAACACGAAGTGATCGGCGCACTCGGCACAGCCGGCCAAGTGCGCGTCAACGGCGGCCTGATCCAACGGTGAGAGCTCGTGATCGGCGTAGTCCCAGAGCTGACGGACGGCGTGTTCACAGTCCAGCGGCGCGACTTCACTGTCCTTCGCATCTTCGCGGTCTATCAAGTTTCACCTCAGTGAGTATGTGACGCAACCAGTCCCGCATCGCGCCCGTGGTGGACAAGTGCATCCTGTAACACGCGTCGGGCACGGAAGAGTCGCGACCGCACTGTGCCGACTGGCACGCCGAGCAGCTCGGCAGCGTCCGCGTAGCCGTACCCTTCCTGATCGACTAACACCACCACCGCGCGCATGGTCGCCGGGAGCGCGTTCAGCGCCGCAATGATCGCGTCTCCCAAATCCGTCTGCTCAAACAACGCGCCCGAAACCTCGGCGCCTAAGCGAGCGTGCTGCCGGACCGCTTCCAGCGTTTCGTTGGTGGGATCGTCGGCGTCCAGCGAGGCGGGCTCCCGGACTGATCGTTCCCGGTCTCGGAGAAAGGCGTTTTTACAGATCGTGAACAGCCAGCGCCGCATTTCGTAGGTTGGCAGAAAGGTCGCCCGCCCTCGAAACGCCCGCAAATAGGTTTCCTGCACCAGATCGTCTGCAGCCGGCTCGTCTCGGGTAAGCGAGAGCGCAAAGCGCGCCACATGCGGAAGGCATGCCAAGGCGTCACGTTCGAAGGCTTCGTCCACCACCGAAAGACTCATGGGGGAGCTATCCGCAGTCACACGGATTAGTTCCATACCAATTCGTTCGATCGTGGCCGCGCCTGATTCCGGGCCACTGCCGTGCAGCCGCCAGCGAGACCGGACCGATGCGCGTTATCTTCCAATAGATGCTCATCACTCTTGCGGTCGCGCTGCTCCAGTCGGCCTCGGCCATCCAAAACGGCCCCGGAGCCGAACCCGCGACCCAGCTGCCGCCCGCCGGCGTCCACGCCGGCCGCGCCCGGAACTTGGACGTGCGCCTGCCCAGAATGTCGGATCCCATCACCGTCGACGGCGCGTTGTCGGAGTCGTCGTGGGAGCGGGCCAGCATCCTCACGCAATTTTCGACGTACAATCCGGTTGACGGGCGACCGGCGCAAGACTCGATCGAAGTCCGGCTGTTTTATGGAGAAGACGCGCTGTATATGGGCGTTCGAGCGTGGGCACCTGAGGGCACGGTTCGCGCGACGCTCGCTGAGCGCGATCGCATCCAGAACGACGATTGGATTGCCCTGCACCTCGACACCTTCAACGATCAGCGCCGCTCGTTTGTGTTCGCCGTCAACCCGCTTGGTGTACAGGCCGATGGCATGCGCAGCGAGCAGTCGGCAGGCCCGGGAGTGTCGCGCGCCTCCATGCAGGCGCTTGATCTGTCGCAGAACTATCTGTGGCAATCGGCCGGGCGCGTGCTGGACGACGGCTTCGAGATTGAAGTTCGTATCCCGTTCAAGTCGATCCGTTTTCAAATGGGCGTGAGCCAGGATTGGGGCGTACAAGTGGTCCGACAGGTTCAACGCACTGGATACCAGGAGACGTGGACGCCCGTCTCCCGAGCGCAACAGAGTTTCTCTGCGCAACAGGGACATCTGCGTGGCATGAGTGGCATGAAGCGTGGCTTGGTGCTTGACCTGACCCCGACGTCGATCACCACCACCACCGGTACGCCGGATTCGTTGCGATGGAAGTACGGCACCCGGGGAGAGTTTGGTGGTGACGTGCGATGGGGACTGGCCCCCAACCTCACGCTGAATGCGACGGCCAATCCGGACTTCAGTCAAGTCGAAACAGACGTCGGGCAGATTCCGGGCGATGTACGATTCGCCCTCTTCTTCCCCGAGCTCCGCCCGTTTTTCGTAGAAGGCAGCGAGCAATTCGACGCGCCCAATCGTTTGGTCAACACGCGTTCCATCATTCAACCGGTTGGCGCGCTCAAACTGACGGGCAAGCTTCCCCGCACCGATCTCGGCTTCATGAGCGCCATCGACGCGGCCACAAGCAGCCGCGATGGGGCGTCGAATCCGATATTCAACATCGTGCGACTGCGGCGTGACGTAGGCGACCAGAGCACCGCCGGTTTGGTGTACACCGACCGCGCCGAACGTGGGCGTTCCAATCGCGTGGCGGGGCTTGATGCCCGCTTCCAATTCGCCAACTACTACAGCGCCGAGTTCCGTCTGGCCGGCAGCGTGACGCGCGACAGTGTCTCGCGCACGGGCTCGCTGTGGGAGGTGAATCACGGCCGCAGCGGGCGGAGCTACGGCTATCGCTACGCTATTCAGGGGTTCTCACCGGGATTCCAGACAGAAGCAGGGTTTGTGAATCGCGTGGACTTCGTGAAAGTCCAAATGAACCAGCGCCTGACACGATTCGGCAAGCGCGGCGGATGGTGGGACCAGCGCCAACACTTCGTTTCCGGATCCACGCTCTGGACGTACAACGACTTCAACAATCGGCAAAGCCCGCTCGAGAGCCAGTTCTCACTGGACAACGCGCTCCAAATCCGTGGTGGATGGCGCGTGAGCGTTCAGCCGGAGATCCAACAGACCAGTTTCGACCCTCGCCGTTACGCCTCACGGTTCGCGGTCGCCGCGAACCGCCGCGACACGGCGACGTTTACGCCGAGCGACGCGCAAGTCACGGGCAACCTCAAGTTCTCGGTCAACACGCCGCAGTGGCGAAAACTGGGAGCGACGATCACCGCTACCGCCGGCACGGAACCGGAATTCTTCGAAACGTCGACAGTCAATCGGCGCGAGATGGAGGCGAGTGTTGACCTGCGCCCCACTCCCCAGATTCGACTTGGCACACTGCTGCGCTATCAGCGCTTTGTGCGCCGTCGCGACGGGACGGAATTCAGCTCGCAGCTCGTGCCGCGGGTCCGGTTGGAGTATCAGTTTTCGAAAGCGTTGTTCCTGCGTTTTGTGGGACAGGTGGAGTCGCGCGATCGCGACGCGTTGCGCGACCCGCGCACCGAGCTTCCGCTGTTCACGCGCAGCACGACGGGCAAGTACACACCGATCGCGGCGCGGCGCTCGCTGCTCGGCCGCGCAGACTGGTTGCTGTCCTATCTGCCCAGCCCGGGTACGGTGATCTTTCTTGGCTACGGGACGGCGCTTGATGCGACCGATACCTTTCGGCCAGGTAGCGCCGAGCGAACCAGCGATGGCGCGTTCGTCAAGTTCAGCTACTTGTACCGCGTTCGGTCCAAGAGCAACTAGCCCTCAACCAGCCCTATGCGCACATTCGTCCCACGCCGACCGTCGGGCACCGCGTAATGCTGCTCCCGTTTGCGTTGCTGCTTGCGGGTACGGCGTTCTCACCAGTGGACTCAACACACTGTGTAGCCGCCGCCGCGTTCCTGCGAACCGATCGACACATGATCGCCGAGATCGAAGGTGATACGGTCAGCGACTGGCGCACCGGAAAGCGACTCGCTGGATGCCGCATCACGGCCGCCGGCGCGACGGATATTGGCGTGCCGAAAGAAGCGGCGCGCTTGTACGATCGATTGCGCGCGGCGGGTTTTTCCCGCACGCC
This sequence comes from Gemmatimonadaceae bacterium, assembly GCA_031421995.1. Taxonomy (GTDB): domain Bacteria; phylum Gemmatimonadota; class Gemmatimonadetes; order Gemmatimonadales; family Gemmatimonadaceae; genus Gemmatimonas. The sequence continues at coordinate 4,968 of JANOPS010000340.1, forward strand.
GGATCCGCGGGATTCACCAAATGAGGGTTCGTTGCGTTTCCGCATGGCGCAGGCCGACTGCCTGTTCAATGTGAACAGTGAAGCCATGCTCTTCACCGACGCCGAGAGTCGGGTGAATGACAAGCTGGTGGTGCCCGGCAACGCGATACGGTATCAGGTATTCGTCATGTGCCTGCCGGCGTTGCCTGCCAAGCCATAGGGCCGCCAGTGTCTGAAAATACCGCCCACGACACCGACGTAGGGCAACATCCAAGCGTACCGCCGCAACCAGCGCCAGAGCCGCTCACGGCCGAACAGCTTGGCCAGATGACGGCACTGCTCGAACGTATCGCCGCCGATCGCTCGGTGTTGGTGCCGCTCCCTTCTGACGAGCGACAGCGCTTTCTGGATGCCGTTGCCCAGGTGTTTCACCCCGATGCGAAAGCGCGACGATCGATGGTGAAGGCCACCACGCGCGAGCGTAAGGCCGCAGCGGCAGCACGCGACGACAGCGTGCTGCAGGACACCGGCATTCGCGCACTGCGCCGCAAGCCCGTGTTCACGACACCGAATGTGTATCCACCCGCGCTGCCCTTGCACGACGAGGCCGCGCGGAGCGCTGAAGACAGCGAGTCGCCTGAGGCAGGCGATGGGCCAACGGCCGTCGTTCCGCAGCATTGCTATATCTGCAAGCAGAAGTTCACGACGATTCATCACTTCTACGACCAGATGTGTACCGCGTGTGCCGACTTCAACTTTGCCAAGCGCACGGAGCTTGCGGACTTGTGTGGTCGCACCGCGCTGCTTACCGGGGGCCGCGTCAAGATTGGCTATCAAGCGGGGCTCAAGCTGTTGCGAGCCGGCGCCCGACTGCTTGTGACGACGCGTTTTCCTCGCGACTCCGCGTTGCGGTACGCTGCCGAGCCGGATTTCGAGCAATGGCGCGACCGTTTGCAGGTGTTCGGGCTGGACCTCCGGCATACGCCGAGCGTGGAAGCCTTCTGTCGGGAGCTGCTGCAGTCCGAGCCGCGCCTTGACTATATCGTCAATAACGCGTGCCAAACGGTGCGACGTCCGCCGGCGTTCTATGCGCACATGATGGCGAATGAGCAGGCGTCGCTGCACGACCTGCCCTCCGCTGTGCGCGCGCTGCTGCGATCGTATGAGCGGCTTCGTGATAGCGAGCTTCACCAGGCGACAGAGAGCGGCAGCGATCGCGCGCTGTCCGGCGGCGAGGGGGTGAGTCTCCCGGAGAGTCGGCTGCACGGGTCGGTCTCGACAACGGGTGTACCCGGTGCCACGGCGCCGATCGGACTGACAGATGCCGCCGCGCTGTCTCAGGTACCACTGTTGCCTGGCGAAACGCTGCAGTCCGAACACCTCTTTCCCGTTGGGAAGCTGGATCAGGATCTGCAGCAGATTGATTTGCGCGAACGAAATTCCTGGCGGCTGTTGCTGGACGAAGTGCCCAGCGTCGAGCTGCTGGAAGTGCAGTTGGTGAACGCCATTGCGCCGTTCATCATCAATGCGCGCCTCAAGTCGCTGATGCGGCGTACCGACAACCGCGACAAGCATATCGTGAACGTGTCGGCGATGGAAGGACAGTTCTATCGCAACAACAAGACCACGCGCCATCCGCACACGAACATGGCGAAAGCGGCGCTCAACATGATGACGCGTACCTCCGCCACCGATTATCAGCAGGACGGCATTCACATGAATAGTGTGGATACCGGATGGATTACCGACGAGGATGTCGTGGAGTTGGCCGCGCGGAAACTCGAGAACCATCGCTTCCATCCGCCGCTGGATATCGTGGATGGCGCGGCGCGCATCGTGGATCCCATCATGGACGGTGCGAACACGGGGCACCATGTATGGGGCCAGTTTCTCAAAGACTATCAGCCAACGGATTGGTAGCAATGACCACGACCCGACGCGACTTTCTTGCCGCCAGCTCATCGTCGCTGCTGGCCATTGCCGGCGCGCCAGCGCTGATACGCTTGCGCGTGGAGCACGAGATCGTGATCCGCGGCGGCACCGTGTTCGACGGCACGGGTGCTGCGGGTGCCATCCGTGACGTCGCGATCGCTAGCGGGCGGGTGGTTGCCGTTGCCCCGCGCATCAAGGAACGCGGCACGCGCGAAATCGATGCGCGAAACCGGATCGTGTCGCCGGGCTTCATCGATATTCATTCCCACGCCGAGACGTCTCTCCGTGCGGATCCGCGCGCCGAGTCGGTCATCCGACAAGGCGTGACCACCATTGTCGGTGGACAGGATGGAAGTTCGCGCGGCGTGGAGCAGCCGGACACGTTCGCGATGTATCTGCAAGGCTTCGAGGCGTCGGCGCCATCGGTCAATGTTGCGGCGATGATTGGTCTGGGCAGCGTGCGCGCGCGCGTCGTTGGGCAGGACGATCGTCCTGCGACGACCGCAGAGATCTCACAGATGACGGCACTGGTGGAGCGCGCGCTCGTGGCGGGAGCGTGTGGCGCGTCGTCGGGGCTGGAGTACACACCGGGCGCGTTCGCCCCGCTGGCGGAGCTCATCGCGGTGTGTCGGCCGCTGTCGTCGCGACGGCTGCCCTACGCCACGCATATGCGAAACGAGGATGATCGACTGCTCGAGTCGATCGACGAATCCATCGCGGTGGCGCGCGGCGCGCGGTGCCCGCTGCAGATCTCGCACCTCAAGACACAGGGCCCGCGAAACTGGAATAAGCTCGACGCGGCGTTTGCTCGTATAGCGGATGCGCGACGAGACAGACTGGACGTGGCGTTCGACCGCTACCCGTACACCGCGTACTCCACGGGGCTCACCAATCTGTTCCCCGTGTGGAGCCGTGACGGCGGCATCGACACGTTTCTGTCGCGGTTTGGCGATCCTGCGGTCGCCCCGCGCATCAAAGCGGCCACGTTGGACAAGGTCGAGTTGATCGGCGGCTGGGACAATGTGCATATCACGTCAGTGCGCGCGGCGGACGATCGGGCGGCCGAGGGGAAGCGGTTGGGCACGTACGCGGCGTCACAGTCTGCCGACCCGTACGAGATGGCGGTGGGTCTACTCAAGCGCAGTGGCGGCAGTGTGGGCATGGTGGGCTTCGCGATGAGCGAGGACAACATCGATCGCATTCTCGCGCATCCACAGGGAATGGTGTGCAGTGATGGCGGCGGTTATGCCATTGATGGTCCAACGCGCAGCGGCAGTCCGCACCCGCGCGGGCTTGGCGCTTTCGCGCGCGTGCTGGGCCGCTACGTGCGGGAACGCAAGGCGATCACCCTGGCGCAGGCGATTCACAAGATGTCCGCGCTTCCCGCGTCGCGGGTGGGGCTTCGCGATCGTGGGCAGTTG
>JANOPS010000341.1:0-18865 GCA_031421995.1 Gemmatimonadaceae bacterium
GGAGCTCTGCACGGCAGTGGGGTAGCGCGTACCCGCGTTGCCACGAGCGGTGTTCGTGGTGAGCTTACGCCACGTGCCGCACGGGCATCCCACCCCCAGTCCAAGAAGCGCCATGCTCAACGCCCAGTTAGCCGTCGAACAATGGGAGCTCATCGAGCCCTTCGAAATCGCCCGCGGGATCATCACCTCCCTGTCTGTCGTCGTTGTAACGCTGACCGATGACGACGGACGCACCGGACGCGCCGAAGCCGCCGGCGTGGACTACGACGGTGAGACGCCAGCCATGATCCTCGCGCAAGTTGCGTCGGTCATGACCGCGCTCGCCGATGCGGCGCCGCGCGGCATCGTCTCTACGGGCACGCTCACGCAGCTGCAATCGCTGCTCCCCGCTGGCGGCGCGCGCAACGCGCTCGATTGCGCCCTGTGGGATTTGCGCGCCAAGCAGTCGGGTGTACCCGCATGGCAAAGTGCCGCGTTACCCGAGTTGCGACCACTCACCACCGTGTTCACGCTGGGCCTTGGCAGCGAAGCTGACACCCGTCGCAAAGCCCGCGACGCACGCCACTTCCCACTGCTCAAACTCAAGTGCGACGGCGAGCGACACGTGGATGTGGTGCGTTGGGTGCGTGAAGAGCACCCCACTGCGCGCATCGCGGTTGATGCTAACCAGTCGTGGACCCGCGACCTGCTTGAACGCGTGCTGCCACAACTCGCCGCACTTGGCGTGGAGATGGTCGAGCAACCAGTGCGTCGCTACGAAGACGTGCAGTTGCGTGGACTGCGTTCGCCGCTGCCGCTCGCGGCCGACGAATCCTGCACCGACCGCGCGTCGTTGGCAAAGCTGGCGGAGTTCTACCAGTACATCAACATCAAGCTCGACAAGTGTGGCGGCCTGACAGAGGCGATCGCCATGGGCGATGACGCGATCGCGCGCGGACTGCAGCTCATGGTCGGCAACATGTGCGGCACGTCGCTGGGGATGGCGCCGGCATTTCTGGTGGGGCAACGCTGCGGCTACGTCGACCTCGATGGGCCACTGTTACAAACACGGGACCGTGAGTTTCCGATGACGTGTGTGAACGGCGTCATGCAGCCGCCGTCGCCGTCGCTCTGGGGGTGAGACCGTACAAAGCGGTCGATCGGCGCTCAGCCTTCTGTTCGCACTCTCGAGTGGGACACACAGGTCCCGGCGCATGAGGGTGGCCCGAACGAGCGGCGTGGCGCCGACGATCCCACGACGTCGAGGGTCCGCGGTGCATCAAGGAATTTCACGCGCGCTGGCGCGCCGAACCAAGGAGAAAGTATTCCGTTGCGCTTTCCTGAACCTGGCGATAGCGTGCGAAACCCCGCATTCGGAGCATCTCGTGCTGCGTTGGACGACGTTCAGATCGACCACCATTGCCGTCATCGTGTATGGTACGGCAGCCTGTGGCGGTGGCGGCCAGACGTCGCCGCCGAAGCTCGCGACCGTGCTGGCGTCAATCGCCGTTATCGTCTCCCCGACAAGCATTCGTGTCGGGCAGACAGCCACAGCGACTGCCACTGGCGTCGACCAGAATGGTGCACCATTTACGCTCGGCACTGTCACGTGGTCCGTGTCCAGTCCATCCGTCGCCACCATCACCGGCTTGGGGACGCTCGTTGCGCTCAGTCCAGGCGTGGTGACGGTACTCGCGTCATCTGGCAATCGCACTGGACAAGCGTCGCTCACCATCACGGCACCGGTCGCCGTCGCTGCTGTCGCCATCACTCCGACCAGCGCGCGCATTACGGTAGGGCAAACGCAGCAACTTTCTGCAGTGGTCACCGATAGCGCGAACAATGTGGTGAGCGGAGAAGCGGTGACATGGTCCTCGTCGGCACCAGCGGTAGTCAGTGTGACGCTAGCGGGACTCGTGACCGCATTGACCCGAGGCTTGGCAACCATCAGCGCCTCACTGAGTGGCGTCAACGGTCGCATCGATGTGTTGTCCGTGTCAACGATTGCGATGTCGGCGACCGGAGCCACCGGATACTTGCATGCGGCCGTCACTGCGCCACCGGCTTCGTACAGCTACGGATACAGCGGCTACACATCCATGTCCCGATTGGGCGGCGCGCAGGCCGAAAATGAACAGTTCGGATGGGGCACCTGGCTGATACCGAATAACCTGGGGTTTTCTCAAGCCCTGTGCCCTGTGGGCACGTATGCGCGTGATAACTGGCCGGAACGCGGGCCGAGCTACCGCGATGTGTATCAGACCATCGAAGGTGGGGGAGGCAGGTGGACCTCCACGGCTTTTCCGTCACCGTCCCCCAAATTTCGCGTTAACTCAACGCCCGACTGTTACAGCACAGAAGTCGCATCCACCGGATGGAGTTTTTATCTAGCGGCGTTGCCCGCGAACAAGCTGGGATTCGCGCAACTCAGTAACCGCCTATTGGTGCCACCTGACGGCATTACCGTTGCGATCGAACCACTGCAGGCGTTGCTCGGCTTCGGTTGGATAGCACTTCCACTGATTCCCGCAACCACATCGCCACTGGTTGTACCCACCGGGGACCAGAACCTCACACTCTTTCTCAACGCGACCAACTTCCGTGGACCGGTCGCCTTTTTTGTACCGGAAACATGGAGCGCGGTGCACGCCCTGGACCGCAGCGCCGTGGGACGCGGGTTGGACGCCCAGCCCCTGTTGTTTGGCTCACTGGCTTTGGAGGTCGGCAACCTTCCAATGATGACGGCCACTGCGGCAAGTGGTGAGCGCTATCGCCGAGTGCCGCAGGTGGCCTTCGGCACCGCGTCCTTTGGGCAGGCCATGCTGCTGCAGGATGTGCGTACCTACGCCAAGTCCGCAGTCTGGGATGCCATCAATCTCTGGGTTCAGAATGGCACGCCCACCACGTCGATCAATGCGTCTGGCTCGACGCCAACCATCCTGTCGAATCCGACGTCCTCACTGCGCATGGGCAATGCACCCATCGTGGTTGATGCCATCATGAGCACGGGCATCCTACAGACAGGCGGCGGTGGCAGCGGTATTGGTATCACCGGCAAAGTCCTCAACGTCGATGGGCAGGCCACGCTACCGGAATACTTCCGCGAGTCGAATGGCAGTTGGATTGCCATTCCACCAACGCAGGTGCCGGTGGAGACAGGACTGACCACCGCCACGTTCACGCCGAAAGCGCGTGCAACGCCCGCGTCGCTCAACGCCATCACGTGGAATTCGGCCGCGTGGGCGTCACCGATGATGACCGCCGCATTGAACGACGGTTCCATCGTGGATTACGTCTGGTATCGCTTCGTGGATCAGCCGGCGATCGCGCGTTTGGGCCTCGACAGCCAAGTGCTGCAGAAGTTGCAGGCGTTCGTCATATCATTGCACCAGAATTCCGGTGTGAATGGTGTCACGATTGCCGGACCGACGGCTGGACGCCTTGCAACGCTCGATCCGGGTTTGATCGTGACGCCTCCGGCCGGACTCACTAATGGGTATGTGCCTGTGGTGATACGGCAGCGATAGTAGAGCCCGCATCAGCGTAGACGCCGCGATTCAAACACGTTCACTGCAGCTTCGCTCAAAGAGGTCGAGCTCAGCATTCCTTGTCGTTCGGATCAACCCATCGGCAGGCAATCGCGTGAGCCTTCGGAGATACTCTTATCCACCTGCTGGTGTGCTACCCCCGCGTGCTCTCCATCAGGTTCTTGCGCGGATCGATCATACGCAGCACCCCGTCAATGCCGGGCTGGTTGAACCCCTTGAAGCCGTCATTGCGCTCAAGATTCTCCAAGTATGACCCGATCGCGCCATTCAATCGAAAATCCTCCGCTTGCTCTGCCGTGATCAGCTGGGCCTGTTCCAACGCATCAACCCGCGCGGGAGACACGGGCCACCACTCACCGTCCGTCAACGCCTGATACAGGTGCGGGAAATCAGAGAACGGCGACATGAACGTCACGCCCGTCGCCCCGAGTGACGAAAGCAGACGACGATGGTCGTACATGCACTCCAGGTGATTGATCCCGGCCTCAAGCATCGACTCGCCGTGCAGCGCGCACCACAAGCCCGCGCGCCGCACGTACGGCAATGGCGCCAACTGCTGGTGTGCGAAATCGATGTCGAGTTCGTGCGGCGCCAGATCGATGTCCGCAAAAATCACCGAACCGATCGCCGGTTGTTCAAGAATCTGCGAGCCCCACCCCGCAGCATTCCCCGCATAGAACAGCTCACGGCATTCGAAGCCCAGCGCTTCAAGCACACCAACACAGCGATGAAAGACCTCGCGCGAACTGTCGTAAGTGTGGTGATCCTGATTGGCCCATCCGATGCCGTGCACATCTTGCCGTGCCTTCTGGACACGACCCGCATGGTTTCGCAATTCCCAGTACTCTCGCTCGGCGCGCAACCACAACCAGCAGGCCCAGTCTTTCCCTAGCTCCGCCGCGGCCTCGGCCACAATCGCGTCGGCGTAGTCAAACCCCGCATCGACACGATCAAATGCTCGGCGACGTGATCGGAACGTCTGCAAGTGCACACGCGCCGCGCGCAGCACGCTGGATGACACCTCTTCGGGATCGAAGCGGGTCGACCCACGTCGCTCAATGGCCTCAAAGCGCACAGCGCCCGCCTCAGCGAATCGCACGCGACGAAACGGTGCATGCCGCGCACCCTCGACGGGAGCCGACAGCTGTTGCGCCGCCACAAACTCGTGGACGTACTCCACCTTGAATGCCACTGTCAGGCCCGCGTCTTCCACGACCGCGGGAAAGAGCCCGGTCGGATTTCGCCACACACCAGCTTGCGACGGATCGGCAATCCAACCGGCGTCGCGAAACCGCGGCGTCGTGGCGGCATCGACACGAAGATGGTCGAGAATGTCGATCAGGCGCACGCCGATGTTTTCCCGAAGTCGCGCACGGAACGCCTCGGCCTCCGGCACCTGGGACACTGCGTGGTCCAACAGCTGCGACACCAGGGCCGCCGCTTCGGGCTGCGTGGTCCACGTACGATCGTGTCGGGTCATGCGTCGGCACCTCTTCGGGAGTCGGACGTCGGATCGGCAGTGTGCCCAGCGACGCGTGCGCACACGCGTCGGTGGCGCGAACGCCTTGCGAGTGTTAGCATAACGGTCGTTATGGAAATCGGCAACACTCGTCTGATCCGCCCCTGAACCGCCCCTGAACCACGCGTGAACCACACGTGAGCCGCCCCCGCACCGACCACGACGAGCGCCGCATGGTGATCGCGCTTGCCGCCGCGCACGTCATCGCCTCGCGCGGGCTCGACCGCCTGACACTGCGCGAGCTGGCCGCCGAACTGGGCGTCACGACGGGCGTGCTCACGCACTACTTCCCATCCAAAGACGCCCTGATCGCGCACACCAAAGAGCTGGTGTTTGATCTGCGATTCGAACGGGTGCGACAGGCCGCGATGGGCCCGCCAGGACTCGAGCGGCTGCACGCCGTCATTGTCGAACTGCTTCCGCTCGACGACGAACGCCGCACCGAATGGCGCACGCTGGTCGCCTTTCAAGGAAGTGCCGTGGGATCGGCAGCCCTGCGACGCGCGCATGACACGCGCATGCGTCGATGGTTCACCCTCTTTGCAGACGTCGTGAGCGACGCTGGTCTAGCCGAGGCGGGCGAGGACGCCAAACAGCTCGCGATGGCGCTGGTGCTGTTTGTGGAAGGCGTGGCCATTCACTTTGCCATGATGGAACCGCCCGCCAAGGCGGATTGGCAACAACGGTTCGTGCGCCAGCAGGTCGATCGTTTCGTGCAACCGCAGGCTCTCGTGTAGTCGCACGTCTCTCTGTGTTCTTCTTGTGTTCCTCTTCAGACGCTGACCCATGCCTTCTCGCTACGCCACACGCCTCGCAGTGCTGCTCGCGTTCGTCGCGTCCATGCGCCCGGTCCCAGCCACCGCACAAGACGCCTCGGGTGCGCGCACCGTGTCGTTTACGACGTCGCAAGGCACCTGGGTCTCGCTCGACGTGAGCAAAGATGGACGGTCGCTCGTGTTCGAGTTGCTGGGAGACCTCTACACCCTCCCGGTGGGCGGTGGGCGGGCCAGTCCGCTGGTCACCGGTCGCCCCTTCCAGTCGCAGCCGCGGTTTTCACCCGACGGCACACAGCTCGTGTTCATCTCCGATGCAACGGGCTCCGACAATCTCTGGATGGCGAATGCCGACGGCACCAACGCGCGCGCGATCACGCGTATGCCGCGGTCGGGGCTGCTGTCGCCCTCGTGGTCTGCCGACGGCCGCTCGATCGTCGTCACCAACGTAGACTACTTCGGGTCGCGCACCGCTGAACTGTGGCGCTACGACGTCGCCACCGGGCAAGGCCAGCGACTGTTGGAGAACAGCAATGGTTTGCCATCGCAATTGGTCTCAGCACCGGCGCCCGGCCCGTACGGTGCCTGGACCACGAACAATGGCGCCGAGGTGCTTTTCACGTCGGTCACGCCGCGTTCGCATCTTGCGCGAACCGGCGCCACGAGTGGGCTGATGCGCATGCCGTCCACCGGCGGCACGGCAACACCACTGCTTGTCGAAGGGACACCGGCGATGAAGCCGATGCTCTCGCCGAACGGCCAATGGCTGGTGTATGGCACCGTGCGCGAAGGGCAGACCGGATGGAAAGTGCGTGAGCTGTCCACGGGCAGGGAGCGTTGGCTCGCTCCGTCCGTCGATCGCCACCAGCTCGAAGCGCGCGCATCGCGCGATGTCATGCCCAACATCGCGTTCTCACCGGATAGCCGCTTCGTGTACGCCGCGTTTCGTGGCGGCATTCATCGACTGCGCGTTGACGACGGGACCGACATGCCCATCCCGTTCACGGTCGATGTGAGCCTCACGATTACACCAACGCTGCGCTTTCCCTATCGCGTCGACACGGGACTTGTGCACGCGCGACGCGCGCAACATCTCGCTGCCGGGCCGTCGGGGTCGGTCAGCTTCTCCGCGCTGGGTCGGCTGTGGCTTGCCGACAGCAGCACACGGCCTGCCCGTCGCGTGACGCGCACCGCGCGGGCCCGCGAGTTCATGCCCGCGACCTCGCCCGACGGACGATGGATCGCCTTTGTCACGTGGGATGAATCGGGTGGCGCGCTTTGGAAAACCCGCACGAATGGGCAAGGCGATCCCGTGCGCCTCACATCATCGGCAGCGTTGTACATCGACCCCGCGTGGACACCCGATGGATCCGCCATCGTGACGCTCACGGCACCGTTACGCTCCACGCTCATGGCGCCACCGGGGGGCTTTCCACCTGATCTGCAGCTCGCCATCGTGCCGGCGAGCGGTGGCACCGCACGCGTCGTCGCCGCAACACCGTCAGCGCGCTTCCCGCACTTTGTACGCGGCGACACCACACGCGTGTGGCTGAGCGGCGGCGCTGGCCTGCTATCCGTGGGTCTCGCGTCCGGCGATCAACGCGTCGAGGCACGCGTGTCGTCGGGGCCTGCGCCGGGCGCGGTCATGCGCGCGAACGCCACCGGGTCCCACGTCGCGATACGCAGCGGACGCAGACTCCTCACCGTGCCCATAGCGGCCGCGTCGCCTGCACCACGACCGGTTGATCTCGCACAGACCACGTTGATCACCGAGGCGGACCCCACCGATTGGACATGGATGTCCGATGGGGCGAGCCTCGCGTGGCTGACTGGGACCACGGTGCACCGCGCCAACGTGGGCGCGTCGGCGCGTGCAACACGCGTCTCCGTCTCGCTCCCTCGCGCCACACCGCGCGGCTCCGTGGTATTGCAAGGTGCTACGGTTGTCACCATGCGCGGCGATGAAGTCCTCGACAACGCCGATCTCGTCGTGACCGATGGACGCATCACTGGCGTTGGGCCTCGCGGCACGGTCACGATTCCGGCGGGTACGCAGATCATTGATGTGCGTGGAAAGTACATCGTACCTGGGTTTATCGATCTTCACGCGCACTGGCAGTCTGCGGGGGAACTGCTGCAGCCGGAGTCGACCAACAGTTTCGCCAATCTTTCGATGGGCGTCACCACTGTGCGCGACCCGCAAGTCACGCCCGATATCTTCGGACTCGCCGACATCATCGAGGCAGACCAAGTTCCAAGCCCGCGTCTCCTGTCCACGGGACCGGGCGTGTTCAGTACGACGAACTTCACATGCTACGACGACGCACTGCGCACACTGCGGCGCTATCGCGACGAGTTCGGCACGTCGTACATCAAATCGTACCAAGTGGGATCGCGGCAACAGCGGCAGTGGCTGGTGCAGGCCGCGCGCGAATTGCAGCTCACACCAACCACGGAAGGAGCGGCAGACACCAAGGAGAATCTCACCCATGTCATGGATGGCTTCTCTGGCTTGGAGCATAGCATTCCCGACGCGCCCGCCTACGATGACATTGTGCAGCTCTTTGCCCGTTCGGGGATCACCAACACCCCAACGCTCCTCGTCGCCTTCGGCGCTGCACTCCCGATCCATCATCTGCTCGCCGACATGCGCCCGCACGAAACGGAACGCGTCAATCGTTGGTTTCCAGATGGCGCGCTGTACCAGCGCACCTCTGCGCGCTTGTTGTGGATGCCGCCGGAGGAGTTCAACACGACCGATGCAGGCGCACACGTCGCCAAGATCCTGCGCGCGGGCGGCAACATCGGACTCGGCGGACACGGCGAGGTGCAGGGGCTGTCCAACCATTGGGAAATGCAGTTGCTTGCCGATGGCGGGATGCGCCCCTGCGAAGTGCTGCGCGTGGCCACGATCAATGGCGCGCGCGCCTTGGGACTCGATCAGGACCTGGGCTCGATCGAAGTTGGCAAGGTTGCCGACGTGGTAGTACTCGACGCGAATCCGTTGTTGGACGTCCGCGCTGCACGCGCCATCGCGTATGTGATGAAAGGTGGCGCGCTGTACGACGGCAGCACACTCAACCGCGTCTGGCCCTCACCCCTGCCGCTGCGCATGCCGTGGTCGTTGCAGCGCGATGCGCAGCCTATGCGTGGAGCCATCGACGCCCTCGTCCGTCGCACGATGGAAACCGTGCGCATTCCCGGCGTCGCACTGGCCGTGATTCGCAAGGGAGAGATCCTTGTGTCGCGAGGGTTTGGTGTCGCAGAGCTGGAGCATCGCACGCCGGTGACCGATGAAACCATCTTTCAGTCAGGGTCACTCGGGAAACAGTTCACCGCGGCCGGTGTCCTCGCACTCGTCGAGGCTGGGCGCGTAGAGCTTGATGCTCCGGTGCGCCGCTACCTGCCCGATGCGCCCGCAGCGTGGGAGCCAATTACCATTCGCCACTTGCTGAGTCATCGATCCGGCATTCCCGACTATACCGGCGAGACGTTCGACTATCGCAAGGACTACACCGACGCGGAGCTCCTCGCCATGGCGGCAACGCTGCCCTTGGAATTCGCGGCGGGCACGCGATGGAATTATTCCAACACCGGGTACGTGCTGCTCGGCATGGTCATCACACGAACAACGGGGCGACCCTACTACGAGTATTTGCGCCAACGGATTTTCGATCCGGCGGGTATGCCGACCATTCGCGTGATTACGGAGCGTGCGGTGATTCCCCATCGCGCGCAGGGCTACAATCCCGTGCCGGGAGGATGGGAACACGCCGCGTGGGTGTCGCCGCAGCTCAACACCACCGCCGACGGATCCATGTTGCTGTCGCTCCGCGATATGATCGCGTGGAACGAGGTGGTACGCACCCGACGCGTATTGCGACCGGAAAGTTGGGCACTGATGCTGGCGCCATCGGTGCTGACGAGTGGACGGTCGTGGCCGTACGGCTTTGGCTGGTTTCTGAGTGAAGCGGGCGGCCAGATCGTGCAGGAGCACGGGGGCGTATGGCAAGGGTTTGTGACGCAGTTTACGCGCTTCGTCGACGACGATCTTGCCGTGATTGTGCTGTCGAATGCCCGCACGTTGGCGCCCGGCCCGCTGGCCATGGAAGTGGCTGCGCTTATCAACCCTCGGCTCGCGCCACCACCAGCACCCACGTTGCCGATCGCTGATCGTGAGCCGGCCGCGACGGACAGTCTGCGGGCGCTGCTTACCAAGATGGTTGGTGGCGCGCTCGACCTCGCGGATTTCGAAGTCGTGCGACAGACCGTCTTCCCGCGTATGCGGACGGCCCTGCTTAACGCGCTGCGTGACAAGGGCCCGCTCACGCGACTGGAGCTGCTGGCACGCCGCGAGATTGGCGATGATGTTGAGCGTGTGTACTTCGCATGGTTTGGCACGCAGCGACTCCTCGTAGTGGTGAGCACCGGACCGAAGGGCAAACTGACGGGGCTTCGCGTCACGCTGGAGCCCGCGTGAGCGCGTGGCGTTGCCTTGGCGTACTGCTGCTGCTCGCGGCGTGCGCGAAGAGTCCGACGTACGACCTCGTGTTGGTGGGCGGCACCGTGGTGGATGGGACAGGTGGCGCGCGTCGAGTCGCCGATGTCGCGGTGCGCGGTGACCGCATTGTGGCGGTGGCGCCCAATCTCTCGATGCGCAACGCGCGACGCGTCATCAACGCATCGGGTCTCGTCGTCGCACCGGGCTTCTGGGACAACCATGCGCATCTCGTCACGCTGGCCAGTTTCCCATTGGCCGAGAACTTCGTGCGTCAGGGCATTACGACGATCTTGGCGCCGCTGCATTCGCAAGATCAGGCGTATCCCATACAGGCGTATCGCGACAGCGTCCATATGGCACCAAACGTGGGCCTGTTCGCGGGCCACACGTGGATTCGCAAGCGCGTGATGCAGCTCGCCAACCGGGCGCCCACCGCCGCGGAGTTGTTGTGGATGGAGGCGCTGGTGGATTCCGCCATGCGAGACGGTGCGCTGGGGCTATCGACGGGACTGGAGTATGTACCAGCGACGTATGCCACCACCGACGAGGTCGTAGCGCTGGCGCGCGTGGCGGCGCGTTACGGCGGCATCTACGTCACGCACATGCGCGATGAAGGCGCTGGCGTGATGGAGTCGCTACACGAAACGCTTGAGGTGGGGCGACGCGCGCGTATTCCCGTGCAGATCAATCATCTCAAGGTCACCGGCGCGGCGCAGTGGGGGTGGAGCGATCGAATCCTGACCCTGCTCGATTCAGCGCGCGCGGCGGGTCAGCAGGTCGCATGGGATATCTATCCCTACACCGCGTACAGTACCTACTCCGACCTCATGTTTCCGGCGTGGGCGTTGGCCGATGGTCCGGCCGCATTTGCGAAACGTGTGGCCAATGCGGAGACGCGAGCCCGATTGGTGCGCGAGATGCGCGTGCTATTCCCGCAACAAACGGGCACGGGGCCCGAGTCCATCCAGTTTCGTGAAGTCGCGCACGACTCCACGTTGGCGGGCCAGACATTGGCCGACTATCTCGTGGCGCGCCAACGTCCGACCACGATCGACGCGGCCGTTGATGCGCTCATTGAGTTGCAACTGGCGGGCGGCTTTATCGGGATCTTTCATGGCATGAGTGAACGCGACGTCATGCGCTTTCTCCGTCATCCGGCGACGATGCTCGAAACCGATGGAGACCTCGTCATGCCCGGCCGTGGGCACCCACATCCGCGTTCGTACGGTTCTTTTCCGCGACTCCTCGAACGCTACGTGCGCGACAGCGCCGTGCTCACGCTGGAGAGCGCCGTGCAGCGCATGACCACATTTCCTGCACAATGGCTTGGCGTGACCGACCGCGGTACGCTCGCCGTAGGAAAGCATTCCGACATCGTGGTATTCGATGCGGCAGCGATCCGCGAACGGTCTACCTACCTCGACCCGCACCAGTACGCAGAGGGCATTCGATATGTGTTGGTCAACGGCGCAGTGGTGTTGGACACGGACGTGATGACGCGTGCCACGCCTGGCGTGTTTCTTTCGAGAGGTGCCTCGAGCAAGACGCCCTGACCGACAGGTGGTTGTGAAAGCGGGGGCGGCGCAGTGGGCCAGTAGTCCGTAGTCGACAATGACGCCGCTCAGCGTATCACCGGTGACGTCCGGGTTGGCGTTGGCGGCCGTCAGGTCATAGACCAGCGCATTGAAGCCATAACCAGCGTTTTCCTGACGCGCGTGCCGCTGATGGCCCGCAAGGGACGCCTGCCAGCGGGCGCTGATGCCGACGTGGTCGTGTGCGACCCGGCCACGATCATCGAGCGGGCTATCCGCGCTTCCCTCACGACGTCAGGTCCGGGTCGTTCGCGTGGTCATTGCGGATCTCCCGGCAACAGCGGCTCCAACTCGGGCGCACTCGATCCGTTTTCCGTGCACAACGCGAACTTCGTCTCGCCCGCGTGATACATCGAGACACCGGCGTGGCGCCCCAGTTTGTCGATCACGAAAAAGCGGATGTTGAAGTTCGGCAGACCGCGTGCATTGAGCAGGCGTGCCTCGACTGTGTTCGCGCGGATGCGCTTGAGTGCCTCCAGGCCGGCATCCTTGGGGTGCATACCGCGCCGAAGGTTTTCCACGATCAGATACGACGACAGGTTGTACAGGTTCGCCTCGCCACGCCCGGTGCTTCCCGCCGCGCCGGCCTCGTTGTCCACGTAGAGGCCCGCGCCCAATACCGGTGAATCACCCGCGCGCCCGGGAATCTTCCATGCCAGACCACTGGTAGTCGTCACTCCGCAGATCTCCCCCTTGGGCGAGATCCCGTTGCAATTGATCGTGCCCCAGAACGACCCTTCCCGAATAAGACCATCGTCAACCATACTGAGCCCTGCAGCAAGGCCGCGCGCTTCGCGGTCCCGCTCGCGCTCGCGCAGTTGTTGCGTGTGCGTCGCCGCGTCGCCCGGATCCCGTTCGTGTTTCGGCGGGATCTTGCGTTCCGCGCCTTTCGGATCGAGCCAGTGGGCGGGATCGGTGCGACGCTTCCACTCGCGCCAGAGCTTTCGGCTCGACTCGGTGTTGAGATCTGCTTCGATGGTGAATCCCATCGCGCGCGCGAACTCCTTGGCACCATCACCCACCAGCAAGTGATGGTCGGTGTAGTCCATCACCGCTTTCGCCACAAGCGACGGCGTGCGCACGCCCTCCAGCCCCGCCACGCCTCCGGCTTGACGTTTGGGTCCGTGCATGCAACTCGCGTCCAGTTGCACCACACCGTCGGCATTGGGCAGCGCGCCATATCCGATCCCGTTTTCGGTGGGATCGAGTTCGGGGATGTTCACGCCGCCGATGAGCGCATCCAGCACGTCGTCGCCGGCAACGATGCGGCGAAACGCGTGCTCGACCGCGTTCTCGGTCCCTCCGTTGCGGAACTCCCAGCCGGAGTAGTCAGCGATCACGACCGGCTTGACGGCGCGCCGGGTGAGGACGTGTGGGGCGCCGAGCGCCGCGACGGGGGCGGCCATCGCTGCGAGTTGCGTGTACGGCGCCGCCAGCGCCAGCGTGGCGGCAGAGGCATGGATGAAGTCACGTCGATTGGTGGTCATGCACAAGTTTGGCACCGAATCTCGCGTTCGTCGATGGGTCTCGGGCACCCGTGCACCCGCGATGGTGCGCGCATCGTGCGTACTCCGGTCACCTGTCGGGGAAAGCCGTGCCGAAAGTCGGGACATGACCGATGCTTCGTACGGCCAACGGTGGTATCGATGAGGAGGTACGGTGCCGACCCGCCGTCGATCCGTCCCGCTTCTTCGAGACCCTCTCATTCACGAGGTATGTCGTGGCGATCCGTGCGGTTATTCAGGTTTGCTTCTTCCAGCGCGGATGAATTGCGGGGCCGTCGTGTTCTGCACGTTCTTGCTGCAACACTACACTAAAATGGCCAGTCGCGGCGCGAAGCGCCTTCAACTCCATGCTGATGTTGGACGGCTGCCAGTTGACTACGGCCGTGGCCGAAACAGGACCAATTGACCGCTCCTGGTCGCCGGGAACAGCGCGCCGTCCGGACCAATCGCGAGTTCGTGGGATCGAACTTGGAAACGCCCGAGCAATTGGCCGGTGGCCAGCTCGACTTTCACAACGTCGAACTCCTCATCAAGCGACACGTCCTTGGGATGTGTACTGACGTACATCTCGCCGGTCGGACCGAAGGCCACGTTATAGAGTTGGCCACCAAACTTCCATTGCCCGAGGAATGCTCCGTCGGGGGTGAACCACTGCAGCCTGCCGTTCTCACGATCCGCGACGTAGAGGTTTCCTTGAGGACCCACGACGATTGCATGAACGACATCGAATTCACCTGGCCCTGTGCCCGCGCGACCCCACTGTCGAACCTTTCGGCCGGTTGAGTCGTACTCGATGACGCGCGCATTGCAGTAGCCATCTGCTAAGAAGATCCGACCGTTCGCGGCAAACGCAATGTCCGTCGCGCCACAGAAATCGCGCGCCGCGTCCGGCACGTCTCCAACAGTGATCTGAAGCAGCTTTTGACCGAGGGGACTGAACTTGAAAACCCGTGACGTGTTAGCGTCCACCGTCCAGACATTCCCCGCGGGGTCGAGGCGAATGCCGTGGGGGATCTTGAACATGCCCTTGCCCCACGAACGAAGCACCCTGCCCTTGGGATCGAGCACGACGATGGGATCTCCGTCCACCGGTCGGTGAAGGACGAAGATGTTCCCCTGCGCATCGGTCGCGATCGCGGAGATGCCCTCGAACGTCAACGACGGGATCGCTTTCAGCTCGACGCGGTCGACACGCAGCAGTGGGAGCGGTTTCGTCAGGCTCCGCAGGAGGTCAGAGCCTGGATCCTGTGCCAGAAGAGGCATGGCCGTCAGGAAAAGCAGAAGGACGATCGAGCGCGTCATGGTCAACGTCTTTCCTGTTATTTGAGGTGGCCGTCTATCGAAGCTGCAGGGTACGTCCCACGGCCGGTAAAGCACGCGCGACCTCGCGTGCCTGCAAACCCGCGCCCTACCCGCGCGGCCTCGCAATGTACAGCGTGTGGTAAGGCCCCGCCGTCGCATGCGCCCGCACCCGCTCCGTCGTGATCGCCAAGCGCGCATCCTGCAACGCACCCACGAACTTCGGGTCGTCACCAACCGACCAGTACGCGATCACGCCGCCAGGTCGCAGTGCGGCGACGGTGTTCCGAACACCCTGCGCGGCATATAACCGTCGGTTCTCGGACATCAGCATGCCATCAGGACCGTTGTCGGTATCCAACATGATCGCGTCAAACCCAGCGGGATTCGCCCGCAGCACGTTCACCACGTCCTCGTGCACCACCTGCACGCGCGCATCCTGCATGGCGGCAACGGAGATCGCGTAGTCCGGATTGGCGTTCCACGCAATCACCTCCGCCAACAGCTCGGCCACCACCACCTCAGCATCATCGGCGAGCTGCGCGAGCGCGGCGCGTAACGTGAAGCCCAGTCCCAGCCCGCCAATCAGCACGCGCGCACCGGGCACCGTAGCCAGCGCTCCGCAGGCGATCTCTGCCAAACGGTCTTCGGACAGATGGCGGCGCGTCGACATCAGCTCCACCCCATCGGCGCGAATGAGGTAGGCGCCATCGTGCCGAAACAGCTCGAGCAAGGTGCCCTCTGGCGTTTTGGCCTCGCCGAGCTTTTCGTAGGGTTTCATCGGGGGCGGGCGAAGGCGTGGGCGCGGGCGTCTGACATGGCACAACGATAGTCAATCGCACCTCCTCGCGGGCCTCGGCTCCTGGAACTTGCGCCCGTCGAGATCCGTAGAGCTCACAATCACCCACTGCGCCGAGGCACGTTATGGAAGAGCAATCCCTCTTTATCGCCAGAGTCATGGCCACCGCGGTCCTATCGACGGGCTTCCTCGTGGTCATCGGTCTGGTCGCGCGAATCCTCTGGCGCAAAGGCTCGGTACAGAATCGCGAGCTGCCGGTCAGCCCGGAACGTCTTGAACGACTGGAGTTGGCGGTCGACGCCATCGCGCTGGAAGTCGAGCGTATTTCCGAGGCGCAGCGCTTTACCGTGAACCTGCTCAGTGAGCGGCTGCCCACGAAGGCCGGCGATCGGGTGGCGATCCCGGCGCCGCGCGCGGCGCAGCAGCGGCACGATACACCGCACTAAAGGGTACCACGCGCGTCCTTGCCGAGCGCTCGGGAGTATCGCATGCTTGGGGCTGCTCAAATCTGTTGGGCAGCCCCTTCGAGATTCCGACATGACGATGCGATTCCTCCACGCCGCCGCCCTCGCGTGCGCAGTGCCATTCGCCACGGCGCACGCGCAAGGCACACTCGCTGACTATCAGCGCGCCGATTCCATCTCGGCGCGCCTGAATCCGCTCTTCATCGGCATGCCGACCACGCCCGAGTGGCTTGGCACGACGTCACGCTTCTGGTATCGCACCACCGTTGTTGGCGGCAGTACATGGACGCTGGTAGACGCCGCAACCCAAGCCAAGACTCCGCTGTTCGACCATGCCAAGCTGGCCTCGGCAGTGTCGGCGGCGACCGGCGCGACCGTTGGCGCGCTCACGCTCCCCTTCACCGCGCCGAACACGAGTCTCAAGGTTGCCGCCGACCTGACGTCGCTGACCTTCAATCGCGACTCCAGCGCGTACCGCTGCGACCTTTCGGCCTACACCTGTGCGCGCACGGGCGCCGCCATCGTCAACGGCGGCGGTGCCGGCGGCCCCCGCAACGGTGACGCCGCAGCGACGCCGGTCCGCGCGCCCGATGGCAAGTCGGAAGCGCTCGTGGTGAATCACAACATCGCGGTGCGGGCGGTTGGTGCGAAAGACCACATCATGCTGAGCTACGACGGCATGGAAGGCGACGCGTATACGCAGAGTTCCATCCGCTGGTCGCCCGACTCCCGGAAGCTCGCCGCCTTCCGCGTACGACCGGGCTATCGCCGCATGATTCCATACGTCGAATCGTCACCGATCGATCAGGTGCAACCAAAGCTCACCACGCGGCTCTACGAGAAACCAGGCGATCCTCGTGACCGTCAACTCCCTTCCCTCTTCGCGATCGACAGCAGGCAACAGTTCCGTCTCGATCCGACGTTACTGCCGCACGCGTATGACTTGCGCCGCCCGCAGTGGCGTGCGAATAGCCGCGCGTTCACTTTCGAATACAACGAGCGCGGTCATCAACTGTACCAAGTGCTGGAGATGAACGCGACCTCTGGCGCGTCGCGTGTGCTGATCGACGAGCGGGAAGCCACGTTCGTGAGCAACTACTCTACGCTCTGGCGACAGGACGTGAACGACGGCGCGGAGATTTTGTGGATGTCGGAGCGCGACGGGTGGAAGCATCTCTGGTTGTATGATGGCACGACGGGGCGCGTGAAGAACCAAATCACGAAGGGTGAGTGGGTGGTACGTGGCGTGGACACCGTCGACGCGCCCAAACGGCAGATCTACTTTCGCGCGAGCGGCATGTACGTCGGGAAGGACCCCTACCTCATGCATTCCTACCGGATCAACTTCGACGGCACGGGCCTTGTTGCGTTCACGCAAGGCGACGGCACGCACGCGGTGAGTTGGTCGCCTTCTCGCGAGTACTACGTCGACACCTGGTCGCGGGTCGACCAGCCACCGGTCATGGAACTCCATCGGGCCAGCGATCAATCAAAACTCGTGGAGCTCGAGCGTACCGACGTCGCGCTGGCCGAGAAGGCCGGTTGGCGCCGTCCAGAGGTCTTCTCCGCGAAGGGGCGCGATGGTGTCACTGATATTTGGGGCGTCATCATTCGTCCGACACAATTTGATCCGCGCAAAAAGTATCCGGTGATCGAGAACATTTACGCGGGACCGCACGATCACTTTGTCCCGAAGGCGTTCAGTGTGCAGGGTGGCATGCAATCGCTCGCCGAACTTGGGTTCATCGTCGTGCAGATGGATGGCATGGGGACGGCCCAGCGCTCCAAGGCCTTTCACAACGTGGCATGGAAGAACATCGCTGACGCGGGATTCCCAGATCGCATCCTGTGGCATCAGGCTGTTGCGGCAAAGTATGCGTTCTACGACATCACGCGCGTCGGTATCTACGGGACGTCCGCCGGAGGGCAAAACTCCACCGGTGCATTGCTGTTCCATCCCGAGTTCTACAAGGTTGCGGTGTCAGCAGCCGGCTGTCACGACAATCGCATGGACAAGATTTCTTGGAACGAGCAATGGATGGGATATCCCGTGGGCCCAGAATACGCATCGTCCTCGAACGTAGACAACGCGGCCAAGCTGCAGGGGCATCTTCTGCTGGTGGTCGGCGAGATGGATACGAACGTCGATCCGCAAAGCACGATGCAAGTGATCAACGCACTCGTGAAGGCCAACAAACAGTACGACTTCTTGTTTCTCCCCGGGGCAGGACACACGAGTGGTGGTGCTTATGGGAACCGGGCGCGGAACGACTATTTCGTGCGGCATTTGCTCGGGCGCGTACCGCCCGACTGGAACCAGGTGGCACGGGCTGGCGTGACGGTACCTGGTGCCATTCCCGGCGGTGACCTGTCGTTGGCCGAGTGGCTTGAGGTGCCGTCGGCCGAGGGCCCTGTGCGCGTCGAGGAGATCTGGCGTTAAGCGCTATCGGTCGGACATGCTCTTCCCGGGGTCACCGTTGGGACAAACTCCAACTCAACTCCGCGTCCTCGAATCCTTGGTGGTTCAACGCATTCAGTATTTTTGAATCACAGAGGACACGAAGGATACGGAGTGTGCGTCTCGCGCACTCCTCATCAGCCAACGATGCCATGTTCACGCTGGACACGAAGCCCACGGCAACACTACTCCGTGTTCTCCGTGTCCTTAGTGGTTCAATTCATTCAAATTGTTTGAATCACGGAGGACACCGAGGACACAGAGGGTGCGTCACGCGGTGACGCTGTCGTTGAACTTGGTGCCTATCTGCGGGTTCGACGCGTCAGCGGCATACACTTTCCGGTGGCCCAGTGCGCGCAACAGGAAAGGCGACCTGCACGCGCTCGTCCGGGTTTGTGTCGTACTTTCGTGGATTCGCGAGATAGGCG
>JANOPS010000342.1:0-9224 GCA_031421995.1 Gemmatimonadaceae bacterium
CGTTCGTACAACTGCTTCTTCGAGAACGCCGCGCGATACAACGTCATGTCGGCCAGCTGATTGTACACCTCGCCGCCGTCGGTCGCCTGACGGAGCTGATCGGCCGTCTGCGTGAGCAGCGGCATCTGCATCGCGATGCGGGCATTGACCACCGAATCGTCGATCGCCGCGGCATTCAGGTGATACTCCAGATAGCCGGCGTATCCCAGCTGACGCGCGAGCGCAATCTCGGATGGCTCAAGCCCCATCGTGATTCGGCGCACCAGACGCAACAGGGGGTCAGTCCACGCGGTCGACGGATCGGGGCGAATACCCGCAGGCTGCGTCTTCTTGATCGGCTTGCCACGCCCGAAAGTCTGCGCCGTGGTGGCGCTCGCCGCCGCCATCGTCGCGACGGCGCCCGCTCCAAGGGCAAAAAACCGACGACGGCTGGATGACGTCGTCTCGCCTGTTTCAAGGCCGTCCTGCTCGCGCGTTCCTACGTCCGTTGGTGTGGGCATAATATCACCGATGGGTTGTGGACGAACTCCTGCCTATACGGTCAAGCTTTTTGTTGCATCTGTCAACGTTTTTTGTGTACCGAACGTAGAATCGGCTGGTATGGACCCGCAGTCTGTGACGAAAGTGCCAAATTTGTGATAGTCTGGGCCTTCCATGGTCACGGCCAACCCGCAGACCGACCGCAGACCGTCAGACGAGTCACATCGTGGTGGCGTTAAGTCCATAAATCGCCTGCAGCAGGGCGAGGGCCACGAATCCCACCACCCCGCCGAAGCCGAGAATCATCACCGGCTCTATAAGGGTGACGGCCAGCGCCACCGCGCGCTGCAGTTCGCTGTTGGCGGCCTCAGCTGCGCGAGCCGCCAGCCCAGCCAAGTCGCCGCTCACCTCGCCAGCGTCTAACAGGCGCTCCGCCAACGGCGGTAACAGTCCAGACACCGCCGTTGCCACGCGCTCGCCGCCCCGCACGCGATCCTCGGCCTCGCGCAGGGACGCGGCAAGCTGAGCGTTGCCAACCACGCCACGGGCCAGCGCCATCGACCCCAAGAGCGACACCCCCGATCGCAAACCGATCGCCAGCGTCCCCGTGTACGCGGCCGCCGCCTGCGTCCGCTCCAATCGCCCAATCACCGGCCATCCAAGTCGCGACGCGTCGATGCGCCGCCGTGCAGAGGGCTCGCGCCACAGGTATCGCGCAACCAACGCCGCGCCAATGACCAGACCAAGCCACACCCACCAGCCCTTGACCATCACAGTGCTCAGCGTAATCAGCGCCCGCGTGCTCATCGGCAGCTGGCCTCCACTGTCGGCGATGAGGGCACCAAAGCGCGGGACGACCACCGCCAGAATCACCACCACGCCAATGATCGACGCCGCACCGAGAATCGACGGGTAGACCAAGGCACTGCTCACCGTGGAACGCAGCGCCTGGCGCCGTTCAAGATGATCCGCCAGCAGCGTCAAACTCGCGTCCAACGTGCCCGATGCTTCTCCAGCGGCAATCAGTGGCGCAAACATGGGTGGAAAGACTGCATGGCGGCCGACCGCCACACTGAGCGAGTCGCCCCGCGCAACGCCGTCGCGAACCGCGCCAAACGCGTCACGCAGTTGCGGTCCGGTGGCTTCCTGCGCGGCATACGACAGCGCGCGATACAGCGGCACGCCCGCTCCCGTCAGCGTGGCCACCGATCGCACCACGATGGCCAGATCGCGATCATCGGATGCACGAAAGCGCTCTAGAATCCCTGCTCGTCGCGTCCCCGCCGATCCCGTATTTCGCACCGCTCCCGAGAGCGGCACCAGCTCTACCACCCACAACGAGCGCCGCCGCAACGTATCGATCGCATCGCGCTCCGAGAGCGCGTCAATCTCGCCGCGCACGGCCGCGCCCTCGGCGTTGGCCGCGTGGTATTGCCACCGTGTGCGCGACGCGACGTGCTCCGTCACCGTCCGTCGTCCTCGCTCACCACGCGCGTCACCTCGTCGATCGTGGTGCTCCCCTCGCGGACCGCCCGCCACCCGTCGTGTTGCAGCGAGGTCACGCCGCGTTCACGCACCAAGGCGCGCAGGGCGTCGAGCGACGTACCAGCGACAAACGCAGCGCGCAGCGCGTCGTCGACGGTCAGCAACTCGGTGATCGCCGCGCGTCCACGATAGCCGCTTTGCGCGCAGGCCGCACAACCGCGACCCTCGCGGACCGCCGTGATGGCTGGTGCAAGGTCACGCGTCGCGGCGGCCTCAGCGCGCGTTAACGGTCGCCACGCGGCGCACGCATCGCACGTCCGCCGCACGAGCCGTTGCGCAAGCACCCCCTGCAGGGTGGCCGCGAGCAGATAGGGCGGCACCCCCATTTCCGTCAATCGTGCGAGCGCACCGGTTGCATCGGTCGTATGCAACGTGCTCAGCACCAGATGCCCCGTGAGCGCCGCTTGTACAGCGATGTCAGCCGTCTCCGCGTCGCGCAACTCACCTACAAGAATGACGTCGGGGTCATGACGGAGAATCGCCCGCAACGCGTTCGGAAACCCGAACCCCGCCTTGACGTTCACCGGCAGCTGCACCACGCCGTCGAGGCGATACTCCACGGGGTCTTCGACCGTAACCACTTTCACGCCGGGCGTGCTGCGCGCAGCCAAGGCAGCATACAGCGTGGTCGTCTTGCCGGAGCCGGTCGGTCCGGTCACGAGCAACAGACCGGAGTTTCTCCCGACGAGTTGCTGCCACGCTTCCTGCACCGGGGCGGTGATGCCCAAATCGCCGAGCGTGCGCCCGTCGCCGCTTCCGCTGTCGAGCAAACGAAGGACCAGGCTCTCACCGTGCAATGCCGGCAGCGTGGAGAGTCGCAGATCCACATCACGACCGTCGATGTGCACGCGCGCGCGTCCGTCCTGCGGAAGGCGTCGCTCCGCGATATCCAAACCGGCCACCACTTTCAAACGAGACAGCACACCCGCCTGAAATCCGATCCCCAACTGCTGCACATCGTGCAGCACCCCATCGCGACGCATGCGCACGCGGAGACCGTCGACCGTCGATTCAAAGTGCACGTCACTCGCGCCGCTGCGCACGGCCTCGGAGAGCAGCGCGTTCACCACTTGAATCACCGGCTCGCGGCTGGCAAGGGCGCGAAGATCGTCCAGCGATTCGGTCGCGTCGCCGCGCAATGTCATCTCTGCTGCGGACGCGTGGCCTCCCGCAGTCGTTCGCCCCGTGGCTCTCGGCACGGCCACGAGCGCCGCGCGAATGTCCGCCGCGGCATACAGCCGCACGGTGATCGCCCGCCGCAGGGTGCGCCCAAGCACGTCGAGCACCAACGGCGCAATGGCGCCGTCCGCGGCAATGATCGCGTCCTGTTCGGTCACGGCGATCGGCAGCACGGCGTGCTCCTCAAGCCACCGCGCGGGGAACTGCTGCGCGAGCAGGGCAGCGGCCGCGTCTCGCAGAATACGCGCATCACGTTCCGGCGACGCAACGTGCAGTGCCGACGAAGGCACCGACGAAGGCACCGACGAAGGCACCGACGAAGGCACCGACGAAGGCACCGACGGCGACACCGACGGCGACACTGAAGACACCGACGATTCAGACTCTGGGCCGTTGGCCATCAGCGATCCGGCGAGCCGCCTGGTGGCTTACGGGTCAGCGGCGTGCCATCGAGCACCCCCGGCGACCGCGACTCAAGGCTCTTGCGAAGACGTTCGCGAATGGCGTCGGCATCCGCATCGCTGCGCACCACATACGGCGTCACGAAGATCGCCAGCTCGGTGCGCTGGCGGTTCACCGTCTGCCGACGAAAGAACGCCCCGAGATAGGGAATGTCCATGAGCAGCGGGATGCCCTGATTGGTCGTGGTGCGCGTGTCGCCAATGAGTCCGGCAATCACCACGGTTTGTCCGTCGCGGAGGATGGCCCGCGTGCTGGCCTCGCGCGTCGAAATCACCGGCGCGCTGAGCGCCGCCGCCACGGTCTGTGTCGTGAGCGAGCTCACCTCTTGCAGGAGCTGCACAGACACGTAGCCGTCATCGTTGATCGTCGGAATGATGGAGAGTTTCGTGCCCACGTCTTGATACTGCACCGCGCGATCAATCGACACATCATTCCCCAGTCGCGTCGACGAAATGAACGGCACTTTGCTGCCGACCAGAATGGTCGCTTCGCGGTTGTTCGTGGCCACAATCTCCGGGGTCGAGAGCACGCGAACATCGCTCGTGGTGGCGATCGAGCGCAGCAGCGCGCGAACGGCCGTCCCATCCAATCGCACCAGTCGAAGCAACGCGGACGTAGAGCTCGAGTCAGGGACGCCCGTGTTGCCAAACTGCCCTTGCACGTCGCCACCACGATTGACCGCCGACCAGTCCACGCCAAACTCAAACCCGCGACCCAGGGCGATTTCGGCGATCGTCACTTCAAACAACACCTGCGCTGGCCGCGTATCGAGCGCATCGATGGTTTCGCGCAACAGCGGATAGTTGGGTGGTGCCGTGCGAATGACGAGCGCATTGGTTGGCGCGTTCGCCACAATCGTCGTGCGCCCAACCAGCAGACCGGACGCCGAGTCTCGTGGGGTTGCCGACATCGCCGGCGCGGTCCCGCCACCCGCACTGGGCATCGCCCGTTGCCGGAACGTCTCGGCGTCGCGAGACCGAAACGTGTCGAGGGCTCGTGAGAGTGAGCGATCACTCAGCGATCCCGTGGTGTTCGTCGCCACTTGCGCACCAAACAATTGGCCCAGCGCGCCGGCGAGATCCTCCGCGGACGCATACTTGAGGTTCACGACATAGGTGCGCAGGCCCGATTCCCCGGCGGGTGCCGCATCCAGTTTCTGGAGCAAGTCGAGATAGCGCGCCACGTTCGCGCCGCGATCGGTGATCAGCAACGCGTTTGAGCGCGCGACTGCTTCCACGCGCGCGCCCTTGGAGATAATGGCTTTGAGCGCGTCGGCGCCCTCGTCCGCACGGATCGACATGAGCGGCACGAGTTGCGTGACCAGGCCCAGCGGCGGCGGATCAGGAAATGTGAACCCCGTGCGCAGCGGTCCGGTCGCCGGCGCTTTATCCGTGGGCATCACCTGCGCCACGGTGCCGTTGGAGACCAGCATCAAGGCGTTCGACTCCAGCAGTGACTCGAAGATGCGTTCCAAGTCTCCGGCACGGGCCGGCGTGGCGGTCGAGAACGTGATGCGCACATCGGGGATATCACTCGTCAGAATCGTTCGGCCAAGCATCGTCGCGAACGTGCGAATGACATCAACCAAACGCGCGTTGACAAAGTCCAACGACGTGCCCTGCGCCGAGACGGGTGCTGGGGTGACGGCCGGAGGAACAGGCGATCGAGACGGTCGCGCTTGCGCGCGTGCCTGGGCAGGCCAACATGCCGTCGCGACGCAAGCCAAGGCGGCACTCGCCATCACGGCACTCGCCATCACGGCACGGGCCATCACCGCACGGGCCATCCGTCGACCGTACGCCGCTCGCGCGGGCGGCACCCGCCGCCCTGTAACATGAAAAGGAATCACGGCTGTTTTCCGAGAGAGTCCGGCGGCGTCCGCGGCGAAAGCCGAAGCGTACGCGTACCGCTGCGTGTAACAAGTACCACCCTGTCCGATTCAATGCGAAGCACACGAAACCCGGCACGCGCATCACCCACGGCATAGAGCTGCGGCGCGCCATCAGCCAATACGAACTGGACTAACGCCCGACGCTCTCCGTTGGTCGTCACAATGCCCGTGAGGCGCGGCAGACTGTCGGCCAACGATCCCTGGTTCATCGCGCCGGTCGAGTCCATCGCGCCGCTCATCGCCGCGGCCATGACGGTCGCTTGGCCCGGCGGCACAAAGCGCGTGCGGGGCGCCTGTCGCGTGGCGCTGAACAGATTTCCGGCAACCACCACCGATGCGAGTGAGTCTGCGTCCGCCCCCCGCGCCGCCACACGGAGCACTGGTCCCGGGACTGTAACGCCAGGCGTGCCCGCGCTCGGTGTCTGCACTTCGAGACCCCACGACGGCCAGACAAATACGATGCAGGCGGCGACGGCGCACATCGTCGCCACCCCGTTCAACACGGCGGGGCGCAGGAGCGTGGTCATTGCGGCAGCACCGGTGCGCGCAACTTGACCGTGAACTGCACCACGTCAGGCGCGCCAGCCAGCGCGGCGTTCCGCTGCAAGGCCAGCGACTCCACTATCATCACGCGCGGGCCGCCAGCCAGCGTTTGCAAAACACTCGTCACGCCACCGATATCCCCGTAGGCGGAGAACGACACCGGCACGTACTGCAGCGATGCAGCCGCCGTCTCGGGCGAACCAGCGCTCGTACCACCCGCCGTCACGCTGTCATCCGTCGAGACCTCAAGACGCGACACCACGACCTGACTCGCGTCCGCCAGGTCCTGCAGGAATGCCTGTGTCGCACTCGCGGCGAGGGTGGTGGAGCGCGCGTGCAGCACCCGACGTGTTTGTGCGGACAGCACGCGCTCGTCGTTCGCTGCAGCCGCCTCCAGTGAGGCCGTTCGCTCAGTCAATCCAACCAAGTACGCGATGCGCTCCTGCGCACCGGTAATCTGCGCCTCGCGAAGCTGCCACCGACGCGCGAACGGCAGCGCACCATAAGTCACCAAGAGCGCGACGGCCGTGATGATCACGCCGCCAAGCAGCACGCGCTGTTCGCGCCGCCGTTCGGACTCAGGGCGCGCCACGAGCACCTCCGTCGGCGGTGTGCATGCGAAAACTGATCGCAAACGACTCGCGCTGGCGGCCCACATCCAGAAACCGCTGGCTCGGCGCGGCGATGCGCACGTCACGAAAGCGCGCGTTGCCGTCCAGCAACGGCACGAGACGAGGCGCGTTGTCGGCCGTACCATCCACGCGCCATTGCTGGCCATCGAACTCCAGGCGCTGCACAAAGGCGTCACGGGGCAAGGCGCGTGTCAACTGCGCGAGCACGGCGAGCGGCGCATCAGCAGCGGTTTGCCGCGCATCTGCCTCAGCGAGCATCGCGAGTTCAGCCTGCGCGCGGCTTCGTCGGGTCTCCGCCCGCTCGGCAGGCTGCGCGCGCGCCGACAGCACCTCGACGAATTGCTGCAGCGTGGCCAGCTGCTTGCTTCGCGTATGATCGGCGGCGGCCACCAACAGGGCCAACGCGCTGACCAACAGCACGCCCGATGTGGCCCAGCGTCGCCGCGTATCGCGGCGCATCGCGCGCGAGAGGGTCGCGTCGAGCAGCTGTTCACTCAGCGGCGCCTCGCGCCACGTGGGCGCATCGCGAAGCACGTCCTGAAGCGACACCGACGTGACGACCTCTGGTGCCGACGACTGGCCAGCGCGCGGCATCGACGCGCGTCGCACCGAGCGCACCATACCATGCTCAGCACGGACCACGCCGATTTCTCCAACGCCAACGGCAACGTGTGCGGCGCCCGTGCCCAGCACGCGCGCGTACGCTTGCGGCGACGAAATCACCGCGCAGACCGGCGCCAGCGCTCGCAGCGCGCGAAGCCATGTATCAAGGCGTGTGGCCGACAACGCCATGGCCACACCGTTGGCACACGCGACCGCGACCGGCTCGGCGATCGGGAAATACCGATCCGCGTCGCGCCAGAGCAGCGCTTGTCTCGCGCTAGCATCCAGCGGAGGCAGCTCCGGTTCGGCGACCTCCAGAAAGCCTAGTCCCACGATCACCACGAAGGCCGACGGCGCGCCCACAAGCGCCCGCAGTGCCTCCACCATCGCCTCCGGGGCGTCCGGATCCCACGCGACGTCCCGCACCACCTCGCTTCCTCCCTGCCGCATCAACACACGCGCCGCATCGGGATCGAGCAGGATGCCAATCGGCTTGCTCATAGCTCTCGCTCCCGCCACCGCACAAGACGCAGGCCGCTTTCACTCACATCATACACGGCCTCGATCTGTCGCGATAACGGATGGCCGATCTCCCACCCACGGGAAATCAGCAGTACGCGAGACGGGGCATCAGTCAACGACCCGGAGGCCGCCGCGCGAACCTCCCGCGACGCCGCACGGCGATTGATCTTGCCGTCCCCATCGACCGTCAACCACGGCGCCGCGCGCGTCAACAACGCGAGATCAAGCCCCGCAATGTCGCGCAGCTGATCGAGCGTTTCAAACGGACGTCGGCGAAGCGGACCGTCCTCGCGCCCCAACAACACCGCGGCCAGCGAGTCGCGCGCTTGCAAGCGCGCGTCAGTCACCGTCTCGCCAACACCACGCGCCGCGGCGTCGATGCGTTCCGCCATCACTCGCGCCGTCGCCGGCGAACCGGCAAACGAGAACAAGCGAGTCAGGCCATCGACACCGGCCAGGTTGACGTCCAGACGGGCGCTGACGTCAACGACTGTGACCGCGAAGACCCCGTCGCCGAGCGTATCCTGCACCAGCGTCACCGACGGTCCGGTAATCGGCTCCAGGCGAGACAAGAAGTTATCACGCGCCGCTGCGTCGTTGGCCAACACCCGCAGTGAGTCATCAATCAACACGCTGGCCGCGAGAATGCCGCTTTCTGCCAGCGCCCGTGCGGTCGCTTGCGCACGGACGTTGCGGGCGATCGAGGCGCTGGTTCGCGAGCCACTGCTGGCAACGGCCGTCACCGTGGCCAGGAGCGCTATGGTCCAGAGCACAACCACGAGCGCCACCCCGCGCCGAGGTCGTCGCGAGAATACGCCGCGGCGATGCGCTTGCCGCGTCATCGGCGCTCCGCGATCAAGGCCAACGGATCAAGCGAAACCACCAGCGGCGCGTTGGCGCGCGCTTCGCGAAAATGCAACGCAATCATGGCCGGCCGCGCTTGCGCTAACGGCCAGTCGCTGCGCCACGCACCGCGCGAGGTGGTCGTGGCGCGCTCAAGCAGCTGCACGTCAAGCCCCGTAACACTCGGGACGATCGTGTGCAATCGCGTCCGGTCCTGCGCAACGCCAATCGGTTCTGCGTCCAGGGTGAGGCCACTATCGGTGGCGCTCAACGTCACGCGCCACGTGGGGCCCGTGCCAAACGGCGCACGCACACCCTTCGACAAAAACACGAGCCGCGAATCGTCTGGCGCCGGTGTGTCCAGCCGCATCAGCGGCTCCTCAACCAGCTCGGCCGACGGCGCGTGCCGCAACATGTCGGTCAGCACCGCACGCAATCGCGATTCGCGCTCCAGGGTGGTGCGATGCACGGTGACGCGTTCTTTGGCGATCGACGCGGTGCGCAGGGTGCTCGCGGCGAGGGTC
>JANOPS010000343.1:0-15365 GCA_031421995.1 Gemmatimonadaceae bacterium
GTTTGCCACCACGTATCCACGATCGGGCAGCGTTCTTTGCCGATGTGTTTGTGATACCACATCCACGCTTCGGGATTGATGGGCTCGCCCACCGATCCCAGCAGTCGCAGTTGCGACAAGTCGTGCTGTTCAACGAAGGGCGCACCCCACTTCATGAACGCGCGAATGGCCGTTGGCGCCGTGTAGAAAATGGTCACGCCGTAGCGCTCGCAGATCTCCCAGAAGCGATCTTTCTCCGGCCAGTCTGGTGCGCCTTCGTACACCACGCACGTCGCACCATTGGCCATCGGGCCGTACACCAAATACGAATGCCCGGTTATCCAGCCAATATCGGCTGTGCACCAGTACACATCTTCGTCTTTGATATCAAACACGTACTTGGTGGTGGCGTACGCGCCGGTGAGATAGCCACCGGTGGTATGCACGATGCCTTTGGGTTTACCTGTGGTGCCCGAGGTGTACAGGATGAAGAGCAGATCCTCGGCCTTCATGGGCTCCGGCGCGCACAGCTTGGGCACATCACGCTTGAGGCGATGCCACCAGTGATCACGCCCCTCTTGCATCTGCGCGAACATCTCGTCGCCCACGCTGCTCCGTTTCCGCATCACGACCAGCACGTGCTCGATCGTTGGGCAATCTTCCAGCGCTTTGTCGGCGTTGCGCTTAAGCGGCACGACTTGCCCGCGACGATAGCCACCATCGGCGGTAATGAGCACCTTGCACTGGCAATCGTTAATCCGGTCACGCAACGACTCGGGTGAGAATCCGCCGAAGACCACCGTATGGACCGCGCCAATGCGCGCGCAGGCCAGCATGGCGAACACGGCTTCGGGAATCATGGGCAAGTAGATCGCCACCCGATCGCCTTTCGCAACGCCCAACTTCTTGAGCATGTTCGCGGCCAGGTTGACCTCGCGATACACGTCCCAGTAGGTGAACGTGCGCCGGTCGCCGGGTTCGCCTTCCCAGATGATCGCCGCCTTGTTTCTGCGCGGGCCATGAATGTGGCGGTCCACACAGTTCACGCTCACGTTCAATTCGCCACCCTCAAACCACGTGGCATGCGGCGGCGTCCATTTCAACACGGAACTCCACGGCGTGCTCCACGTCAGCTCACCAGCCTCCTTGGCCCAGAACGCCTCCGGATCCGCTGCGGCTTCGCTGTGCACGGCACTCGTCTGCACTCGCGCGGCGCGTTGAAACTCCGCCGGGGGCGGGAATTTCCGATGCTCCTGCAACAGGACGTCGATATCGCTGGCGCTCATGAGGGCAGATGGGGCTGGGCGTTGAATCAGGTGGGCTATTGTCCGTCACGGCAGTCGCACCCTCCGCACACACCCACGCGGTCTGCGTGCGCGGGGTGCGCGAGCGGCATGCGTGAGCGGTCCACGCCAGCGGCATGGATAAGCGACATGGATAAGCTGCACGCGCGCACCACATGCAAGCAACCGGCGTGAGCGCTGGCACCCTGCTACACTTGTGCCATGCTCGCGGACGATCGATCGCCAGGCACGGGGCACCCAAGACACAGCGCCCACGAGGCGTCTGTGCGTGCCGCAGTTCGGGCCCCACTCCTTGAGGCAACCGCCTTGGTGCGTCGCTTCGGCGGTCGGGCGGCGGTGGACGAGGTGCGTCTGACCTTGCGTTCCGGTGAGTGCCTCGCGCTCTTTGGCCCGAATGGCGCGGGAAAGACGACGCTGCTTCGCATGTTGGGCGGCCTGCTTAAGCCTTCCAGCGGCACAGTGAGCCTGGACGGGCACACGCTGCCGGGAGAAGGGGCGACGCGACGACTGATCGGACTGATCTCACACCACACCATGCTGTATGGGGCGCTGACGGCCCGCGAGAACATTCGCTTCGCCGCCGAATGCCAGGGGGTACTGGATGTTGAAGGAGAGACCACGCGCGTCCTGTCGCACCTGCGGCTCCCCGACCGCGCCGATACGCTGGTGCGCGCGCTCAGTCGTGGACTGCAGCAGCGCGTCTCGATCGCGCGCGCGCTGGTGCATCGCCCGCGACTGGTCTTGCTTGATGAACCGTACACGGGGCTGGACGAGGTGGGCGCCAGCGCGCTGACGCAGGCCCTGCGCGACGCTTTGCACGACGGGGCGGCGGTGGTCCTGATTACGCATCATCTGCACGAAGGGCTGGCGTTGGCCACCCACACGGCCATCATGCTGAACGGTCGATTCGCGCACACCGAACAGGCCGGGGCCAACGGCATCGATGTGACCGCATACCAGCGCCAGTATCGCTCGCTCGTGAGTGAGGGGGCCGAATGACACGATCGCATAGGGCACCGCGTTTCCTAACAGACGCATGGCAGGTGGCCAGAAAAGACCTGCTGATCGAGTTTCGCACGCGCAGCGCATTCCTCGCCGCGTCGGTGTTCGCGGTGCTCGCGGTCGTCATTTTTCGGTTTACATGGGACCCCACGGGCATTCCGGCGTTTGAGCTCGCGCCGGGGGTGCTGTGGGTCATCTTTACCTTCGCGGGCTTGCTGGGCTTGAATCGGTCGTTTGCACTGGAGCAGCAGGACCGCGCGTTTGACGCCTTGTTGGCTTCCCAGATGTCGCGGGAGTCGATCTTTGCCGGGAAGGTCATGGCGAATCTGGTATTCGTGGCGGCGGTGCAGGCGCTGGCGCTTCCGGCGGTGGTACTCTTCTTCGATCTTTCGGTCGGGCCAGACTGGTGGGCGGTCGTGGTGATCATCCTCCTGGCGTCGGTGGGGCTGTCGGCGGTTGGCACGCTCTTCGCCGCAATCGCGTCGAATACGCGACTGGCGGAACTGCTGTTGCCGATGATGACGTTGCCGTTTTTCGTCCCGCTGGTGATCCCTGCCGCACAAGCATCGGCGCTGATCATGCGCGGACAGCCGATCGGTGATGGCCTCGCGTGGCTGAAGGTACTGGTGGCGTTCGATCTGGTGTTCGTGTCCGCGTGCGTGGTGGCGTTTCCGTTTACGATCGAGGAGTAGGCATGGCGCTGGTGTCGTCGACAACTCGTGGGCCAGGAGCGAACTCGTCAAGCGCGAGTGCGCCGTGGCTACGCGTAGACGACCATGGCGTGGATGTCTTGATGATTGTTGCGGCGCTTGCCTGCATCGGCGCGGTCGTTCGCGCGCTGTTCTTCACGCCGGCTGACGCGATGCTCGGGGCCGTGCAAAAAATCTTCTACATCCACGTGCCGGCGGCGGTGGTCGGGTTGTACATCGCATGCGGGTTGCTGGCGGTGTCGAGCATCATGTACCTGTGGATCAAGGACGACCGGATTGATCGACTCGCCGAATCATCGGCCGAAGTGGGGCTGGTATTCATGGGCGTCGTGTTGACCACGGGGCCGATCTGGGGACGTAGCAGCTGGGGTACGTGGTGGGCGTGGGAAGCGCGCCTTACCAGCACGCTGTTTCTCTGGTTGCTGGTGCTGGCGTACCTGGTGTTGCGGGGCGCCGTGGAGTCGCAAGAAAGCCGCGCCCGATTGTCGGCCGTGATGGGTTCGCTGGCGGCGCTCCTCGTCCCGTTCATTCATCTCACCGTCACGTTGTTTCGAGGCATGCATCCCGAGCCGGTCGTGCTCGCGCCCGAAAAGCCCAAGCTTCCCATCGAAATGCTGACGACGTTCGGGTTCTCCACCGTGGCGTTTCTGCTGTTGTTCGTCGCACTCCTTCGCATGCGCTACCGCTGGGCCACCATGCGCGACGCGCGCGCCGCGCTTGAGTCAGCATGATGCCGAGCACGCCGATCGCCTTGGTGGCCGCCAGCGTGCAGGACACGGCAGGCAGAGTGGCCTTTGTCCCGAAGCCGGGCGGGCCGCCCGATACGAGCGCGTACATGTGGGGCGGCTACGCCGTCGCCGCGATCGTCTACGCGGGCTACGTCATGGTGCTGCGTCGTCGCATCGCCCATACGCGCCGCGCGCCGTGAGTGCGCCCTGTGAGTACGCGCTGCTCGCGACGCGCATCGTGAGGACGTTCCCGTGAGCGCGACGCCACGTGCTGAGCGGTCGGCGTCCGTGTCGCACGCGGCGCTCGACGGCGTCCGAATTGCCGTCACCCGCGCCGAAGGTCGCGGCGGCGCGCTTGCCGAGGCGCTGCGCGACGTTGGTGCGGCGGTCGTCGAGCTCCCGCTCACGCGCATCGATACACTGCCTACGGCGCCGATCGATGCGGCGCTCGCGCGCCTGGATGAGTACGAGTGGGTGCTTCTGACCAGCGCGAATGCGGTGCAGCATTTGTCCGACGCGCTGACGCGTGCGGGGTTGGCGTTGCGAGAGCAGAAAATTGCGGTCGTCGGTACCGCGACGGCGAGTGCGGCCGAGTCGCACGGCTGGCGCGCCACACTGGTACCGGCGCGCTTTTTGGCGGAAGGGTTGGTTGACGCGATGGCCGCGCGCGGCGACGTGGAACACGCACGCATGTTGTACCCGTCGGCGGAGGGCGCACGCGATGTGCTGCCGTCGGGTCTTGAGGCATTGGGGGCCATCGTTGATGTGGTGCCCGTGTACCGCAGTGCGCCAGACCCCGAGGGACAGCGGCGGTTGCGCGCACTCGTGGCAGAAGGGGCACTGGATTTGGTGACCGTGGCGGCGCCGAGTGCCGTGGATGCCCTGTTGGCGGCGCTTCCTCCGGAGCACGCGCGTCGACTCCCGGTCGCCTGCATCGGCCCGGTCACGGCGCGCGCCGCGCGCACCGCGGGGTTCCCGGTCAAGGTCGAATCCGAAAGCGCGTCTGTTCCATCTTTTGTGCGCAGCATCATTGCAGCGTTTTCCTCGTTACGACCAACTTCAGAACATTCAGCATGACCGACAGCATGACCGACAGCATGACCGATAGCATGACCGACAGCATGATCAATACTGTAGTGCGCATTGGCACGCGCTCGTCCGAGCTGGCCTTGCGGCAAGCGCGATTGGTCGCGGCGCAACTGGCGGAACGCGGCGTGGCGAGCGAACTGATCACGTATACCACGATCGGTGATCGTATCCTCGACCGTCCGTTGAACGCCATTGGCGAAAAGGGACTCTTTACCGCGGAACTGGAAGCTGATCTTGTTGCCGGTCGCACCGATTGCGCCGTGCATTCGCTGAAGGACTTGCCGACGGCCGACCCCGAGGGTCTGTCCATCATCGCGCTGCTGGAGCGCGAAGATCCGCGCGATGCACTGGTGACCGGGCCGGGCGTCACGGCCCGCTCGCTGCATGAGTTGCCACACGGGGCACGCGTGGGCACGTCGTCGCTGCGTCGCCGCGCGCAACTGCGTGCCCTGCGTCCGGACTTTGAGGTGCTCGAACTCCGGGGCAATGTAGGGACCCGGCTGCGCAAGATCGACGAAGGGCAGGTGGATGCAGCACTGCTGGCGGCCGCCGGACTCAACCGGCTGGGCCTGAACGATCGCATCGTGGCGTTGCTGGATCCGCCACTCTGGCTCAGTGCGCCGGGCCAAGGCGCCATTGCCGTTCAGGCGCGCGCGAATGACGCGCACATGACCGCCATCCTTCGCACGCTCGATCATGCCCCCACGCGCTGTGCCATCACCGCCGAACGGTCGCTGCTGGCGGCGCTCGAAGGCGGCTGTCAGGTGCCGATCGGCGCCGCGATGATGCACGGTGCTGAAGGCGCGATCTTGCACGGTGTGATTGCCTCGGTTGACGGCACCCAGGTCGTGCGCGGATCGATGCTGGTGGATCTTGCCAATCCCGAGGTCGCGGGCAGGGCGCTGGCGCGTCACCTGCACGAACACGGCGGTGCGCACATCCTCGCCGCGCTGCGTTCCTAGTGGCTCCTACACGAGTCGTCGTGGCGGGTGCTCCGCTAAATCGTCTGCGTCGTATCACGTACGTCCACACACCGCTCGCGCGGGAGTCCTGACATGCTACACCATCCTTGGCACGACACGCCGACCGGGAAGAACGCTCCCGAGCAGGTGACTGCCATTATCGAAATCCCAGGGAAGTCACGCAACAAGTATGAGCTCGACAAAGAGACCGGTCACTTTAAACTCGACCGCGTGCTGTATTCGGCCGTGCACTATCCCAGCGACTATGGCTTCATCCCTCGCACGTTGCACGAAGATGGCGACCCGATGGACATCCTGGTGAAAATCAACGAGCCCACGTTCACCGGCTGCCAGATCTCCGCTCGGCCGATCGGCGTGCTGCGCATGCTCGACAAGGGTGAGCCGGACGAAAAAATCCTTGCGGTACCATCAGACGATCCCTACTACAACGATGTGTTCGACATCGCCGACCTGTCGCCGCACTTCTTGAAAGAAGTGGAGCACTTCTTTGGCATCTACAAAGACCTGGAAGGCAAACGGGTGGAAATTGGCGGATGGGAAGACAGTGTGAGTGCCATGCGCATGATTCGGGAGAGCATGCAGCGCTACACGGACACCTTCGGCTCATAGCTGAAGACCGCTGCCTTCGTCGTCGCGGACGGCCGCTTGCCTCGTCGTCGCGGCCGGCCGTTCGCTTCTCTTGGCCTCACATCGGCGCGCGACGCAGGACCAAACTGGCGTTGATGCCGCCAAACCCGAAGCTGTTGCTCAGCACCGTCTCAGCCTGCAGGTCTCGTCCGGTCTTCGGCACGTAGTCCAAGGTGCACTCGGGGTCGGGCGCATCGAGGTTCAGCGTGGGGGGAATCCAGCCCCGTTGCAGCACCAGCGCACAGATCGCGGCCTCGAAGGCGCCCGACGCGCCGAGGGCATGGCCGTAGTACCCTTTCGTGCTTGACACCGGGACGCGATCGGCGTGCGCGCCAAACACCGCTTTGATGGCCACCGTCTCCGTGGGATCGTTCAGCGGCGTGCTGCTGCCGTGCGCGTTGATGTAGTCGATCTGCTCCGGCGCGGCCCCGGCGTCCGCCAGCGCCTGGCGCATGCAGCGCGCCGCTTGTGCACCACCCGGCAGCGGCGCGGTCATGTGATGGGCATCGTTGGTGGTCCCGAAGCCGGCCATCTCGCCATAAATACGCGCCCCGCGAGCGACGGCGCGCTCCCACTCTTCAAGAATCAGCACGGCGGCACCCTCGCCCATCACAAAGCCGTCACGATCTTTGTCGAATGGGCGGGACGCGTACTCGGGCGCGTCATTGCGCGATGACATGGCCCGAATCAACGCGAACGCCCCGAAACACAGCGTGGCCAACGGGGCCTCCGCGCCGCCAGCGATCATCACGTCGGCGTAGCCATCGCGGATTTGCCGGAAGGCTTCACCAATGGCAATCGTTCCCGACGCACAACTCATCGCGTTGGTGCTGTTCGGCCCAGACACACCAAACTCAATGGCGATGTTGCAGCTGGACGAACCGCCAAAAACGCACAGCGCGAGGGTCGCGTCAACATCACGCAGGCCTCCGCGCATGAAGTGCGCTGCTTGCTCCTCCGCATACGCCACACCGCCCAGTGCGGTACCCATCATGGCGCCGATCCGTTCGCGATTCTCGACCGCCAGATTGATGCCGCTGTCATCGACGGCCAGTCGTGATGCCACGACGCTGAACTGTCCGAACCGATCCAAGCGCTTCACGCGACGCGCATCGAGATAGTCTTCCGCGTTGAAATCGTTCACACTCGCGGCGCACCGGCTCCGAAAGATCGAGGCGTCAAAACGCGAGATGGCGCCGACCACCGAACGTTCGGCGCGCAGCCCGTTCCACAAGGCCTCCACGCCCGTGCCAAGCGGGGTCACGCAGCCGATGCCGGTGATGGCGACGCGACGTCGGCCTGTCGCGTGATCGGGGGCGGGCGCACGTGTGATCTCGCTCATCGCGTCACTCCGGGTACCACTTCACGTGCCACTCCGTGTGCGACTCCGTGTGCGACTCCGTGTGCCACTCCGTGTGCGAGCCCGTGTGCGAGCCCGTGTGCGACTCCGTGTGCGACTCCGTGTGCTGTTCCACCGCGCAGCGGGACCGACTGCTCGGCGACGCGCGCTAAACCCTCGAGCGTTCGCGACGCGATGCCATGCACAAACACTGGACCGATCACCTGCGTTGCAGCAAAGCGGCCGATCAGCGGCCACGATGGACCATTCCACACGTGTACAATGCGCGTCAACGTACCCTCAGGCGTTTGCGTGAAACTCCATTCAACATCCATCCGCGTCGTGATTCCGCCAATGTGCCGATAGCGGACCCAGGGCACGGTATGGTTTACCGCCATCTCCGAAAGCCACCACGTTGGCCAGTTGAGCAGACCGAACGGGCGATTCGCGGCCATCTCGACAAGCCCGCCGCCATCAGCGGCCCGCTCACGGAACCGCACGAACCGGTAGTGCGAAAGATACGCTGGCCAGTGCTCCACCTCGCGCGCGATTTCGAAAATCCGCGCGAGCGGTGCACGGACGAGGCGCTCATCGACCGTGGTCATGAGGCGGTCTGTCGCCGGGGCGTCCAACGCGAACGATGGGCGAAGCGGTGGGTTGGTCATGGTGAAGTGATAGCGACGGTCCACGTGGCTGTCACGCGCCATCCCAAAGCCCGTCGCACCACGGGGTGCTGGTGCGTGACCTTCTCAATCAAACGGGCTAGCTCTTTGGGAGTATAGCCGCGGAGTATAGAGACCACACCGTCATGACGGCTCACCGGGTGAAAGCCGAGTGCGAAACTTGTGGCCCAGAGTCCGGCCACGGCGAGCCAACTTCGGCGCAGGTCGCCGATGACCACGCCCACTCTCGCGACGCGGGTACATTCGCGAAGCAGCTGCTCGGCCTCAGCGCCTTCAAAGTGGTGCAGGACTTGTGAGCAGGTCACGATGTCGACACTGCGATCGGCAAAGGGCAGGGACATCGCGCTGCCGGCAACGACCGCGCTGCAGGACGAACGCGCAGCGCGTGCAAGCCGCGGCGTGAGCTCAAGGCCGATCGTGCGAAGCTCAAGTCCGCGCCGCGCGGCCACACGTTGCGCCGCGTTCGGGATGTCGCCAAGTCCCGTCCCAAGATCCAGCAGGCTGATCGTCGCGTGTGCGTGCTCGCTGGTGAGTAATCGCGACACTTCGCGCACGACCGCGCGGCGTCCACCGAAGAGACGGTTTGCCAACGCCACATCGCGCAGCGATCGCTCGGCGAGCGCCGGATCTGCCGCCGGATCGTCGAGGATCTCGTGGCCGCGACGCCGCGCCGGCGTGAACATCAGGCTACCGCTCGAGTTGAGCGTACCCGCCACGGTAATACAACAGCGGACGCGCATCGCGCGCCCCGCCGCTATCCACCTCACCCACCACAATCACATGATCGCCGGCCGGGTAGCGAGCCGTGATGCGACAGTCGATCGTGGCGAGCGCGTCACTGAGCAGCGCGTTGCCAAGCGAGCCCCGCGTGTACTGCAGGTCGGCAAAGCGGTCATCGGTCTTGCCGGAAAAACGACGGCTTTGCGGTTCTTCGGTATCGCTCAAGATGCTCACGCCGAATGACGAGGCGGTGCTCATCGCGGGTGCCATGGTTGCATCATTCGCCACGCAGACCAACACGAGTGGAGGGTCGAGACTGACGGACGAAAAGGCGCTCACGGTCATTCCGTGGTCATTGCCGTGTTCATCACGCGTGGTGACAACGGTAATGCCGGAGGCGAATCGGCCGAGGATGGAACGAAACAGGTCAGGATCTATGGACATGCGCTGGCGTTGAGGGTGAAGCAAGAGCAGCGGCTGTTGATGCGGCGGCGTGTGTGGCGGCACCCAGTGTCGCGTCTCTGGGCGAAGAATCGGGGCTTTCAGATTCCGGCCCCCCAATCGCCGCGACAACACTACGCGCAATCCCGCCGATCATGCGCCAGATCGTGCGCGGCGCGACGATGGCGCTCGCCGGCACGAAATCACCGGTGACGCCAATGAGGAGATCGGCGAGGGCGCGATCGCGGCCAAGCACACGCGCCGCACCATTGATCAATGCCGGGAACGCCACCGCCGTTCCGATCAGGCGTTCGACGCGCCACTTGCCTGCAAAGACGTGGTGTCGCGCGGATTCGTAGGCCCTGAGCGTTCGCCGCTCACCGCGCAGATCACCCCGCTCCCCGGCATGGACGGCATCCACGGCGAACGGGGCCAATACTTCCGCGCCACGCAAGGCCGCATAGATCCCTTCACCCGTGAACGGATCGTAAAAGTCTGCGGCGTCGCCCACGAGGGCCGCGCCGGCCGCCCATGGTCGTTTGGCGCGCGACGCAAACGGGCCCGTCGCGCGAACCGGCGACACGCGCTCTGCACCGGCAAAGCGCGCCGCGATGGCGGGGTGCGCCGCGATCCATGCCAAAAGAAAGCCCTCGGCGTCCCCGTGCACATCGTGCGCGTCTCGCGCAGGGACAACGAGCGCCACGTTCGTAATGCCATCGCCGACGTCGGCCAGCCCAAGATAGCCGCTGGTCCCCACGTGCATCTCGCCCAACGACGACATGTCCCGCACGTGCCGATAGTGTGCCACGAACGCGAGGCGACGCGGCCATCGACCGAGTGTGGCGAGTCCCAGACGTTTCGCGACGATGGAACGCAGCCCATCCGCACCAATCACGAGCGCCGCGCGCACGTCGGATACGCCGTCGATGGTGCGCAGCGTGACACCCGTCGTGCGACCGGTTGCAGGGTCACGCACCAGGTGCTCGACTTTGGCGCCTTCCACAACCTGCACGCCGTTGGCGCGCGCCCGATCGACGAGCACCGTGTCCAGGATCTCCCGTCGGATACCGAGCCCACGGTCACGGAATCCGCGAAAGCCATGACGCGCCACGAACTCACCGTGAATGCGTTCGCCCGACGGCGCGTGCACCACCATGCCGGTGAGTGCGGCTGCACGCGCTTCAAGTGTGTCCAGCGCACCCATCGTATCCAGGATACGCGCGCCTTCGGG
The DNA here is from genome assembly GCA_031421995.1 of Gemmatimonadaceae bacterium. GTDB lineage: Bacteria > Gemmatimonadota > Gemmatimonadetes > Gemmatimonadales > Gemmatimonadaceae > Gemmatimonas. Next base: position 10,837 of record JANOPS010000343.1, read on the forward strand.
GCTGACGTATTCCGCGCACGGTTTCGCGCGCGGGAAGTGCGAGCGATCCACGAGAAGCACGTCGAGCCCTGCCTGCGCGCAATACCACGCGGTCGCGGAGCCCGCCGGGCCACCGCCAACCACCAGCACTTGCGTCGATCGAGGTAGCGTGGATGCCGTCATGGCGCTCATGGACGAAAGCTAGCGACCCGGCGGTGTGCAGCGAGGCGTCGCGTTGTTATGTGGTTGCTACCCACCAGCCAAGGGCAACAGTTCCACCAACAATGGAACAGAGAGCGTTCACCGTATCGTTCCCGAGGTGCCGAATGCCCGAACGGTGGGCGGTGGAGGTTCCGCAGATGTGGCGCGTCTGCTCGGTGTCGATCTGACATCGGGCGCACCACCGCCGCTCCTGCATCCATGCACCGATGACGGTGTCGGCAATTGCTCCTCCCAACCCACCTACGGCTACGGCCGCGATGTCCGCCGCGGGAATCATGGAGTACCACGCGGCCAGCGTCGCCAGCACCAACGCGCCGACGGCACTAGCGAGTGTGCCACTCAGCGTCACCGCGCCGGACGTGCCAGGCGCGACGCGTCTGAACGTGCGTAGCGACCACGGCGCCCCCCCGATCCACGTGCCCACCTCAGTTGCCCAGGTATCGGCACCGGCTGCCGCGAGTGCACCAGCGGCCGCTACGGCAAGAGAGCGTCGTGCGATCTCGATGGCATGAAGATGGCGCTGGGGATCGAGGTGAAGTTCACGATGTGGATCAAGGTACAGCTCAAGGTGTGGATCAAGGCCGCCCAGTCGCACGGCGATCATCATCAGGGCACAGATGGCGAAGATGCCACCGTTGGCCAGCACTTGCTTCATATCGCGCTGGTCGGCCTTCTCGATCATGCCTGCCGTCCGTTGTTGTTTGCGATGTCGACCGAGACGCGACAACACGCTGGCCAACACAAACCACGTAATGAGGTAGACCCCCCACGACCACTCGGCCAGAAGCGCGGCGCTGCCAATGCCACACGCGGTCAGCGCGCCATCAGGGCGCAAACTGCCGGCGCGCCACGCGCCGACGGAAATGAGCGCGGCCAGTCCAAGAGCAACCCACCATGGCGCAACAGAGGTCATCGACGGAAGATGCACAATTGCTCTGACCGCCGCCTGTTCCGGTGACCATTCAGGCATTAGCTTCGACCCAGTGTCACATGTAATCAACGAATCCGTTGTGCGGGCGACGTCCCCCGCCGTCGTGCCTGCGATAGCTGTGGTCGGAGGGCCTCTTGACGCGCGCCTGCCACTGTCGCTGTTGGAGGCGGTCAGAGCCATTGATACGCCCGAGGCGGAGATCGACGCCGAACTCGTGCATGAACTGCGGAACAAGCGCTTCGGGTTGAGCGAGACCGTGTTGCTGCAGATCCGCCGGTATCAGGAGTCGGTGCGACGACAACAGCGGGTTCCCTTCGACGAAGTGCTCGCGTTGGCTCGGCTGATCGGGCGGCGTCCCGACGCCGATCTGACCTTCCGTGAGTCTGGTCGGCGATGGGCGCGGGCGGCGATCTCCAGTATCGGCGCGACCGGCCGGACGGCCGCGTCTACATTGCCTGGGATCTTCGCTCGCCCGATCGCGTTGCGTCAGCTGAAGCGGATCGCCAAGCGTTTTCTCGACGCGACGCTCGTTCGACAGGGGAGTACGTTGCTGCTGGACGTGTCTGCGTCGGTGTCTGTTGATGCTGCGCCACGTGCGGCTGGCTGCGGTTTGTACGAAGCGGCCTTTCGTGAAGCGTTACAGGTCATCGCTGGCGCCGATGGCGCCGTAGAACATGTGTTGTGCCGCGCGCGTGGCGACGCGACGTGCCAGTGGCGCGCCGACTGGCGCCGCTAGCGCCCAATTCAGGATCCCGTTTCGGGTGTCCGGCGTCGGGCTTCCGGCCTCGGGTTCCGTTGCACGCACGAATTGTCCGAGTAGCATCCGTTTCCGTTTTAACGACCGAACACGTGAGAGCCGAGCATGTTGACACCTGAGCTGTTGCCGAAGATCCAGCGTCTTTTGGCGGACGCGGGGCTGGACGGCTGGCTGTTGTATGATTTCCGCGGCACCAACGCCATCGCGCATGGGCTGCTTGGGTTTGACGGCTTGGTGTCGCGCCGCGTCTTTGCGTTCATCCCTCGCGAGGGGACACCGATAGGCATTCAGCATGCGATCGAGCCCGGTCCATGGGCTCGCTGGCCATCCGCGTGGCCACGTCGCGTGTACAGCGGCTGGCGTGCGCTCGAGAGCGAACTGCACGCGCTCATCGCCGGCAAGCGCATTGCGATGGAGTATTCCGCCGGTGACGCTATCCCGTACCTCGACCGCGTGCCGGCTGGTGTCCTGGAAATGGTGCGGGCGACCGGTGCCACCGTGGTGAGTTCGGGCGAGCTGGTCTCGCACGTGTACGCGACGTGGACGCCAGCGCAGCGCGCGTCGCACGAACGGGCGGCCGAACAGATTCGCGCGATTGCACTTGACGCGATCGCGCATGCGGGGGCGATGGTGGCGGCTGGGACGCCGGTTGCGGAGCATGTGTTGCAGCGCCGGATTCTCGATGCGTTTGCGCGTGCGGGCCTTGAGACTGCGCATGGTCCGGATGTGGCTGCATCGGAGAACGCGGCCAATCCGCACTACGAGCCGTCGGCTGAACGCCCACGCGTGATTGTTCAGGGTGATACGCTGCTGGTCGATCTCTGGGCGCACGAGTCGAACGGTGGGGTGTATGCCGACCAGACGTGGATGGCCTCCGTCGGCGCGCCGTCTACCCGTGCGAGTACCATCTGGGAAGCGGTGCGCGACGCTCGCGATGCGGCGCTCACGCTGCTCACGGAGCGGATTCGCGCTGGCGCGTCGGTGCGTGGCGGAGAGGCCGACGATGCGGCACGCGCGGTGATCACGGCGCGCGGATTCGGCGAGCACTTCTGGCACCGTACCGGGCACAGCATCGATGCACGCGAATTGCATGGGTCTGGACCGCAGATCGACAATCTCGAAAGCCGTGACGATCGCCTGCTGATACCAGGCGTGGGTTTCTCCATTGAGCCGGGCATTTATCTTCCCGGCGAACTCGGCATGCGCAGCGAAGTGAACTGTTTCGTCGGAGAGGATGCGCTGGTGGTCACGCCGGGCGTCATCCAAACCGATCTGATCGTCCTCTGAGCACGTCGGCCATTCCCGAAAGGGTGTCAGCGATCGGCGCGATGCACGATTGGCTTCAGCGCGGGAGGCAACGTGCGGCAGTGTGTGTGGTGGTGTTGAGTGCGATCGCGACCGCGTGCGGCGAGTCTGGGGCCGTCGCTCGGAACGCACGAGACGAGGCGGGCGCGCACGGTGGAGCGACAGCGTCTACGGCGCGCGCGGAGGGCTCGGCCTCTGGAATCTCTCCCGTCACCGAGGGCAACGCCGTGCAGTCGCTGGCCTTGGCGGCCGGTCGCGATCCGCGCGCATATCGCGTTGTGAATGATACGACCGCGTTGACAAGCGGCGCGGTGATCGGATCGGTCATGACGACATCGCCAGTGCCATCAGCTGCCGTCGTCGAGCCCGCGCATGACCGCGGCGTCTGCTCGGCATTCACCGAGACGCTGGTGCCGTCGGTTGACGGTGGCGTGGGGAACGCGGTGGTGTGGCTGGTGGGGGTCACGCATGGACCACCGCAGCAAGGGCCGCGTCGTGCCGCGTTATCGCTCGAGCGCTGCCGCTTTGAACCTCGTGTTCAGCGAGCCGTCGTGGGAGGGACACTGCAACTGACCTCCCGCGATGCGATGAGCTCGCGATGGCGCTTTTTGGACCTGGGTCGCGATGCACACCTTCGCACGCTCGTGTCCTTCACCGACGCCGGTCAGGTGGTGCCCACGTCTGGTGCGTCGCAAACACCGGGGTTGGTCGAGGTGCGCGACGACCTGCATCCGTGGGCGCGCGCGTATGTGGCGATTGCGCCGCATCCGTTCGTTGCTGTCACGCCGCCGACCGGTGAGTTTCGTTTTGAGGGCGTGCCTGAGGGGACGTACACGATTGTGGTCTGGCAGGAGCAGCTCGGGGTGCGCTTTCAGACTGTGCGCGTGACGGCAGGTGTTGAGTCGCGGATGCGTATCGCGTTCTAGCCTGTCGGAGGTTTGAGGTTTGAGGAACTGATTGGTGAGGCGCAGGGACGCAGAGGGCGCAGGGGCGCAGGGGCGCAGGGACAGCAGGGGCGCAGGGACAGACGGAGGCGTTGAGCGCACCTTCTTCAAAACGAATGTGAAGTCTTGATGTGCTTGCTGGCACGCTCCCCCTGCGCTCCCTGCGCTCTCTGCGGCCCTGGGTCCCAGCGGTTGAGTCGCCTGGAGGTATTCGCCGGAACGCTCCCTATGCGTCCCCGCCGACTACAGCGAGTATGCCTGCGTCGCCGCGTGCAAACGCGCGAAGCGCCCGCCCTCACGGCTCAGCAGATCATCGTGCTTGCCAGTTTCGACAATTTCGCCGGCTTCCAATACCACCACGCGATCGGCGCGACGAACGGTGCTGAGTCGG
>JANOPS010000344.1:0-5932 GCA_031421995.1 Gemmatimonadaceae bacterium
GGCGGCCCATCATCGAACCGCAGTGTTCGTCCGTTGCCTTCCGCTCGACTGCTCCGGACGCGACAGCGCCCAGTGCTGCAGATCATGCGCAGCGTGGTCGACCATGCCCGCGCTGGAACCACCAGCCCCGTAGTCCGCGCGCGGATGCTCTCGTACTGATTGCCGACCAGCTGTATCGTACCCGTAAGCATCTCGGCGATTTGGCGGTCTATCTCGTCGGGCGCTTGGAACCACACCGCAGCACTGTGCGGGAATCGCTTCGGCTCGCTCCACGTGCCGTCGCGTGTCTGTTTTTCGATACCGATGTCTACCACGACGCCGCGCGCGTGCCACGTCGCGTCAAGATCGACGATGTAGACCAGCCGACGGCTGTCGGACCAGGCCCCCAATGGCGCGGGCTTCTCGGTCGGTACGCTTTGCATCTGTCGACGCGCGCTGTCTATCGTGCGCTGCCAGAGCGGTATCGGCGGGGGCGCCGGCGGCCGGGCTGGGGGCGCTGGCGGCGGCCGGTGTGCCGTGCTGCCCGCGCGTGCGGGCATCGCTTCGACGCCATTCTCTTCACCGCCAGCGATGATGATGATCGGATCGGCCTCGAATCGCAGCAGTCTGGCTAATGACTTGTCAGCATCGGCAGCGCGCAGCACGGCCCACTGGTGTTTGCAGGGCGCATCCAGCGCATACGGACATGTGCATCCCGAACGGAGCTGTTGGGCGCGGATCTCGACGTCGACGACATACCGTTGACCACCTCGCACCAGCGCCTGGATGCGATCCTTCGTGACCTTGTGAATGCGAACGGCACCCGCCGCGAAGTACGCATCACCGCGCGCGCGGATCGTACTGCTAAAGCGATTGGCGACGGCGCGAGGAATCACAGGTCGGCTGGGAGGGGAGGGACTGCGTCAATGTACGCGATCGGAATCAAGGTCGGAGCCGTGGTCCACTTGTCCAAGAAGTATGGGCCCGACGTAGATCCCCCCACGCATGCCCCGCTTCGTCAGGGGCCCCGCCTACGAAGCGATCTCCGAGACCCCCGAATTTCCGGAGTCCCCCCCAATCCCACCGACAAACCTCGTAGTCGCCTCGAAGAAGTCGTAGTCGGCGTGCAAGCGCCACGGCCCATCAGCCTGCCGTCGACACGGCAACAGCATCGGCTTCTGGTGCAGCCACTGCTCGCGCACGAATGTCTGCTCGTCAGCAGGCAGGCTCGCAAGTTCTTGCACGGCTTCGGCAGATCGCATCGTGCTTTCGTCCGCCTGATGCCGGTACAGCACGTACGCCACATCGTCGCCGTCGCTAACGACTCCCAGTGTGACGTCGTGATGCACGAGCCGCCCGAAGCTCTGCTGGCTGGCCAGAGCGCCTGGGGGCGCCTCACCCGCTTTGACAAGAGCGGCGATTTGTCGTCGCGGCGATCGCCCGTCAAGCCACGCCGCGAAAGCCGCTGCCGGCTCCACAGCACGGAGCTCTTCGACGGACGCAACACTCGGTAGTTCCTCGCGCAGTCGTCGTTCCGGATCGCTGTTTTGCCGCATCCGCGCGATCTGATACTCCGCGACATCACGCGGCATGTCTGGCGACGCGCGCATCAACATCTCTGCCGTCAATCCGAAGCGCCCAGTCGACGAATCAAACTGCTCACACAGTTGGCGATGGAACATGCGGAGGCTGACAGGATCACAGAGCTCGGCGGCTCGTTGCAAGTCCCCCTCGCGGAGTGCGGTGACCGCGGCTTCGAAGAGGTCCATCGGATGGACAAATGTCATCGGCGTGCGCAATGGTGTGGGTCGCGAAGGGCGGTTGAACTCGTACTGTAACCGCACCACCTGCTGCATTCCATCCTCATCGACACCTAACCCAAACCCGCCGCGATCGCACCCGTCTGCTTCTCCCGGCTGCCCCTTAGAGAGCGCTCCACCAGCGACACAAGACCAGAGCCGAGCGCTTTTGGTGGCGGCGTTCGACTTGGGACCGTGAACGGGTAGCCGCCCGCGCACGGTCGCCGCCCTGCGCCGCTCGGAGGATCGACCTTGGGCATTTACCTCAGAATTTGCCGAATATTACACTTGATGGTATACTGGTAGGTATGAGATTTCTCACTCCGATTCACGCTTTTCATGCGCTATCGATTCCGCGATGAACAGCTCAGCAAGCTTTACAAGTTTGATGGCCCACACACCGCACGCTTCGATCCGGCCATCGTCAAACGGTTTCGCGAACGTGTGAAGGCGATCGAGAGCGCGAAGGACGAGCGCGACCTTCATGCCATTCGCTCTTTTCGTTTCAAAAAGCTCGCCGGCAACCGAGATCACCAATACTCACTGCGCCTGAACGACCAATGGCGGCTGATCGTCGAACTGGAGAAGGACGATTCGTACACCGTGGTCGACATCATCAGCGTAGAAGACTACCACTAGCTAAACGATGACTGATCAACTGGTCCCCGCGCACGCGGTATTCCCCCCCGGCGATCTGCTCGCAGAGGAACTCGCTGAGCGCGACTGGAGTCAAACGGATTTCGCAGAGATCATCGGACGCCCGATACGACTGGTGAACGAGATTGTGGCCGGGAAACGCGGCATCTCTCCTACGACGGCGCAGGAAATCGCCGCAGCACTGGGGACGTCTGCAGAGTTTTGGCTGGGCCTTGAAAGCAGCTATCAGCTCGCACGAACTGCAGTGCGATCCGATCATATCGTTCGACGAGCAGCGCTGAGAACACGGTACCCTATTCGGGAAATGGTGCGCAGAAGGTGGATCCCCTCGTCCGAGCACATTGACGACGAGGAGCGCTGTGTTCTGGCGTTCTTCGGAATTGAACGCATCGACGAACGTCCGCCATTGCTCTATGCCGCGCGTCGCGCCAACGCGGACGTTGACCTCACGCCGAAGCAAGAGGCTTGGCTCTGCAGGGTTCGCGAACTCGGCGCGTCGCTTGTCACGCCGGCGTTCTCCTTGGAACGCTGGCATCAGGCTATCGGTCGTTTGCGCACGCTCCGCAAGGATGTGACGGATATTCGCAACGTTCCGCGTGTTCTTGCAGACGCCGGTATTCGGCTGGTTATCGTCGAACCGTTCGCGGGCTCGAAGATTGACGGTGTCTGCATGTGGACGGGCGACGCTCCTATCGTCGGGTTGACGCTACGCTTTGATCGACTGGATCACTTCTGGTTCTATCTTCGCCACGAGCTGGAACACGTCCGACGGGGTGACGGGAGACTCGAACCCGTGTTGGACATCGAAGCACATGAGGATGGCGAGAAGCAAACGGGCTCGGCAACCACTACTCGGACTGATCCGGAGGCGGAATCACAGGCAAACAGCAGCGCCGCCGCCTTCTGCGTACCTTCGGAGGAGTTTGAACGCTTTGTTGATCGCGCTGGCCCGCACTTCACCGACGAAACGGTTGCCGCATTTGCCGAGCACATTGGTGTCCATCCGGCCCTCGTCGCGGGCCAGCTACGCAAGCGGTTCGGCTTGTACCACATGTTCAGGCGCCACATGGTGAAGGTACGATCCCAGCTCGTGGGCATCGCCTCGACGGATGGATACGGCGTTTCGCCGTCATGAGCGCAGCGCCATCGAAGCGGCCGAATACGCGCGTGTAGAGCCGTTTACGTTATGCAGGCGCCCACGAGGCACCGCCAGAGTGGAGCGTCTTCGGCGACGCGTGGAACGCGCGATCCGTGGCGCTGCAGGTGGAAAACCTGCGCGCCCATGGTATCGATGACGTAGCCAACGCGTTTGCAGCCAACGCAGAACACGTGAACGAACGATCTGAAGTCGGGCGACAGCAGCTAAGGCCGGAGACCAAGTTGCCACCGCTGTTGCCACCGCAGCATTTGCAGTAGGCATGAATGCCCACATGCGGGTCACGGCGACGCCAGCCAAGAAGGGGTGAGCGGGCATCGCGGCGGAGCAACGTCCACCTCGTTGGGTCGCCCGGGGGCATGGAAGCCGCCACACACCAACATTTAACCGTAAAGATTAAGTTTTACAGTAAAGGGCCAGATCTCTCTTGTTTTACTGTAAATAATCACTAACTGTATCTTTTACTGTAAAAGTACGTTTACTGCGCCCAAGGTGCACCGTGCCTAAGAAAAGCCGCGCCGCCATCACGAAGGAGCTCAGTGATCTCCTCGCCATCCTTCAGAGCGTACCGCAGCCTGTTAGCTACGCAGAGATGCGTAGCGCGTACGAGGAGCGTACGGGCCGACCAATTGCCGACTCCACGCTTCGCAAACGGCTGGACGAGCTCCAGAACCAGCGGCGAGTCGAACGCGACCACCGCGCGCGGACACCTCGCTATTGGGCCACCCACGCCACCGAAGGACCGACGCGCAACGCGCCCGGTGGCGAGCTACAGAAAGCACAGCCCGACCTACCCGAATTCACGATTCCGCTGTCGGACTACGGGGCCAAAGCCCAGGCGGCGCTGTTGCGACATTCGTCGACCCGACAGCCGACCACGTACGCATTGCACATGTTGGACGACTACCGACCTCGTGAAACGTGGTACGTCCCGGAACCGCTCAGATCGCGACTGCATGCCCTCGGGCACACCACGTTCGCGGGCCAACCGGCCGGCACGTACGCCAACGAGAACATGCAACGACTCGTGATCGACCTGTCGTGGGGATCGAGCCAACTGGAAGGCAATCGCTATACGCGCGTCGACACGGAAGACCTGCTGAAAGGGGGAAAGGGAGCAGAGGGCGCTTCAGCTCGCGATCGACAAATGATCCTCAATCACAAGGCCGCCATCGAATTTCTGGTCGAGAACGCCCAGACGATCGGCTTTGATCGACATGCACTGTTGAGTCTTCACGGGCTGCTCGCCGAGAACCTGCTTGACAATGCGGACGACGAAGGCCGCCTTCGACGTCGACCGGTAACGATCGGAACGTCACTCTACACGCCGACGGCGGTTCCGCAGATCATCGAAGAACGCTTTGACACGATGCTCGCCAAGGCCGCTGCGATCCCGGACGCGATCGAGCAGTCATTCTTCGTCACGGTGCACCTGCCGTATCTGCAACCGTTCATCGACGTGAACAAGCGAACGTCACGACTGGCAGCAAATATCTCACTGATACAACAGAATCTGTGTCCGCTGTCGTTCGTGGACGTCCCGGAAGCACTGTACTCACAAGGCATGCTGGCGGTGTACGAGCTACGCGACTGGTCACTGTTGCTCGATGTCTTCGCGTGGGCGTACGAGCGCTCTTGTCAGCAGTTCAAAGTGCTCAAAGAAGCCATGGGAGAACCAGATCCGATTCGACTGGCCTATCGCGTGCAACTGCGGGCACTCATCGCGGATGTCGTCACGGAGATGGTGTGGCCCACAGCGGCCGATCTTGCGCGACGAGCTGGTGAGCTCGGGGTGCCCGACGTGGATCTCGAGGCCTTCGCGCGAGCAGCACGGCGTGACGTGATTGGACTTCGGCCGGAAGTACTCGCACGCTATCACGTGCGGCCAAGTCAGTACGAACGATGGGCGAATGCCGTTGCGAAAGAACGCACGGGTCAGCGGCATTGACACAGGGTACGGTCCGTGTCCATTGTCCATTTAGTGGGAGGCCGGACGCGCTGCGGCACGTCCACTGCGACTCGCAATCTCACTATGGGCTACGACGAACAAGACCGCCAGCGCGCGGCCAACCTTGGCGCGGCAGACGCTTACATAAGACAGGGTGCGAGACGTTGTGGCTTTGGAGTTCGTAAAGATCTTACGGTGATCAGTCCGCCTGTGCCACACACCACACTTAGACGGATCGGACCATGGACGAGCAAAGCACAAGAACGTACAACGCCATCGTGAATCGGTGCCGAAGCCTCACGCCGTCAATTGACATTCCCGCGCATGTCAAGAAGGGCACCGTAGTGAAGGTGGCGAACAACACACTGGACGGAATTACGTTTCAACCCGAAG
>JANOPS010000345.1:0-7100 GCA_031421995.1 Gemmatimonadaceae bacterium
CAAGGCGCAACAGTTGGAAGGCCTGCCGCAGCTTGAGGTCACCGTGCTGCCCGAGCAACTGGCGCGATACGGGATCAACGCGTCCGACGTAATGCAGGTCGTGGAGGCCATTGGTGGTGCGCAGGTGTCCCGGGTGCTGGAAGGACAGCGACGGTTTGCCCTCACCGTGCGCTTTCCGGAATCAGTACGTCGCGATCCGCAATCGATCAGCGCGATTCTCGTGAGTGCCCCGGATGGCCAGCGCGTACCGCTTGGCACGATCGCGCGCGTGGCCGAAGTCGATGGTCCCGCCGAGCTCAGTCACGAGAACGGCTCGCGATTGGTGATTGTTGAAGGGAACGTGCGAGGTCGTGACATCGGTGGCTTCGTTGACGACGTGCGGACACTGTTCGAGAACGGGACCATCAAACTGCCGGTTGGCTATCGACCGGAGTTCGGTGGACAGTTCGAGAATCTGGAGCGCGCGACCAAGCGATTGACCCTCGTCGTACCGCTCTCGTTGTTGCTGATCTTCCTGCTGTTGTTTGCAACGTTCAACTCGCTGCGACAGGCGGGTCTGGTGTTCACGGGCATTCCGCTGGGCACCGTGGGGGGCGTGATCGCGCTGCTGATTCGCGGCATGCCATTCAGCATTTCGGCGGGCGTGGGGTTCATCGCGCTCTTCGGCGTGGCCGTGCTCAATGGTGTGGTGATGGTGTCGTACATCAACGAACTCCGCCAACAGGGACGCCCGCTGGAGCGCGCCATACGAGAAGGTGGCGTGACCCGGATGCGTCCGGTGTTGATGACAGCGCTCGTTGCGAGTCTCGGTTTCATACCGATGGCTCTATCGACCGGTGCAGGCGCAGAAGTACAACAGCCGCTCGCCACCGTGGTGATCGGTGGCCTCGTCACCAGTACGCTGCTGACGCTCCTGGTGCTGCCTTTGCTCTACCGGTTGTTCGAGCGCAAGCAGGACGAAGTGACCACTGTACGCATCCCGTGAACGAGCGTCATATGCAACAGCTGATACGAATTGACCTTCCGCTACTACTCCCGGATGTACCAGACGAGCGCGATCAGTGCGTGGGCAGGCTCACGGCGCTGTTGCGCCAGCATGCTGGTGTGAGCGACGCGCACGTTTTGCTGCCTGGCGACGTGGATAGTGAAATCGAAATCGGCCAGGGTACGCCCAAAGGAGACGCCGGCGAAGGTGAACGGACGCTACCTGTTCTGTGTCTGCACTACGACGCGGACCAGTTGACCTTGCGCGAAGTCACCGCGCTGGCGCACACAGCCGGCGCCGACCTGACGGGGCAATTCGCGCATGTGCTCGCCCCCATTCATGCCATCACCACAGAGGATGATGCGCAACGGATCGAACGATCAGTCGCCGGCCTGCCGGGCATCACCCACGTATCGGTGAGTCTTGCAGGACAGGTGGCACGCGTCGAGTATGATCGCCAGCTGACCACGGCCGACGCCATTACCCGGCGGCTCCAACGGGACTTTTCGATACCGACGAAGGATGGCTGGTATGCGCGCAATCGCGAACTCGCGTGGAGCCTCACCTCTGGTGCGTTGTTGCTGGTCGGCTTCCTGCTTGAGCGCACCGGCAGGGGCGACGCGCTCATCGTGCTCGCGCTCTTTCTGGGCGCGTACGTGTTCGGTGCGCGCGACAACGTTGGCCATTTCATCGCCGACCTGCGCCACGGGAAGTTTCACTTCAACATCGACCTGCTCATGGTGGTCGCGGCGCTCGGCGCGGCCGCGCTGGGAGAGTGGGCCGAAGGCGCCTTGCTACTGTTTCTCTTCAGTCTCGGGCATGCGCTGGAGAGCTACGCCATGGGTCGTGCGCGCAACGCGATCAAGGCACTGGCGGAGCTTGCGCCGCAGACCGCGTTGGTTCTGCGCGCCGGACGCGACGTGACGGTGCCCATCGGCGAGGTGCAGCCAGGCGACCATGTGGTTGTCAAACCGGCCGAACGTCTGCCGGTCGATGGCACCGTGCTGGAGGGGCGATCAGGCGTGAATCAGGCGCCGATCACCGGCGAGAGCGTGCCCGTTGATAAAGCGCCGGGAGATGTCGTCTTTGCTGGTACGGTCAACGGCGAAGGGGCGCTGGTCATCAACGTGACCGTAGCGGTCGGCGATCGCACGCTCGACCGCGTGATCAAGTTGGTGTCCGAGGCGCAAACGCAAAAAGCACCAACCCAGCAATTTACCGAACGATTTGCGCGCATATTCGTGCCAGTGGTGCTCGTCGGCGATGTGCTCCTCATTCTGGTGCCGCCACTGCTCGGACTGCTCACGTGGCCTGAAGCCTTTGCGCGCGCCATGGCCGTTCTCGTCGCCGCGTCGCCATGCGCGTTGGCACTCGGAACCCCTGCCGCCGTGCTGTCGGGCATTGCACAAGCCGCGCGAAACGGGGTCCTCATCAAGGGCGGGGCATACCTTGAAGCGCTGGGGTCGATCCGATCATTGGCGCTCGACAAGACGGGGACGATCACGGTGGGCGAACCGTCCGTCACCGACGTGGTCCCCATGGACGGCGTCGACGACACCATGCTGCTGCGCAACGCGGCGGCCGTCGAGCAACGTTCGCAGCATCCGCTCGCGAAGGCTGTTGTACGCGCTGCATCGGCCCGCGAACTGACGCTCCCTCCGACTGGTGATATGACGTCGATCACCGCACGCGGAGTTCGCGCACCGGTGGACGATACGATTGTCGAAGTGGGTCGGAGCCTGTTGTTCGAGGATGCGGGAGTGGTCGTGCCCCTTGCGGTGCGCGACGCGGTTGCGCGCCTTGAAGCCGCTGGACGCAGTACCATGATCGTGCGTCGCGTCGGCCACGACCCCGAATTTCTCGGCGTGCTCGGCATCGCCGATGAGCCCCGCGCGAATGCCAAGGCGACGCTCGTCGCGCTGCGCGCGGTCGGCATCACCCGCATCATCATGCTCACGGGCGACAATGCAGGGGTGGGCAATGCCGTTGGCGCAGCGGTTGGCATCGACAGCGTGCGCGCGGGATTGCTTCCCGAAGGCAAGGTGGCCGCGATTCGTGAACTGGCCGCTGAGGGCCCGGTCGCGATGGTCGGTGACGGTGTCAACGATGCGCCCGCTCTCGCTCATGCAACGGTTGGCATTGCGATGGGTGGCGCGGGAACGGCGGCGGCCCTTGAAACCGCCGATATCGCCCTCATGGGCGATGACCTGGGGCGCTTGCCATTCGCCATCGGCCTCTCGCGGCAATCAAAGCGCGTGATCCGCCAGAATCTCTTCGTCTCACTGGGCGTGATTGCCGGTCTCGTCGCGGCAACCGTCAGTGGTGCTGCCAGTATCGGCTTGGCCGTTGTCGTCCATGAGGGGAGTACACTGCTCGTGATCGTGAACGCGCTCAGACTCTTGCGCTTCCGTGGGCCGTCTGTTGCGGGGAAAATGTAGCAGCGGCGCTCGTCGTTATCAGGTCGCTGACGTGATGGACAAAGCTGGCACCGGCGTTTGCATTTCACGGCAACCACGCGTGCCGATCAAAGTTTTGAAATGCGGCCTGTGCCAACCGCTTCTCAGAAGTACGTCGCGAAGCCCACTTGGTACCCGCCCAGTCGCGTCGTGGGATTCCCCAGCAGATCCCGCGTCCAGTGCCGCCGGTAGTTCGCCTTGAAGACCGTGCCCGCGGTTGGCCGAAAGCTGATCCCCGGCACGATGGCGGTCACCTCGTCGAATATCCGTTGTCCTGTTGAGCTGAAGCCACCCACGTTGTAGTCGATATGCTCGAGCCGCAGCGCGGCACTGAGCGTCGCATTCTGCAGGCCCAACACGCGCGTGCGCCACACCGGCACGACCACGTCGACGTGCCCCCCCCACTGCCGCTCACCAAACAGCTCCCGCAGATCGCGTGGTACGTCGACTCGCGTGACCGCGAGCTCACCACGGATGCTGATTGCCCGAAGCGCCGTGTTGAAGTCGAACGCCGTGATCGACAGTCGGCGCTGCGCATCGAGCGTCTCTCCCTCGGACCTGAAGGTGTTGTACACCGCGCCGTAGCGGGAAACGCCGATCTCGCCGAGCCGGCGCTGTTGCAGCGCGACGCGCCCGGAGAGTGCGGGCGACCCGTTGTTGTCCCCGGCGAACTGTTGCTCGCGCTTGCCTGCGGACATCAGTGTTCGGCCGGCGTCGTTCAGGATCACGCCGTCGCCAAGCCCGTTGGTCAGATACATGTCGTAGGTGAGCGTCATGCCGCGCGCGCGGCTACCAACCAGGAGACGACCGTTCGCGCCGAAGCCGACCTCCGAGAGCGTGGAAGGAATAATTTCGGTCGACACCAAGGGACGGTCGATGAATTCCCAGCGAGGACTGTCGTGGTTCAGATTGAACGCGCCAATCGGCGGAAGCAGGACCCCCGCACGCAGGACCAACGCGGGGTCGATCTGGAAATCGAGTTGCGCGGTCTCGATGGCGATCTCTTGCGTGCCGTGCTCGAACTCCAGCTCCGAGAGGAACCGCAGGCGTCGACCCACGGGCGCAAACAGAAAGATGTTGAATCGACGCAGCTCCATCGAGAACCCGTCCCCGACGCCATCTTCGACGAAGTAGTTCGTGTTCGCCTCGGCGTAGCCTCCGATGCTAGTGCGGCCGACCGACGTGATGAACGGTCGATTGTACACTGCACCTTGAACCAGCACAGTGTCCGGCGGTGCTTGACGCGGTGGCGCTGGCGGCTGAGTACGCGCGGAATCGGCGCGGACTGAATCGACCTGCGCGTTCGCGCGCGCGGTGTAACCAAGTGTGGCGACGAGGAGTGCGATCAGAAGGTTCGCGCGCATCAGCTGTCCACGGCGGGCGGAAGGTGGATGTAGATGTTCACGGCATCCACGCTGACCTGATATCTCACCAGCGCCTGCTCCGTGGGGCCCTGCAGCACGGCACCTGCGAAGGTGTATTCGCTCCCGTGGCAGGGGCAGGACAAGCGGTCGGCGGTCGGTTCGACCTGACATCCCCTATGCATGCAGCGAGTCGAGACGGCTGAGAACGTTTCCACTCCGCGGGTGCCCGCATCGCTGCGCAGATACACGGGCAGTTCCGTACCGGGAATCTCGAGGAGCACACCACTGCTGCCAGACAGTTCCGACCGCGGTACAGTGAGGCGATCTCCAACACGTGTGGTCGGCACGTAGCGCGTGCGGGCAGCCCGAGCGGCTCCGCACGCGCTGAGCACAACTGGGAGGGCGCCGCAAAGCGTGACGGCGACGACGCCATCAGACAACTGCTCCACCTGTTGGAGGAACTGTCGCCGGCTCAAGTTGTTGCGTGTGCTGTCACTCATAGTGACCTTAGATACGCCAGCAGACGTTCCTGCTCGGCGGGAGAGAGTCGGTCAAACGCGGCCCGACTTCTCGACGCTTCGCCACCATGAAACCGGATCGCGTCGCGCAGGCTTCGCGCTCGGCCGTCATGCAGCAGAAACGTGGCCCGCCCCTGCGCGCGCTCGGCGAGCCCGATGCCCCAGAGCGGTGCGGTCCGCCATTCCGCCGGCAGGGCGTCTCCCTCGGTGTAGCCATCGTCCAGCTCGGGCCCCATGTCATGCAAGAGCAAGTCAGTGTAGGGGTGAAACTCCACCCGACTCAGCGCGGCGATATCGGACTGGCCCGTTCGTAGTGTTGCCACATGGCAGCCGACGCAGCCGACTCCAGCGAACAGCTGGCCACCCGCGATCACGTCGGGCGTGTCCGCGCGCCGACGCGGCGGGGGCCGAAGCGTGCGCAAATAAAAGACCACGCTATTCAGCACACCCGACGCCACTTCAGGGTCGGCAACATTGTCGCCGGCGAACGCGCCGACCTGCCGATTAAACACGTCCTTGGGAACGAGGTCAGTCGTGAGCCCCATGTCCTCCGAGTACGCGAATGCCGTTTGATGCAGCAGGGTGATCGTGCGTGCCTTCTTGCCAAACCGGCCGATGTACTGGCCGTTCACGGAGAGATGACGCGTCGCAGTACCTGTGCGCACCAGCGTTTCCACCGACACGATGTCGGCAATGAAATCCGAGGAATCGACGAAGCTGACGCGTCCGGAAATGCCATCGCCGTTGGCGTCGTTCGGATCGGCGATGGCGAGAATCGTGGCATCGTCGACAGACTCGAGCAGCCCGAGTCCACTGACGGCAGGCGGGTTGAACCTTGCCACCGCCGTGACGCCTGCCGGTAGTACCTCAGCCGAATAATTCAGAATGGCGCGATGTTGAAGCTGGGGCCCACCGTGCGCCAGCATCGGGTCGAACGCACCGTTCACGGTGCGGCCAAAACGGGTGATGTCGAACAGTGGGTGTCCTTTGCCGTCTCCGACGTGGCAGGCTTCGCAGGACTGCGCAATGAAGAGGGGGCCAAGCCCATCTGCGCTCGCAAACCGCCTCGCGAACTCCAGATCCCCTCGGACGAACGCGGCGCGCTGCGGCGCGGACAGGCCGTCAATCGGTCCCTCAAGCACTTCATCGCCCGCTGGAAGTGGAGGAAGCAGCGCTTCTCCGCACCCGCTGACGGCGGCGGCGAACGCAAGCACTCTGAGAGCTTTCGACCGGTGAATAGCCAGGTGCACCAAATACCTCGACGATGTAGGGGGGGACGCAGTTCGCAGCGGAGCGAGCCCCACTGCAGGATGCAGCGCGTTTTTGACTGTCCACAGTTTTAAATTAGTCTCGGCTAAGTTTAGTGCAAGGGAGCACGGCGTGTGCGTACACCCGCAGGGGTCCGGTTTTGGCGGGCCCACGTCGCAACTCAAGCCGTACGGCGCGACCATTGAATTGGCCCAGCTGCATCCAGAAGATCTGGCAACGATTCAGGCCATCACGGAGAAAGGGATTCCTGTTGTCACGGTGCTGGTGTCGGGTCGACCCCTTGTCGTGAATCACGAACTCGCGGCGTCGACGGCCTTTGTGGTCATTGGTTTGGGACGCTGGAAGCCGGCGTCAGCATATCCCTTACCAAAATGTCGCGATTTGCCGACTTCCTGCTGACGTTCCCGAGGTGCATACTCGCTCTGTCGCCTGCATTTTCGTGAGTGGGTCTGGCATATCGCTATCTGCTGCATCATCGCCATCACCGGCCTCTTGGTTTCCGATGCCG
>JANOPS010000346.1:0-22949 GCA_031421995.1 Gemmatimonadaceae bacterium
GCACCGGTGTATGACCACACCGGCATGTCGCCCCACGAGCGCACTTTCTGCGCCGTGAGGAATTCCTGCGGCACCCATGTGAACCGCGCATCGTTGCTGAAGCAGGCTTTTACGCCATACAACAGCTCGCCGATCCCGCACACCGTACGCGGACCAACGGCGTTAAACGTGCCGCCTGTGCTGCGCTCGCCCAACCGGACCATCCATTCGGTGAGATCCCGCACATCAATCCACTGCGCGGGATCGTCGAGCTTGCCCGGCGCGAGAATCTCGCCGCCCTTCTCGATACGCACCGGCCAATACGTAAATCGATCGGTGAGATCGCCGGGCCCGACGATTAACCCGGGACGGACGATCGTGGCCGTGGGATACGCTGCGCGTACCAGCATCTCACAGCGCACTTTGCGCGGCCCGTAGGCGGCACTCGCCGCATCCGGTCCGTCAATCGGCGCAGGATCTTGCGCTGGTGATTCTTCCGTCGGGAACGACGCGGTAAAATCTTTGTAGGCGGCCGTACTCGACACGAAGACGTACTGCCCCACATTCCCCTTCAGCACGGCCGCCGCGTCCACAATCCATTGCGGCGTGCCCGTTGGAATATCGTAGACCACATCCCAGGTGCGCCCCTTGAGCGCCGCGTGTCCGTCGGGCTTGCTGCGGTCGCCGATCAGCTTCTCAACTTTTGGAAACAGCCCCGGCTTCGTTTGTCCACGATTGAACAACGTAACTTTGTGGCCACGTGACAGCGCGTGCTCAACGAGATGCGGACCGATGTAGCCGGTGCCGCCAAGAATCAACACGCGCTTGGGCGCCCAGGCGAGTTGCATCAGCTGCCCTGCTTCGCGTGCCATTCAGCCAGCACGGTCTTTTCCTTATCTGGCGCCAGACCCGCTCGTGCTTTCTCTTGCTCAGCGGCCGGACGACCGTGATACCACGTGAGCGTGTCCTTCGCGGTGTCGGCAAGTGGACGAAAGGTCAGTCCCGCGTTGTACGCCTTGTTGCAATTGACCCGTGCGAAGCCCGCCGTGCGTCCACTTGGCGGGACCCACACCGGCATGTCGCTCCACGCGCGCACTTGCTTCTGCGCCAGGAACTCTGCCGGCACCCAGGTAAACGTCGCGTTGCTCGTGGTCACCGCTTTGATCCCGTACAACATTTCGGCGATGGTGGTCGGCGTCTTCGGGCCCGTCGCGTTGAAGATCCCCATCGTACGCGACTCGGCCAACCGAATAATCCACTGACTCAGGTCCTGCGCATCGACGTACTGCACGGGATCATTCGGTGTGCCCGGCGCCAGAATCTCACCGCCTTTGTCAATACGCACCGGCCAGTACGAGAACCGATCGCTCAAGTCACCCGGCCCAACAATCAAGCCAGGGCGCACCACCGTGACGTTCTCGCCAAACTGATTCTTCGCTTCGTTCTCGCACCGCACCTTGTTGCTGCCGTATGCTTGCGCGTTGAAAGGTGCGTCCATATCGCTCGGCGTGTTCAGCGGTCCATTCTCATCGACCGGCATGGAATTATCCGAGAATACCGAGATGGTCGAGATGAACATGTAGTGTCCAACGCGGCCTTTCAGTGCCTCGCCTGCACCTCGCACCCACTTGGGATTTGCGGTGGGGTTGTCGATGACCACATCCCATGTGCCCTTTTTGAGGGCGTCATGTCCGTCGGGAAGATTCCGATCGCCGACCAATCGCGGCACCTTGGGGAACAGCGTGCTGTTGGTTTTGCCACGATTGAATAGCGTGACGGTGTGCTTGCGATCGAGTGCGTACTGCACCTGGTACGGCCCAATAAACCCCGTGCCGCCAAGGATCAGGATGCGCAGCGGCTTGGGTTGCGCCTTGCCCGTCTCTGGTCGATAGGCCAGGGGACGGACGCCGTCTGCGGTAAACGCCTGAGACAACGATGGCAGGCCAATGGACATCGCGCCGCCGAGCAGGGCGGCAGACTTGATGAAGTCACGGCGATCAACGGTCATGTGAGGCTCTCGAAGAAAGACGTCAGTGGGCACGGTAAATGAAACGACGCGACGCCCGATGGGGAGCCGCGTCGATCATTGCCGCAGGGCGCGATCCAACTGGTGAATAGTCTTTGTACTGGCCGGCCTCTCTCTACGAAGCCGGGCTGACACGACTTCGGTGCGGGACAAGACGCGCAGAATATTCTCGCCGGCCACACCGCGAAGCTCGCGATCGGTCCATCCGCGCTTGACGAGTTCTGCCAACAAGTCGGGATACTTGGACACATCTTCAAGACCAACGACGGTTTCGGTAATGCCGTCGTAGTCGCCGCCAAGTCCGATGTGGTCTGCACCGGCCAGCTGCTTGATATGATTCATGTGATCGGCCACATTCGCGATCGTGGCCATCGGCGTCGGGTTTTTCTCGCGCCACGCGGCGACCGCCTCGAATTGCGCGTCGTTGTTCCCCGGGTTGGCTTTGGCACTGGAGTCGCGCAGTGCGGTGAGGCGATTGCCATAGTCCGCCACAGCCTGCGACGTGAAGCCGGGAACAAAGGTCATCATCACCACGCCGCCGTTCTTCGGCAGGCGTCGCAAGATCGAGTCGGGCACATTGCGCGGCACGTCGGTCAGACCGCGGGCTGCTGAGTGCGAGAACATGACAGGTGCCTCACTCACATCGAGTGCATTGCTCATCACGCCCGGCGAGACGTGCGACAAGTCGACGATCATGCCGAGCCGATTCATCTCGCGCACCACTTCTTTGCCGAATGGGGTGAGCCCTTTGTGTTTGGCCACATCGTTGGCAGCGTCGGCCCAGTCGAGTGTGACGTTGTGCGTTAACGTCATGTACCTCGCGCCAAGATCATAGTACGCGCGCAGTGCGCCGAGCGAGTTTTCGATCGCGTGTCCGCCCTCCATGCCGAGCAAAGATCCGATCTTGCCGGCGCGATGCGCGGCGCGTACGTCAGCGGCGGTGAGCGCCCACCGCAGATCCTTCGGATAGCGCGCGATCACGCGCCGAGCGATGTCGATCTGCTCCAACTGCACACGGGCAAAGCCCGAATCGCGAATTTCGCCGGGGATGTAGACCGACCAGAACTGTCCGCCCACCATGCCTTTGCGCAACCGCGCAATGTCCGTCATGCCTTTGGTGGGCGTGTTGAGATCGTATGCGACGACATCGAGCGGCGCGTTGGCGTCTTCGCGCATGGCCCACGGCAGATCGTTGTGTGAATCCACCAGCGGCGTCGTGCGCAACAACGACTTCACGTGCGCGACGCGAGCGGCGAGGCTGGCGTTCCGCAGCGGTTGTCCACCTTGTGCCGCGAGCGCGCCCGATGACAGGACCATCACCCCGACCGCGAGGCTGGCGCGACCAATCATTGCGTGCGCACGCCACGTCATCAGACGCCAACCCGTTCGAGGTAGTGCGGCAACATCTTGCGCCACCATGGCCAGTCATGATTGACGTCGTGTCCCCACAGATCGAACACATGACCAATGCCTTTCCGATCGAGGACATCATGAAACCGTCGGGTCGCTTCGGGTTTCTCGTACGCACCTTGACCAGCCACGAGCACGATCCGGCTGTGATGGCGGAGGGTGTCCAACGCGCCACCCTCGGTGTTCGAGACGTACCACATGGGATTGTTGAAGTAGCAGTTGTCGTCCGAATAACCGTTGAAGTAGCTGGTCGCCAGATCGTAGAAGCCGCTCATGCCAATCACGCCACCAAACAGATCTGGTCGACGGAAGAAGGCGTTTGCCGCATGGAAGCATCCAAAGCTCGCGCCAGTGGTCAGGGGACGCGCACCGCCATCCCCCACGATGTGGCGCATGAATGGGACGACCTCGTCCTCGACGTATCGGGAGTACATCGCTTGGCGTCGAGCGGACTCACGCACAGGAAGTTCTCGATCCATCCAGGCCAGGCGATTGATACTGTCGATACTGAACAGCCGCAAACGGCCTGCCGCAATCAGTGGCTCCACCGCCTTGACGAGGAAAAACCGTTCGTTCTCCAGGAAGTCCGCGGCGGCGGTGGGGAACAGCAGGACGGGCGTTCCGGCATGGCCGTACGTCACGATGGGCATCTCGAGGCCGAGTGCCGGGCTGCGCCAGCGGTCAATCCGCTTGGGCATGCGAGGGTCGATGAATTGCATACAGGTAAGGTGGGGAGTATCGGCCGACTCGGCCAGTGCGCCCGTTGCGGGCGTGCCCGTTGCGGGCGTGCCCGTGTGCGCGAAGGGCGTTCAGCGGCTTCGCGATCGTAACGTGCGGGCGAAACAGAATTTGCGACCGATCGAGAGCTCGGAACGGGAGATTCCGGTGTAGCGCGTAATCTTCTCGGGATAGATCTCGATAGTGGATTCGCGAAATCCGGCGCTGAGGAACAGTCCGTCGGCGAGCGAGACAGCGAACAGTTGCGGATATCCGCGCTGTCGCGCGAGCTCCTCAGCGGCGAGAATCAGGCGCCGACCGATGCCGCGCCCTTGGGCGCAGGGATCGACGGCCAACGAGATCAGCTCCACGAGCGACGGTGAATATTCGTCGAGCGCAACGCAACCCAAGAGCCCGCGGTCGCCGTCGCGTACGACCTGATAGTCCTGCAGGTGCGCGGTCACGAAGTCCGTGGTACGTGCGAGGGTCAGTCCGTCGGGGGCGAACAGATTGTTGAGGGCGGTAATCGCTTCGATATCACGCTCCTCGGCGTGCTGCACCGAGAGCGTCATGTCGGCCGTGGCGCTCATGCTCGGTCGTGGTCGGTCGGCAACATCAGAACCGCTCGAACCTAGCGCGACGCGTAGACGCGCGTCTTTCCGGTCGCGTCGAAGGCGAGCACGTCGTACTTGTCCTTTTGGCCACCCATTTCCATCCCGGGGGATCCGACCGGCATGCCGGGAGCGGCCAACCCGCGCGCGGGAGACTGCTCGGCGACCAGGCGGACGATCAGATCGGCAGGGACGTGGCCTTCAATCGTGTAGCGCCCGATTCTGGCGGTATGACAGGATTCGAGGGCAACAGGCACACCAAAACTGCGTTTGACGGTTACCATATCCGTCATATCACGTACGGTGGTCACAAAGCCCGCTTTGCTCAGGTGCTTCACCCATTCAGCGCAGCAACCGCAATTCGGGTCTTTGTAGATGGTGATTGCGCGGTCGGCAGCCGGGTTGGCCAACTTCGCTGCGGGTGCCTTTCCGGACTGGGGTTTCCCCGATTGGCCGGGCTGCGCGCGCAGCGCGTGCAGCGCCGGACTGCCGAGCGCGAACAGGCCGATCGCGGCCACAAAGTCACGTCGAGTGGTCATCGTAAGGAGAGTCAGGTGCCTGAACCGGGAGTGATGAGACTGGAGCTACAAACTTAGCGCCTGCCGATGGTGGACGAAGCACTAGCACGTTTTCTTCTGGATTCGACTGATGCGCTTGAGTGGGTGAACCGCACCATCCTCAAGCGCGACCTTACCGGAGAGACACATGTCCGTTGCAAAAGTTACCGAGATTGTCGCGTCCAGCCCCAAGAGCTTTGATGACGCGATTGCCGTGGGACTGAAGCGCGCCAACAAAACGCTCAAGGGTGTGTCGGGCGCGTGGGTGAAGAGCATGAAGATCGAGATGAAGGACGGAAAGGTCTCGACGTACCGTGTGGCCATGAAAATCACCTTCGTGCTCGAAGGCTGAGCACTGGCCGGTGTCAGGCAATCCCTGACACCGGCGTCTCGCCTTCCTGACTCTATCGCAAGGCGCGGGGGCCGATACTGGGCAGCACTTCTCCCGACCTTCGACCCATCAGAGGACGCTGATGCCATCACCGACCGGCCATGCGGCCGCCGCACCGCCACGCGCTTCCATCGGCGCGCTTCTTGATCGTTTTTCGTATGACGATGACATCGTCCGCAAGTTCCTCTTCGCCACCGTGCTGTGGGGCGTTGTCGGGATGCTGGTCGGCATCGTTATTGCCCTGCAGCTGGCCAATCCGGTCTTCAACTTCAACACGTCGTGGCTGTCCTTTGGTCGGCTCCGACCACTGCACACCAACGCGGTGATCTTTGCCTTCGCCGGCAATGCCTTCTTTACCGGCTGTTACTACTCCACCCAGCGACTGCTCAAGGCCCGGATGTTCTCCGATGGCTTGAGCCGTTTTCATTTTTGGGGGTGGCAAGCCATCATCGTTTCTGCCGCGCTCACGCTGCCTTTCGGTTTCACGCAGGCGAAAGAGTACGCCGAGCTTGAATGGCCGATTGATATTGCGATCGCGGTCGTGTGGGTGGGCTTCGCCGTCAATTTCTTTGGTACGATCGCCAAGCGCCGTGAGCGACACATCTACGTGGCCATCTGGTTCTATCTCGCCAGTATCGTCACGGTCGCCATTCTGCACATTTTCAACAACCTCTCGATTCCAGCCGGCGCGTTCAAGAGCTACAGCATCTACGCCGGAGTGCAGGACGCGTTCATGCAGTGGTGGTACGGGCACAACGCCGTCGCGTTCTTCCTGACCACGCCGTTCCTCGGGTTGATGTACTACTTCATGCCGAAGGCGGCGGAAGGACCGGTCTTTTCCTACAAGCTGTCCATTCTGCACTTCTGGTCGCTGGTGTTCATGTACATCTGGGCGGGTCCGCACCATTTGCACTACACCGCGCTGCCTGAGTGGGCGAGCACCGTGGGCATGCTCTTTTCCGTGATGCTCTGGGCGCCCTCATGGGGCGGCATGATCAACGGCCTGCTCACGCTGCGCGGCGCGTGGCACAAAGTGTCAACGGACCCCATCCTCAAGTTCTTCGTGGTTGGCATCACCGCGTACGGCATGTCCACGTTCGAAGGGCCGATGCTTTCCATCAAGAGCGTCAATGCCCTCACGCACTACACAGACTGGATCATTGCCCATGTGCACACGGGGGCCCTCGGCTGGAACGGCTTCATCACGTTCGGCATGATTTACTGGCTACTGCCGCGCCTCTTCCAGACGGAGATCTTCAGCAAGAAGGCGATGGAAGTGCACTTCTGGATCGGCTCGATCGGTATCGTGCTCTACGTGGTGGCGATCTACAGCGCGGGCGTGACGCAAGGATTGATGTGGCGCGCGTTCGACGAAACGGGCCGCTTGGCGTATCCCGATTTCATCGAGACGGTGCTCAAGCTCATGCCGATGTACTGGCTGCGCGTCGTGGGCGGCACACTCTACTTCGTCGGAATGCTGATCTTCGGTTGGAACATCCTGATGACGTGGGCGCGGCGTCCCAAGACGTACGCGGTGCCTGTCATTGAAGCCGCACCGCTGCAGGGGGCCTACGTGCCAGCGCATGATGAAGGGCCCGCGCCAGTGGGACTCTGGGCGCGCTTTGCGGCCGTTCGGTGGCATCGGCGCTGGGAACGTGCGCCGTTGCTCTTCACGGTCCTCACGGTGCTCGCCGTTGTCGTCGCGTCGCTGTTCGAGATCATCCCCACGTTCCTGATCAAGTCGAACGTGCCGACCATTGCGTCGGTGAAGCCGTACACGCCGCTCGAGTTGGCTGGGCGTGACATCTACATCGCCGAAGGCTGCTTCAATTGCCATTCGCAGATGATCCGACCGTTCCGCTACGAGACCGAGCGGTTTGGTGAATACTCGAAGCCGGGCGAGTCGGTGTACGATCATCCGTTCCTGTGGGGATCGCGTCGCCTCGGGCCCGATCTGGCGCGTGAAGGCGGCAAGTACCCGGATCTGTGGCACGTGCGCCACTTCGAAAATCCGCGCAACGTGATTGCCAAATCGATCATGCCCGCCTACAGCCACTTCCTGAGGGCGGACATCAACTTCGAGCAGATTCAGCGTCGGGTGGACGTGATGGTCATGCTTGGTGTGCCCTACGGCGATGCCGTGACGCGAGCGCCGCAACTGGCCCGCGAGCAAGCGCGCCGCATTGGCGCCGCGATCGCTGAGCAAGGTGGTCCTAAGGATCTGGAAGGGAAGCAGATCGTCGCCATCATCGCCTACATGCAGCGTCTGGGCCAGGATATCAAGGCGACCGCCACGGCGTCAGCCGCCGGGGGGAACTGATGAAGCTTTCTGATATCATGGGACATGCCGGACTCTCCATGTACGCGCAGGTGGCCCTCGTGCTCTTTCTGGCGGTGTTCATCGCCGTCATCATTCGCACCTGGGCGCCATCGCGTCGTCGTGAGATGCAGGACGCGGCGATGATCCCACTCAACGACGAACTGCCCGCCTCGCGCGGGCAAGAGAGCTGACGCATGTCCGACATTGAGAAACAGCCACCACGCGATCCTCAGGTCACGCAACGCACGGATCGCGTCATGGAGCATGAGTATGACGGCATCAAGGAATACGACAATCCGATGCCCCGGTGGTGGCTCGGGACCTTTGCCGGCACCATCATCTTCTCTGGCATCTACCTGCTGAACGTCGGACCTGTTGGCAACGGCAAGGGACGCATTGCCGACTACGAAGACGACATGAAGGCGTTTGCCTTGGCGCATCCCGCGCCAACAGGCGGCCCCTCAGCCGGCCAACTCTTGGCGCTGGTCACGGACAAGGAAGCGCTTGAGGAGGGCAAAGAAGCCTTCACCAAGAACTGTATCGCCTGCCACGCCGCCGATGGCGGAGGCGGCATCGGACCCAACCTCGCGGATAACTACTGGATTCACGGGTCATCGTTGGACAGCGTCTACACGATCGTGAACATCGGCGTGCTGGAGAAGGGCATGCCGCCGTGGGGCAAAGTGCTCAAGCCGAAGGACCTGGAACGTGTGGTGGCCTATGTCGCATCGCTCCGAGGCACAACACCCGCCGCGCCGAAAGCGCCGCAAGGCGTCCGGGTCACACCTCCCTAAGTGCTGGTCACGTGGCATCGCACGTCATTGCTGTTGATCGTCCTTTTTCGCTGAGACTGCTGTGAGCTCCCAAGTCGCACCACGTGCCGGCCGAGTGCTGCCGACATTGAATGAGGACGGATCGCGACGCTGGATCCGTCCCAAACCGTCGCATGGCCCGTGGTGGGCCAAGCGACGCGTCGTGGCGTATGCGTTGATGGTGATTTTTTTCGCCGCGCCGCATCTCCGCCTGTTCGGAAAGCCAATCTTTCTAATGGACTTGCCGCGTCGGCAGTTCACGCTCATGGGCTACACGTTTCTCCCGACCGACACACTGCTGTTCATGTTTGTCTTGGGCAGCGGCGTGGTCGGCATCTTCCTGCTGACGGCGCTTTTTGGACGCGCATGGTGTGGATGGGCCTGCCCGCAAACAGTGTACTTGGAGTTTCTCTTCCGTCCGATCGGGCGCTGGTTTGATGGCGGGTATACCGGCTCACGCAACGCGGACAAAAGGGGCGAATGGTTCTCGCCGCGGCGCATTGCCAAGTACGTCACGTTCTTTGTGTTGGCGCTCTTTGTCTCCCATACCTTGCTAGCCTTCTTTGTTGGCACCGAGAACCTCTACCATTGGATTCTCTCCCCGCCATCGCTGCATCCCACGGCGTTCTCCTTCATCGTGGTCTTCACGGGAATTGTGTGGTTCAACTTTACGTACTTTCGTGAACAGACCTGCCTGATTGTCTGCCCGTACGGTCGCTGGCAGGCGGCCCTGATCGATCGACAATCCGTGATTGTCGCGTACGACTACACGCGCGGTGAGCCCCGTGCGCACCAAACGGCAAATCGCGACCCCGCGGCGGGCGATTGCATCGATTGTGGGGCCTGCGTACAAACATGCCCGACCGGCATCGACATTCGGAACGGCCTGCAGATGGAGTGTGTGCACTGCACCCAGTGCATCGATGCCTGCGATGATGTGATGGTGAAGGTTGGCAAACCAAAGGGCCTGATTCGCTACTCCTCACAGGACGCCATCACCGGGCAGCCGCGCAAACTGCTGCGGCTCCGGACCGTGCTGTATCCGACGGTCCTGTTGCTGCTGCTCGGCGGACTGACCACGGCGCTGTTCTCCAAAGCGCCCGCTGATATCACGATCCTGCGGGCCGTCGGCGCGCCCTTCACCGAAGAGGCCGATGGGCGGATTGCCAATCAGATCCGCGTCAAGATCACGAATCGTCGCGACGTCGAAGCGCAGTACACGCTGGCCATTCCAGACCTGCAACCTGACGTACAGAACGCAACGGGAGGCAGCGTTGCCGCAAGCATCGTGGCGCCTGAGAATCCGCTGATCGTGGCGGGTGGCGCAACCCGCTCGACCAGCGTGTTCATTGTGCTCCCGCGAACCGCGTTTCGCGATGGGCAACGCACGGTGGGTTTGGTGTTCACCGATGGCCAAGGGTACACCGAAACGGTCCCCTATCGGCTGCTCGGTCCCTCAGAACAGAAGGAACCGTGAAGCCCGGCATGCAGTGGCCTATCGGCATTGCCGCCGTGCTCGGCGCCACCGTGATCGCCAATCTGGTTGTCATGCGCATCGCGAATAGCGATAAGGCGTTTGCCATCGAACCCGACTACTATAAGCGGGCCGTCGCGTTCGATTCGACTCTGGCGACGGAACGTCGCAGCGATGCCCTCAAGTGGTCCGCGTCCGCACGGTTTCTGGCGCAGACCGCGGCCGGACAACGCACGCTCGCGGTGACGCTCACCGACGCGCAGGGTGTCCCTGTACAAGGCGCAACCGTGACGGTGACGGCCCTCGCGAATGCCCGCGCCAATCAGGTTCTCACGGCAACCCTGCAGGAATCGTCTCCTGGTCGCTACCAAGGGTCGCTGGCCGCAACGTTTCCGGGACAGTGGGAGGTGCGCATTGATGCGGTGCGCGGCGCCGAACACTTCGTCACCACGATGCGCACCGAGTTGACGCGGAGTGATCGCACGGCGCCGGTCCCCGTTGCATCAACCGGTGCACCAATCGTTGCACCAATCGCACGCACGGGCGCTCCGACGACCGTCCTGCGATGATCACAGCGGCGCTGGGCATCCTCACGGCCAGCCTGTTGGGCAGTGTGCACTGCGCCGCCATGTGCAGCGGTTTCGTGTGTCTCTATGCAGGGTCCGCGACAGATACCGCTTCGCCGGCTACCGCACCCCCATTGCGAGCGCATGCACTCTATAACGTTGGCCGGCTGATCTCGTATGTCACGCTCGGCGCGTTGGCGGGCGCGCTTGGTGCCGGCGTGACACGACTGGGAGCGCTTGCCGGCATAGGCCGCGGTGCAACACTAGTGGCCGGTCTGCTGATGATTCTCTGGGCCGCCCACGCGATCGCCGAGCAACGCGGAATGCGGCTTAGCGCGAACGGGCTGGGACGTATGGCGTCGGTCGTACCGCAATGGTGGCAGCGCACGCTCGGCACTCTCCTGCACGCGATGCGCACGCTCCCCGTGCCAACGCGTGCCCTCCTGACAGGACTCGGCACCACGCTCTTGCCCTGTGGATGGCTGTACATCTTCGTCGCGACCGCTGGAGGCACGGGACGGGCACGTGATGGCGCGCTGGTCATGGCACTGTTCTGGGCCGGTACCGTTCCGGCAATGTTGGCCGTGGGCGTCGGCGCCCAACGGCTCATTGGTCCGCTTCGTCGCCGCATGCCCACGGTGGGTGCACTGACAGTGCTGCTCATGGGAGTCCTCGCGGTCAGCGGACGCCTGAGTATGTCCGCCGAGCATGAAAGCATGCCGCACACTGCGGCACCGTCAGTGCAGGCATCACATGATCACTGAGACGCTGCCGAGTTCCGACACAGACGCCGAGCGCGTGCTCGGTGGAGAAGTACGCTGCACGCACTGTACGCTGCCGGTGCCCGCAGGGTTCGTGGACAGCGCGCGCGAGCGTCAGTTCTGCTGCAACGGCTGCGCCACGGCCTTCGCGATTCTCCACCAACACGGACTTGATCGCTACTACGAGTTCGCGCAAAAACGCGAGGCCCCGGTGCGCGCCTCCGCGCGGCGCTATGAGGAGTTTGATCATCCGGCGTTTGCCGAGCGTTATGTGGTGGTGTCTGACCGTGGCGTCGCGCGCACGGAGTTGTATCTCGAGGGCGTGCATTGTGCATCATGCGTCTGGCTTGTGGAGCGGGTGCCACTCATCGTCTCGGGCGTCGTGCGGGCGGAGTTGGACATTCGACGCTCGCGGGCCGTCGTCGAGTGGGACGCCTTGGCGGTATCGCTCTCGGCGATCGCGGCAACGCTCGCCAGCTTGGGCTACCCCCCGCATCCGTTTCGCGGCGTGGCGCGCAACGCCATACGCACGCGCGAGGATCGCGCCATGCTCATGCGCATCGGGATCGCCGGCGCGATCGCGATCAACGTCATGCTCGCTGCCTTGGCGTTGTACAGCGGCGAACTGAACGGCATGGACGGATCGCTCACGCGATTTTTTCGGTGGATCAGTTTTGGACTGATCATCCCCGCGTTTGTCTGGCCGGGTCGCGTCTTCTTCACCGGTGCCTGGGCAGCGCTCCGCACGCGCTCCTTGCATATGGACCTGCCCATCGCGCTCGCGTTGGCGGTTGGTCTGATACGCGGTGCCATCAATACCATCATCGATAGCGGCCCGATCTACTTTGACGGCCTCGCGCTGCTGATCTTCGCGCTGTTGGTTGGCCGTTTTTTGCAGCAGCGCGGACAGCGCATGGCGGCTGATGCGGCGGAGCTGCTGCATGCGCTCGCGCCGGTCAGTGCGCGGGTCGTGGACGCGCAAGGTATCCACGAGATCCCTGCGGATGCGTTGCTTCCCGGCATGGTGCTCGATGTGCGCGCGGGTGAGAGCTTCGCGGCCGACGGCATCGTGATCGAGGGGACCTCGACGGTCAACGCCGCGCTGCTGACGGGTGAATCGCGCCCGGTGTCGGTGGGCACCTCGGAGCACGTGTTTGCGGGCACACACAATATCGAAGCGCCGCTCCGCGTCCTCGTGGAACAAGCCGGCGAAACCAGCCGCATCGCGAAACTGATGCAGCAGGTCGCCGAGAGTGCCAGGCGGCGCGCACCGGTCGTGCAGATGGCGAATCGTATGGCCGGCATTTTCGTAGCCGTCGTGCTTACGGCGGCAGCCATCACGTGGCTAGTCAAGTGGCGCATGCATTCCGCGCACGCCTTGGATGACGCGATTGCGTTGCTCATTGTGACGTGTCCCTGTGCATTGGCATTGGCAACGCCGCTAGCGATTACGGTCGCCGTGGGCCGCGCGGCAGGACGTGGAATCTTGATCAAGGGTGGTGACGCACTTGAGCTGCTGTCAACGCCGGCAACGCTGGTGCTCGACAAGACGGGCACCGTCACCGAGGGAACAACGTCGCTTGTGTCATGGATTGGCGACGAGCGCGTCAAGTCGGTGGTGCTCGCGCTCGAAGTGGGCTCCTCGCATCCACTGGCCGACGGATTTCGTCGCGGACTTGTCGATTATGCTGACGAGGCCTCGCGTCACGTGGTGCGGGACGTCAAGCATGTTGCCGGCGGCGGTCTGGAGGCGACAGTCGATGGCGCGTTTGTGCGCATCGGATCACCGCGCTTCGTGTCGCGCGCAACCGAAGGGAGCGCCGTGCCCATCGTGCCGGCACTTCAGGATGCGATGTCCGCGATGGATCGGACGCTTACGCCGGTCTATGTGTCGATTGATGGGCAGATCGTCGCGGCCGCTTCGCTCGGTGATCGTGTACGCGCCGATGCGGCGGAGTCACTCGCAGCGCTGCGCGCGGCCGGCTGGAAGACGATCATGCTGAGTGGAGACGCACAGGAGGTCGTGGATGCAGTGGGCGCGTCACTGGGCTTTGCGGCGGGCGACGCGATTGGTGCCGCGTCGCCGGAGGACAAGCTGGCGTTTGTGGAGCGCGCAAAACTGCGCGGACGTGTGGTCATGGTGGGAGACGGCGTGAATGACGCCGCGGCGATCGCCGCCGCGCACGTGGGGATCGGTGTGCATGGCGGTGCCGAGGCGTGCCTCAGCACTGCGGATGTCTATCTCACGCGTCCGGGCTTGGACGGACTGGTCGAATTGACGAGCGGCGCACACGATACCATGCGCGTCATTCGACGCAACATCGGATTTTCCATCGGCTACAACGTGATCGGTGCGTCACTGGCGATGTTGGGGTTACTCAACCCCCTGATTGCCGCCGTGCTGATGCCCACCAGTTCCTTGACCGTCGTCCTTGGCTCGTGGTACGGACGGTCGTTCTCGCGCGCCCGCTTGCGGAGTCTATCATGAGTGTTCTCTATATCGTTGTTCCGTTGGCGATGGTGATCGTCGGTGCCGCCGTCTTCGCGTTTATCTGGTCTGCGAAAAGCGGCCAGATGGACGACCTCGAAACGCCGGCCGTGCGCATGCTGCACGACGACACCCAGTGAGTGCTGAGTGTTATAGATGAGGTCGCTTAAGCGCTGATATGTGACACTTCACGAGCTTGTCCTCGGCGCCTGCACATGGGACATTTGAGAGCATGACAACTTCTCCTTCGCACTATACCGGCCCCAACGGCTCCGAACGTCGACTGAATCCGCGCCTCCGCGAACTGGTTGACGAAATGCTGGCGTCTATTCGCGCGGCGCACAAAGTGGATTTATGGACCGATGACGAGCGGGCCCGCTATCAGGAAGACATGGCGCGCATCATGGCCTCGGTCAGAGAGCATGCAATTGGGGCGCACCACCGCACCTAGTCGAGGCTTGAGGCGAACCCTCACCCCTCCCTAGGGTAGCCCGAACTCCCCGCGCGCTTGCCGATTCGCCTGCCCTTGCACCGCCGCCGATCCGCCCGGCGTGTGGTGATCACCAGTGCGCACCATCGCCATCGCATCCTCGCGGCGCTTCACCAACACCCAGAAATCGCCGGCGTGCGGATCGGACCCTTCATCGGCGGGCAACAGCGCATAGAGCGCTTTGTACATCAACGAAAACGCCCAGAACAGCGCCAACATGTCGGGCAACACCAGCACAATGCGCGTAATGGCGTTCACGTTTGCCACTTGATCGTTGAACAACGGAGTGCCGAATTTCGCCAGCACCATCTTGTAGTTGATGGCGTAGTTCACCAGGCCAGCACCCAGATTCGTCGCGCCAATGATGAGTGCCGCTTGCTTCAACGCTCGAACAACGGTCGGCTCACCCAACAACCGATCCATAGCAGACGCCTTCTCGGGGGTGTCCGGATCCAGCCCTTGCAGCGCGATGGCACGGGTGACGGGCTTCGCCAGGAACGCGGATCCGCCAAACAGGATCACGGCTAACAGGTAGCTGGCGCTGTCTTTGAAGGCGAAGAGCGCGCCGTCCACGTACCAGAAGGCCAGGGCCCCGCGCATGACGGCCCCAAGACCGCCGTAGGCGGAGATGAAGTTGAAGCGGCGCGTGAAGACGAACAGGTCCAGTAACACCCAGGCCACGGGGACCAGCGCGGCCAACAAATACGCCGGCAGTGTTCCAAGCGGCGCGGTGCCGTACTTGAGAATCACGACCGGCGCAGCGGCGCCTATCAGAATGTCCAGCGTGAGCTTGAGCCCCTTCGACATGGCAGGCAATCTTGCCTCGGGACGCCGCTGGCGGTACCCTCGGCGCGCCCGGAATGGGCCCGTGCTACCGTCCTGAGCTTTCCTTCAGTCCCAACGCACTATTGAGCCACCGAATGAAAGGCGTCATGGCGGCGTAGTGCTTGGCAAGCATTGCCGGGAGTTTCGGGCTCTGCACCTGCTCCACCGTCAAGGGACAGCCCGCCGTAAATGACTGGTAGCGCAGCCATGTCGCGGCCGGATGGTCGGCGTCATAGCCTCGCGGCATGCGCGTCAACATGCCCTCGGTGTCCAACGCCCCGAACCGACGGACGAAGGCCTTGTTCAATACGATGTCCTGAAAGCCCTCGTAGTCGTCGGCCAGCGACTCGCGAATCTTGGCCAGCGCCGGCCGCGGTGGCATCCAGATCCCGCCGCCACAGAAAATGCCGTCCGGCGCAAGATGAAAATAGAAGCCAGCGCCGCCGTGCACGGCCTCCCCACCCACGCCGCCACCGGAATCCCGGTGAAAAAACCAGCACGCCGCGTTGGTTTTGTAGGGGGATTTGTCGTTCGAGAAACGCACATCGCGATGAATGCGGAACATCGACTTCCTGGGTGCGCCGATGATTTCGGGAATACATTGGGCAAGCTTCACATCCACGTCTTCAATCAGCAGGCGCATCGGCGCGCGTAACGCGACCTCGTAGTCGTCGCGATGCGCTTCAAACCACGGCTTGTTGTTGTGCTTCGTCAGCCCGCGAAGAAACGTCAGGGCCCGTGGCGGAAATCCGCGGAAGCCTTCGGGTGCAGCTACTGGCATAGCATCCTCATCGTCGCCTACGCGCGTGCCGGGAAGAGAAAGTGCAGAAAAAGCCCCGTGCGATGTCCCCACGCACGCTCGTCATGCAGGGCACCGGGCTCTTCCAGATACTGCACATCAACGCCATCGCGCCATCCTTTCCGGAGTAACATGCGATGCAGGAGCTGCGTGCCTTTCAGCATCCGTTGTTCTGCGGTCCCAACGTCCAGCCAGATCGTCAGCGGCGACCGCTGGGCATCGGATGCATTCAATTGACGCACGATCCAGCGATCGTCCCACCAGACAGAGGGCGAGAGCAACGCGAGCTTCCCGAACACCGCCGGGTGGGTAAGTCCGAGATGCAACGTCAACAACCCACCCAGCGAACTGCCGCCAAGCCCGGTGTCCTGCGCGCCACGACGCGTGCGATAGTGTCGATCAATGAACGGCTTGATTTCATACACCAGCATCTGTCCGTACCGGTCCGCCATTCCACCGGCGTCATGCGCGTTATCGCGCGTCGGCGTGTACTCGTCGATGCGATCGCGTCCGGCGTTCCCGATGGCCACGAGAATCAATGGCTCGATGATACCGGCGTGCATCAAGGCACGGGCCGTGGTGTCAACGCCCCACTGCACGCCGAAGGGCGACATCGGAAAATCATCGAACACGTTCTGTCCGTCATGCAAGTACAGCACCGGGTAGTGACGATCCGGATGGACATGATACTCGGGCGGCAAGCACACCACGAGGTCGTGCGTCTGATCGAGGAACCGCGAACGCACCTGTGGATAGTGTTCCAGCGACCCCACGAAGAGCGGACGCACCGGCTCCTCGTTGGTGTCGTCCAGCAGCCCGGCGTGAATCACCGTCATCGGGTTGGTATCACGAGAACCATTCAGAATTCCACCAGGTCCGGTGGACGAGTGCCGGCCACAAACGCATCCATGTTCGCCAGTGCACGCATCCCCATCGCCGTACGCGTTTCGATGGTGCCGCTGCCCATATGCGGCAACAGCACCACGCGCTGCAGTTCACGGAGTTCGGCAACAACGATCGGCTCCCACTCGTACACGTCGAGCCCTGCTCCGGCAATCGTCCCGTTGCGGAGTGCGGCCGTGAGCGCGTACTCGTCAACGATATCGCCGCGTGCGGTATTCACCAGATACGACGTTGGCCCCATTATCGCCAAACGCTCGGCATTGATGAGGTGCCGGGTTTCCGGCGTAGACGGGCAATGCAGCGACACCACATCGGCGCGTTGCAACAGCTCGTCGATCGTGGCCACGCGCTCGGCGTTTGCCGGACCAGCCGTGGCCGGGTCGTCAATCTGCACATCGCGCGGCGCAAAATAGATCACCTGCATACCCAGCGCGCTGGCTGCTTGCCGGGCAAGCGCGCGACCAATCCGACCATAGCCAATGATGCCGAGCGTCTTGCCATGCGGACTCCGCCCCATCATGTGCGTCGGGCGCCACCCCGACCATGCCCCGCTCCGCACATGGCGTTCGCCTTCCCCAAGTCGACGCATCGTCATCAGGATCAGCGCCAGCGCAATATCTGCGGTGTCGTCGGTTAACACGTCGGGGGTGTTGCTGATCATCACGCCCGCCGCACGCGCCGCACTGCGATCAATGTGATTCACGCCAACGCCGAAATTGGCCAGCATGCGCGTTTGTACTCGCGCGTCAAACATCGCGGCGGGGATCTTGTCGGTCACCGTACATAGCACGATGTCCGTGCTGCGTAGCGTCTGCACCATCTGTTCGGCGGTCAGCGCAACATCCATGCGGTTAAAACGCGCGTCGTACCGCTCGGCGATTGCCGCTTCGACCTGCTCGGGCAAGCGGCGCGTAACTACGACGGTCGGCTTCGTGCTCACAGTCTGCGCCCACCGAACACGCGTGTATCACGCACGCTCACGAGGTGCGCCACGTCGCGAGTGCCGCACCGATACCCGATCCGAGCGTGATCGGCACACCAACGTCAACGAGCGCCATTTCAACGCCGCTCAACGCACCGGCCAATGTGAGCGGGTTCATATCGCCAAGATGTCCGATACGAAACACCTTGCCGGCCAACTCACCGAGGCCAGCGCCAAGCGACACATCATAGCGTGAGAACGCCGTTTGAATCACCGCCCCCGCGTCGATCCCCTCTGGCGTGAGCACCGCGGTCAAGGTATTGGAGGCGATCGCTGGACGCTTGGCAACCTCCTGCAGTCCCCACGCGGCCACCGCCGCGCGTACACCAACGGCCATGCGACGATGCCGCGCGGCAACAGCCGGCATACCCTCGTCAAGCAGCATCGTGAGCGCTTCGTCCAACCCAAACAGCAACGAGAGCGCTGGGGTGTACGGGAAATATCCGCGCGAGTTCTGGTCCATCATTGGCCGAAGATCAAAATACGATCGCGGTGTCTGCGTCGCGGCCACACGCGAGATCGCCTTTTCACTCATGCCAAGAATGCCGAGACCAGCAGGAAGCATAAAGCCTTTCTGCGAGCCAGCAATCGAACAATCAACGCCCCAGGCGTCGAACTGGAAGTCCAGACTGGCGATCGAGCTGACGCCGTCGACGTACAGCAATGCGGGATGCTTGGCGCGATTGATGGCGGCTCGGATGGCACCCACATCGCTGGTGACACCGGTCGCGGTCTCGTTGTGCACGAGCAGAACGCCTTGAATCTCGTGCGCACTATCTGCGGTCAGCGCGGCTTCGACCAACGCCGGCGACGCCGCCTCGCCCCACGGGACATCGATCACATCGACCTTGTAGCCCAGATTTCGCGCTGTCTGAATGAACAGGTGTGAGAACTGTCCATATCGCAACGCCAGCAAGCGACCGCCGCTTTCCACCGTATTCACCAGCGCCGCCTCCCACATGCCGGTCCCTGATGCGGGAAATACAAAGTGCTGACCCGTCGTCTGGTTCACCACGAGCGGGAGCCGCGACAGAATCGATCGCGTGAACGTGGGGAACGCCGACGAGCGATGATCTTCACTCGCCCGATGCATCGCGCGGAGCAGCCGATCAGGGATGGGCGTGGGTCCGGGGATCTGCAGGAAATGACGGCCGGCCATGGCGTGGTAGGTCAGGAGTGGGAGGGAGTGTCGTTCGGCGCGTGGGTGTGCGCGGACTCTGGGGCGTGCGGAGCATCGGTCGGCGACGGTGAACTGTCGGCGGTATCGTCCTCACCATCGTGCTCGCGTTCGGCATCCTTTTCGGCATCGAGCGCGTCGTCGGTGGCACTGTCGGCTTCTGACGCGGTTTCGCGTTCCGC
This sequence comes from Gemmatimonadaceae bacterium, assembly GCA_031421995.1. Taxonomy (GTDB): domain Bacteria; phylum Gemmatimonadota; class Gemmatimonadetes; order Gemmatimonadales; family Gemmatimonadaceae; genus Gemmatimonas. Next base: position 19,471 of record JANOPS010000346.1, read on the forward strand.
CTCGGCGGGGTCCAGCGTGCGCAGTAATCGCCGGCACAACCGCGCCAATCGCGCGCGCTGTTCGCCAGTCAGCTCGCTCATGAGATCCACAATCGCGTCGGTTCGTGCTGGCGTCGCCTGGGCAAGCGTGGCAGCGCCCGCATCCATGAGATGGATCGTGATGAATCGCCGGTCTGTTGGATGCCGCTCGCGACGGACCCATCCCCGTGATTCGAGCGCGTCGATAATGGCCGTCATTTGCGCTTTACTGCGGCCGAGTGCCTCTGCCAACTCCTGTTGATGCACCGATCCGCGCGTGTGCAACGTATCGAGGACACCAAACTGTGACGCCGACAACCCGAAGGGGTGCACGGCGGCTTCGACGCGCGACGCCGCAAGCCCGGCCGCACGCTGCAGACGACCATACGCATCGATCGCCCGACGTTTCTTCTTTTCGCCTTTCCCGCTCATGGTGGTGTTATCCGTGAAAGTCGTGCCGATCCGACCGCGCTAGCTCATGCGCGCGTCAGACCCGCGTGTCGGGTCGCCATTCGCTCCGCCAGCACCGTTGCCACCGCCATGATCGTTTCCTGTGGGTTTACACCCAGCGCCGTTGGCAGCAACGAACCATCGGAAATGTACAGACCCCGCACCCCATGGCGCTCGCCGTCTGGCGTGGCCCCTGACCGTTGCGGATCCACACCCATGCGACAGGTCCCGTTCACATGCGCCGAGAACAGGGCGATCCGGTTGGGCGCAAGACTCGCCGAGTCCAATTGTAACAAATCTCGCTCCGATCTGATCGTCACCGGTTCGCTGTGCATCGTCTGAATCGCCGTCGCACCGGCTGCCAGATGAATCTTCGAAGCAGCGACCAGCGACGCACGGACACGGCGTTGGTCCTGATCGCCGAGGCGGTAGGTAACGTGCGTTCGGCCGGCACGATCCACACGGACACGCCCGCTGGAATGGCTGCGCTCGGCACCGTCACGGGTCAGCGCGATCAGGACGCCGAGTTGCTTGCTGGCGCGCATCCGCGCGGCGTGCGGTTGTCCAAAGCCTTGGAGTGCGGCGGCGGAGAATGACGGATGCATCGGCGGACACTCTATCCAGAAGCCGTAGTCACTGTTATCCCACTGGATGAATTCATCACACATCGTGGAAAGTGAGATGCCGCTGCTGGCCACGATGTCCCGATCATAGATGCCAGTCACCGCCGTAGTGGGGTGCAGGCGTAACCACTCGCCAACGCCATCACCACCCAGCGCCGAGCGCTGCAAGAGGGCAGGCGTTTCCACTGCGCCGCCAGCCAAGACCACCAATGGCGCGTCAACGGTGAGCGTCCGGCCGGGATGACCGTTGGCACCGCCAACCAACGCGGTGACTCGCTTTCGCGGTGGCGTCGGCGCGCCGGTGTCCCGTTCGAGGATATCAATGCGTGTGGCGCGGGCATCGGCATACAACGTGGCGCCGGCGCGGAGGGCACGCGGGATATACGTGACAAGGGCGGACTGTTTTGCATTGTGTCGACACCCCTGACCGCAATAGCCGCAGCGCACACACTGGTCGGCATTGATCGTCGCCGACGAGGCACGCCACCCCAGTGCGCGCGCGCCGTCGAGTACGAGTCGATTGTTCGGGGAGTGCGCATCGTCGGGCACCGGGCGCGCCTTCACGTCGCGTTCCACGCGATCAAAGATCGGTGCCATATCGGTTGGCAACATGCCGTACACGCCGTGATCGCGCGCCCATTCATGCAATACGTACTCTGGCGTGCGCAGCATGATCATCCAATTCACCACCGTCGATCCGCCGACCGTGGCCCCCTGCAGCAGCGCGACGGATCCGTCGTCGGTCGTACGCAGCGCGCCGTCGGCGTAGAGCTGTTCGGTGAGCTTCGCTTCGTCTTCGGAAAAATCTGATCGCGTGAGGTAAGCTCCCGCCTCTAGCACGACCACCTCGTATCCCGCTTCGGCGAGGGATGCGGCCGTGACCGCACCACCGGCTCCGCTACCGATCACGACCACGTCGGCTGAGCGGTGCAGGTCACGCTCGACCGTACGGCCCAGCACCACCCCCGCCGGCGTGGGATCTGGTGGGATGACGCCGGGCAGGTCTCTGCGGCCGCGTGCAATGGGCTCGTTGACGCTCGGTTCGCCTGGCAGTGGCCCTTCCCATGCTCCGCGAGGGGAACGCACATGCAGCGGACCATCGTAGCCAATCGCGGCGCCGACCGTGGGGTGACTGTAGTGCACCACCATTACCAACTTGCGGACGGCCTGATGCGCTGACCGGAGCTGTGGTATCGCGGAGGCACCCCACGAGGCAAAGCACCGCGTCTGTTGGGCCAGCGAGAGGGAGGCAAAACGGGACAGGCGACCGATGGCTTGAAACACGGCCGCGCGCCCGCCGAGCACATCAAGCGCTTGCCCCAGCATGGCCAATCGATGCGGCGGCAGCGAGCGCAGTCTCGCATCGCAGCGCAGCGCCAGCGCAGTCGGCGTTTCGCCAGATGCGGGTGCGCCGTCGAGAATGCAGCGCGCGAGCGCGGCGAGCGTGTCGCGCTGCGCGTCGCTCAAGTGCGGAGTGGTGGTCGGGGCCATGTTCACCCGCGTAGCGTACTTGCGCGAGCCGCTCTGCGGAAGCGGCGAATCGCGCTACATTGTTGGATTAGGGCCACAGTACGGTTCCTTGGGTACCGTCTCGTTCCGGACGCGAATCATGGGCATCATGCGAGGCACGACCTCTCAGCGATACGCGCGGTGGCGCTACTGGATGGCGGTGACCACCCTGTGCGTCACGGCGCCTGCGTTACGCGCGCAACCGGTGATGAGTGCCGGAGCGGCTCGACGCGAGCCGGTCGTGAGCCTGACAGCGACTCAGCGCGTCACCTCCGCGGTGGACGAACGCCATGCCCAGCACGTGTCGCCTCTGGTCAGCCAGTGGCAGGTGCGCGTGGACTCCATCGCGGGAGGAGCGCTCTTCGCCCGAATGCCGGGTGACGGTGGGCTTCGTTATCGCGCGGACGGCGTGCTCCGACTTCCGGTGGCGCAGGAACGTGCAGGCGTGCCGCTCCTCACGGCGACGCCCTCGCGACTACGCAGCGGCCCGATGATCGACCGCGGGGACGCGATGCTTGCATTGGCTGATGCCGACCGCGCGGCGCAGCACGAAGCGATGCTCGCCACCATCACCTTTGCCGCTGCATTTGACGGGCTCCCGACCGGCTCCGGCGAGATTGCTGTCGTAGACAGTGCGACCCGGCTCTCGCTGCGCGTGACGGCGAGGCGTGGATTCCGTGTACTCAGCGATTCCGTGGTGAATGGCCGAGCGGTACGCGTGGTACGGGATAGCACGACCATTGTGTATGCGCATCGTGGCCTCTTGCCATCGAGATTCACGCCTGTCGTCGCGACGTTTGCGAGCGTGATGCACGGAACGATTGTGGGCGTTCGCGTGGTCGATCTCGGTACGCGACGCACAATCATGATGCGCGATAC
>JANOPS010000347.1:0-6859 GCA_031421995.1 Gemmatimonadaceae bacterium
CCGAGATCGTCAACGACCGGAACTCGAACAATGCCGCATTCGTGGAACGTGTCGCGGAACTCAACGTCCTGTTGGTGAAGAGCCAGATCATGCAACGCAGCCCGTTGTTGGCTGACATGGTTCGACGTTCGGAAATCGCCATCGTTGGCGGCATGTACAATGTGGAATCCGGTGCCGTCGAATTCTACGACTCGCGCATCCTGATCGGCGCGTCGTGATTCCGTTCGCCGCCGATCCGGTGGGCCTTCGTGTAGACGCCAAGTTCTACATCAAGGATCCCACGACGACGGCGCTGGGTCGCAGCATTGTAGAGCAAGGGATCGTGATGATCGCCGAGTTGGGATACGAGGCGTTTACGTTCCGCAAACTGGCGGAGCGTATCGGCACGACTGAAGCATCGGTGTATCGGTATTTCAAGAGCAAGCACCGATTCCTTGCCTACCTCATCGCGTGGTACTGGACGTGGGTGGAGCATCGCGTGCTCTATACCACCGTGAGCATCATCGAACCGCGTGCTCGATTGCGGCGCGCCCTGTTCGAGCTTACGCGACGCATCGAACGGGACGACAGTATTCCGCACGTCAATGAGGAAGTGCTGTATCAGGTCGTGGTGGCGGAATCGTCGAAGGTGTACCTGCATCGCGACGTGACCGCCGAGAATCGCGAAGGGTCGTTTCTGGGCTACAAGCGTCTCTGTCGGATCGTGGCGGACATGGTCACCGCGGTCGATCCGTCGTACCCGTATCCCGTTGCGCTCGTCTCCACCGTGGTTGAGAGTTCGCACCTCCAGCGCTTCTTCTCCGAACACTTGCCGCGACTGACTGACGTAGACCGCGAGCGGGCCGATGCATCGACCACGGAGTTTCTCACCGACTTGGTGTTTCGGGTGATAGCCACCACGCCGTGAGCAGGCGGCCGATAGCCCGACGGCTGGAGCGATCGTTCTGCATCCGTTACCGGTGGATGCTCATTCCGCGCAGCATTGCCGCCCCCTCACCCCTTCTAGCTCGAGTAGTACGCCGCGTTCTCTTCTACATACCCCTTGGTAAGGTCGCACCCGTACGCCCGCGCGCTGCCAGCGCCGACGCCGAGCGACACGTCGAGATCCACCACGTCACGCGCGAGCGTCTCACGCACGATGGCGTCGTCGAAACGCAAACGCTCACCGTGCGCGACCACCGGAAAGCCGTTGATCGAGGCCGCGGTGGTGAGCGGGTGAATGGTGCAGTCGAAACACTTGCCGATCGCCATCAGCAGTCGACCGACATTGGGATCGGCACCGTGGACCATCGTCTTGATAAGCGGCGAATTGACGATCGACTTGGCGACCAGGTGCGCCTCGTGATCGTTGAGCGCACCGCGTACGTGCACGCGAATCAGGCGCGTGGCGCCCTCGCCATCGCGCGCGAGCACCTCGGTCATGCGAATGCAGCCGTCGCGCAGGAGCGCAAAGAATTCGGTTTCATCGACCGGGCCGGCGAGGCCGTTCGCCAGGATCACGCAGGTGTCTGACGTACTGGTATCGGTATCGACCGAGAGCGCATTGAAGGACGGGGCCACGGCCGCGCGCAGCAGGCGGTCAAGCGTTGGCGCGTCGATTGCCGCGTCGGTAAAGATGTACGAGAGCATCGTCGCCATGTTGGGTTCGATCATGCCCGAACCCTTCGCCACCCACGTGATGGTGGCCGCACCCAGCGACGCAGACATCGCTTTGGGGTGCGTGTCGGTGGTCATGATCCCTTCGGCACCAACCATCGGGTCGCCCTGCAATTCGCTGTGCATGCCGACCACGCCGCGTTCGATCTTTTCGATGGGGAGCGGCACGCCGATCACGCCGGTCGAACTGACGAGCACGTGATGCGGGACGGTGCCAAGTTCCGTGGCAGCCGCCAACGCCATGCGACGTGCGTTGGCGACGCCTTCGGTTCCCGTCGCCACGTTGCTGACCTTGCTGTTGGCGATGATCGCTCGCAGGACGCCGCCGCGAATCGTCTCGCGACCCAGCACAATCGGCGCGCCTGGGAAATGATTGCGTGTGAACACGGCCGCGGCGGCGGCGTCCACATCGCTGGCGAACAGCGTGAGATCACGTGCCGAGGGCTTGAGGCCGACGTTGCGACTGGCGCAGCGGAAGCCGAGTGGGAACACCGGCACCGTGTGGAAGGTGGGAGGCAGGAAAGTCATTGGAGTGCCCGCCACGCGGCGTATCCGCCAACAAGATTGCGTACGTCCGCGCGCCCCAGTCGCAGCAGGACGCTTGCCGCGATTGCGGATCGCGTCCCCGATTGGCACTGCACGACCAGCCCATTCGCTGGCAACTCCCCGATCCGCGTGTCAAGGTCGCCCAGCGGGATGTGCGTGGCATTGGGCAGGTGTCCCTCGCGCCATTCGTTCTCGCCGCGCACATCAACTAGCGTGAGCGCATCGCCCGACCACTCGGCAAGCTGTTGCGACGTGAGTTGCGGAACGCTGGCGAGACTGCGCCCGCTACCCGTCCATGCCCGCATCGCCTCGGCCGATTCGACCCACGCCGAGACCCGATCCATCCCGATGATCGAGAGATCATGCGTCGCGGCATGCGCTTCCTCGTCGGTGGCAGCCAGCAGCACGAGATCGACCGTGTACGGCACCAAGGACCCAACCCACGTGGAGAACGCCTTTGTATAGGGGATAGAAAGCGTGCGCGGGATGTGCCCCGCAGCAAACTCGCTGGCGGGCCGCAGGTCAATGATCCAGCGGTCGGTGTCGTTGTGCAGCAGCGTTGCTCCCGCGCATCGTGTCGGAATCGGCAACGTGTGCAGCACCGTCGGGCCATCACGGTTGATGCGCTTCATCGTCGCGAAGTAGCGAGGCGGCTCCGGCTGGCCATCTAGCACCGCGGCAACGAATGCGGTTTCGTCCAGCGCACCCACACCCCAGTTGGCCCGCTTTTCGTAGCCAACGGTGCTCGATGGGACGGCGCCAAGCGCCTTGCCACACGCGGATCCGGCACCATGTCCGGGCCACACCTGAAGGTGGTCTGGCAATGCGCGGAAGCGCGCCAGTGAATGGAAGAGCGTCCGCGCCGCCGCGTCCATGGTGTTGGCCACGCCAGCAGCTTTCTCCAGCAAATCTGGCCGACCCACGTCTCCCACAAAGACGAAATCGCCTGTCACAACCCCCATCGGTCCGGCCGCGCGCGGCGTATCCGTGACGACGAACGCGAGATGCTCCGGTGTGTGACCAGGCGTATGCATCACGTCCAAACGAATATTCCCGACGTTGACCACATCGCCGTCGTGCAGCAGCGTCGTGTGATCGGTGGCGTATCGGTACTGCCAATCCTCGCCGCCTTCGGCGGAGAGAAACAGCTGGGCATCGGTCGCGGCGACAAGCTCTCGGGCGCCAGAGACGAAGTCCGCGTGGATGTGCGTCTCCGTCACGTGGGTGATCCGGAGTCGCTCATCCGCGGCCACTCGTACATAGGGCGCCACATCGCGCAGGGGATCGATCACGATGGCCTCGCCGGTCGCCTGGCAGCCGATCATGTAGCTGGCCTGGGCCAGCGGCTGGTCGAAAAACTGTCGAAAAAACATGAGCCGAATATATCGACTGCGCGGCCTGGCGCAGTCAGGAGAATCCTCGGCCCCGCTCGGCACGCGATCACGGTCGCTTACGCCAGGCGGGGGTCGATCGTCCACCAGCAGATGCCACCTACGTTTACGTCCGCCGCAGCGCGCGCTGGAACACATGATGCGCGAGTGTACACCGACGAAGCGACGACGCGCGAGGCGCAGGCGCGCGGCGTTGTGCTCGGCGTCGTTGGCGTCTGCGCGGTGCTTGGGTTGGCCGCCGTCAGCTTCCAGGTGGTCCGGTCAACCCGCGTTCAGGGCTCACAGTTCGCGCTTGATAAGTCGCTGTCGGCCGTGTCGGACAAGCAAACGGAGTTTCGCAGCATGATGGGGCGATTCGCGACCTGGCCGGAGCTCAGGGACCGCGGGCTGCAGCTCGAAAAGCAGCAGTCCGTCACAAAATGGAATGCCGACGGCTCCCATTGGTTTATGGCGGTTCGCGATGGACAGACGGGGATTGTGTGTCAGCGAACCGGCGAAATGTTCGACAACAAACGCACCAATCGGCGCTCGAGTTGTTCTTCGCCGTAGCGCGCGGCTGACGCGGGTCGCACAGCGGACCACAAAATCCCGTCAAATCGACCCTCGGCCCTCGACAAGTGGCGCGCACGGCGACAGCATGAGACGGTGTTCACCTCACTCCTCCAGAACGTCTCGCGATTCGCACGCCGATTCGCACTCCGATTCGCACCGCGCGATGCCATGCTGGTCGTCGCCGCGTTGGTCGCGGCACCGGTTTTCCGCGGCGGCGCACAATCGGCGCCTCCTCCAGCGGTCCCACGCGCCGACACCGCGCGCGCGCTTTTGCGTCCAGTCAACGTCAACGTCTCTCGCGACGCCGCGCGCTCTCCGTTCGAACTCCCCTTCGCCACATCGCGCGTGACGCCCGATGCGACACGGCCCGGTCAACGCCGTCAATCCCTGAGTGATTTGTTGTTTGGCGTGCCGGGGCTGGTGGTGCAAGAACGCGCCAACCCCTCACAAGATCCCCGGCTGACCATTCGGGGGTTTGGTGCGCGCTCGGCGTTCGGCGTGCGGGGCGTCCGCGTGCTGCGCGACGGGATTCCCCTCTCGCTCCCGGACGGCCAGACGCCGATCGACTGGCTGGAGATGGAGAGCGTGGGAAGCTTGGACGTCGTGCGGGGGACCGCGGCCGCATTGTATGGCAACGCGGCCGGCGGGGTGGTCGATGTGCGCTCCAAGGATCCGGTCGCTGCGCCTCTCGCGGGCGACGTGCGGTGGTGGAGCGGGGGCGGGGTGATGCGCACAACGGCGACCGTGTCCGCGGCCCAGGCTGTCCCTCCGACCGACGCGCAGCGTCTGCCGTTGGTTCGCGATGCCGGTTCGCTGCTGACCTTCACCCGTACGAATGGCGACGGCGCGCGGCAATGGTCACGCATCGATGCCACCCACGCCTTTGCGCGCGCCTTTGCGAGCATTGGACACACGCGACTTGAAGTGCAGGGCACGCACTACGATGCCCCGCGCACCGAAAACACCGGCGCGCTTACCGCTGCCGAACTGTCCCGCGATCCCACGCTCCCCGATTCGTTGAACATCACAAAACGCTCGCGGAAGGCCGTGCGCCATCAGCAACTTGCGCTCATCGCGTCACACGGCAGCGACGCGCGAGCGGTGCACGCGTCCGTGTTCGCCGCCACGCGAACGCTCGACAATCCGCTGCCCTTCGCCGTCGTGGCCGTTGAGCGGGCCACCACGGGCGCCTCGTTGCGCGCCACGGCTCGGACTGCGCGGACACCGTGGCCGCTGCGCATGACGCTAGGCATGGATGCCCAGCGACAGGACGACAGTCGTCTGAATTATGAAAACTGCGCCGACTTTGTCGGGGCGACGCCCATTACGCGGTGTCCGATGCTCGGCAAGGAACGCGGCGCCATTCGATTGGATCAGCGCGAGCTGGTGCGCGGCATTGGCGGCTACGCGCGCGCCGAGCTGGAACTGCCGCGCGGCGTGTTCCTGAGCGCCGCGGCGCGTCGCGATCGCGTGGCGTTTGTCGTGACCGATCGCTTCAAGACGACCACCAACCCCGATGACTCCGGCGAGCGCACACTCTCTGCGACCACGCCGATGCTGGGCGTGGTGTGGCGCGCGCGGCCAACGCTGTCCGTGTTTACGAATTGGACCTCGGCCTTCGAAACTCCGACCATCACCGAGCTGACCAATCAGGACAATGGGGTCGCCGGACTCAATGCCGCATTGGCACCGCAACGGACACGCACGGTGGAAGGTGGCCTGCAGGCCTTGGTGCAGAGTCGATTTCGAGTGGATGTGGCCGCTTTTCGAGCCACCGTGCAAGACGAGCTCGTGCCGTTTGATGTGCCGAACGCGCCCGGCCGACGCGCGTTTCGGAATGCGGGACAGACGTCACGGACCGGCCTCGAGACCAGCGTGCTTGCGGTCTTCCCGCGAGTGGACGTCGGCGCCTCGTATACGCGCTCGCATTTCCGCTTTGATCGCTATGTCGTCGGCACGGTGAACTACGCGGGAAAGCCAATCCCCGGCATCCCGGCCCAGATGTCACAGCTCTGGACCACTGCCCGAGCAGGTGGCGCCTTTGCGACGATCGAGACGACACTCTCGTCGAAGATGACAGCGGACGATGCGGCGACGATTACGTCGGCCGGCTACTCCGTGTGGGCGTTGCGTGCCGGATACGCGGGGCTGCGAGGCTGGACCCGACTGGGGTTGGAACCCACGATTGGCATCGACAATTTGTTTGATCGACGTTTCGCCACCAGCGTGGTCGTCAACGCGACGCGTAATCGGTATTTTGAGCCGGCACTTGCTCGACGGGCGTTTCTGTCCGTGCGGGTGACTGGTCGTCCGTAGCTCTCGCGGGAGGATGCGTCCGCTTCCGCTTCCGTCTCTTAACGTCTTACACTCAATACAGGATGACATCGCATGTCTGATATCGACGCGTGGCTCGTGGATTCCATTTCCGTCAATGACGGAGTGCTCGGCTTGGTGGGGTTTGACGATGACCGCGCCATGAACGTCTGGAGCACGCCGCATTACGAGCGTGCGTTGTCGCAGCGACTGATTTGCGAAGCGCGTCTTGCGGCCGCGGAGTGGGCGCTGGCCGACGTGGAGCGCCGCGCAGCGGGCGCCGATGCGGTCGCGAACTGCCGCGGGATGTGCGCCGCAGTGAAAGCCGAGTGGAGTGCCTGGGACGCCCAGGTCACGCGTCTTACCAACGCGCGCGGCGGGCGGTAGTCACCACCTTTCAC
>JANOPS010000348.1:0-2101 GCA_031421995.1 Gemmatimonadaceae bacterium
CCCGCACTGCCGAACGGGCGGACGAACAGCCCGCGTCGCGCCCCGCTTTGCACCGTGTACGTGACGAGTCGGCCGTCTGGAGACAACTGCGGGTCGCCCACCGAGGCGCCTTCGTCGAAGAGCTTGCGCTTGCTGCCGTCCACCGCATCGAACACCCACGCCTCGTCGAATTTCCCGCTGCTGTCGGGCGACAACGCGTACAGCCAGTAGCGGCCGTCACGCGACCGGCTGCTGACGCCGAAGTTGCGACCCGCTGGATAGCCAAAGAGCACTGTTCGGGCGCCAGTATTGGTGTTGAGTTGGAACACGCTGTCGGCCCCACTACGCTGATTGAAGGCGATGACGCTATCACCCACCCAGAACATGTGCTCGGCACCCGCGATCGTTCCCGCAGTGAACGGCAGCAGACGATTCCAGGAGCGGCGGGTGATGTCGTAGCGACCGATCTCAGTTCCTCCGGTCGCCAGCATTCGTCCGTTTGGCGAGAGCACAGGCACGATAAATCCATGGTCCGCTGCCGGTAGTCGCTCCAGGATGCGACCATCCATGCTGACCCGCGCGATGTTCACCGCCGAGTCGCTCCCCTGTGCAGCGGGCAACAGCGCGATCACGGTGCCGGAAAGCGATGCCGCGATCGACATATTGCTACTGGGATAGCCCGTGCTGTCGATCAGTCGGACCCGTTCGCCGGTCAAGGTGCCGGCACTCGCGTCGATCCGTTGCGCGAACACGCCCACCGCATTGCTCACGTTGAAGAGCAACCATTCGCCGGCCGCCACCACCGCGGCGCCGCGAACGTGTTCGGTCAGAAACCGCAGCGAATCCTGGCCGACCTCACCCAGATAGCTTTGCCGACCAGTGCTCAGGACGAAATGGCGCCCATCGGCGAGAAAGCGAGGCCGCACGCCCAAATAGGGCGCGGCTGGCACGTGAATGGTCGTGGCGACGCATTCATTCTTCGCGAGGGACGTGCGGAAGAGGCGCTGCCCGTTGTACGGCGTGTACAGAATCACGTCATCCGCGCCCCAATCGGCGCCCTGCATACCCGGAGCCGCACAAAGCGTGCGCACCGACCCACTGGTGAGATCGACGACGCGCAGATCTCCGTCCTGCGAGAACCCCAACGACCGATTGTCACGCGAGAAGAACAGCGTGGTGGCGCCGTCGGTGTTCGGGAGTTCGCGCACACCGAGCGAATCAAGCGAGCGAATCGTGATGCCGCTCCAATCGCTGCGCGTGGCCACCAGCGCCACCAGCCGACCGTTCGGCGACACGGCGTAGGTCGCGCCGTCACCGCTCCAGCGCTCATTGGGGCGCGGCACCAGCGCGGTGAATGTCGGGCCGGCGGACGAGTTCGTCGACGGGGCGCGCAGCGCCCATCCCGCGAGCGCGCCGGCCAGTGGGCCGAGCAACGCCACCGCGACCAGCCATGGGCGGCGGCGCGGCGTGGGTGATGCGGCGGCCGTGCTCGCGGCAGCGTACGTCGCGCCGCTGTTCGTCGACAACGCCGTGGCAAACTCCGCGGCGCTGGCATACCGATCAGCGGGCAGTTTGGCGAGTGCGGTGAGTACGGCGGCTTCGATGTGTGGCGGCACCGTCTTGCGCGCCACCGACAATCGTTCGGGTTCGCTGCTGATGACTTTCGCGACGATGGCCTGCACACTGCTGCCAGTGAACGGCGCGTCGCCGGCGAGCATTTCGTAGGTCATGGCACCGAGCGCGTAGATATCACTGCGCGCATCGATGGTGCGTTCGCCCATCGCCTGCTCGGGACTCATGTACTGCGGTGTGCCGAGCGACAGTCCCGTTTGCGTCATGCGCTGCCCGCCCGCGCTTTGCACCGCGAGCGCGATACCGAAATCCGCGACGAGCGCCGAGCCATCATGGCAGGAGGACCTTCTCCGGGTTGATGTCGCGATGGATCACGCCTTGTCGATGTGCGTAGTCGAGTGCGCTGGCGACTTCGCGCGCGATGCGCACGGCGTCCGCGACAGGGAGTTGGCGTTCGCGTTCCAATCGCGCGCGCAACGTTTCGCCGGTCACCAGCGGCATCACGTAGTACAGCAGGCCGTCCGCGTCGCCTGAGTCGAGCAGCGGGAGA
>JANOPS010000349.1:0-4445 GCA_031421995.1 Gemmatimonadaceae bacterium
CGCCTTTCTGGGCATTGGTGCCTACCGTTCGGCGTTTGGGCGGCCCAAGGCGGTGCTGGGGTTGCAACCGGAAGGGATCGCGCAGACCGCCTTGTGGGTACTTCCCAGTCCAAGCGGGTTGAACGCCAACCATCAGCTTCCGGAACTGATCGAACTGCTTCGTGGCCTGCGTCAGTGGGTTGAAGCGAATTCCCGCGTTGTCCCCTGATCGACGCGCGCGCTGTAGGTTTTTGGTTCACCCTTCGAAACACTGGGCTTAAGCGAATCATGGCGATCCTGACTGCGTTGCGTCGTTCTCGTGCTGCTGCGGCGGCCGTGTTGGTCGGCACGGTGGGGTTTTTGGCCACGGCCGGCGCCTTTGGCGCGTGTGGCAGTGATGTGCCTCGTGCCGCGAACGCCGCGTCGGATAGCAGCACCGTTGCGTCGCGCACGCCCACGTTTGGGTTTGACGTGGTGAGCGAGCATCCGCACGACCCGACGGCGTTTACGCAGGGGTTGCAGTGGTACAATGGCCGCCTGTTTGAAAGCACCGGCGAGGTGGGCACGTCGGGCATTCGCGAAGTGGACCTTGCGAGCGGTCGGGTGCTGCGGCGACGCGAGTTGGCCCCGCCGCACTTTGGCGAAGGCCTTGTGATTCTGGGCGACAAGCTGTTTCAGATCACCTGGAAGACCGGCAAGGCGTTTGTGTATGACTGGAAGACGTTCGAGCCGAAGGGTGATTTCAGCTACGATGGCGAAGGGTGGGGGCTGACCACCGACGGCGCGTCGCTGATCATGAGCGACGGATCGTCCACGTTACGCTGGCGAGACCCGAATACGTTTGCCGAGCAGAAGACGCTGGCGGTCACCGATCATGGGACGCCGGTGACGCAGCTGAACGAACTTGAATGGGTGAAGGGCGAGATCTGGGCGAACGTGTGGCAGAGCGATCAGATCGCGCGCATTGATCCGGCGACGGGAACGGTGACGGGGTGGATTGATCTCGCAGGCATTTTGCCGGCGATGGACCGGAGCGGACAGGAAGATGTGCTGAACGGCATTGCGTACGACGCGGCGGCGGATCGGTACTTCGTGACGGGGAAGAAGTGGTCGAAGTTGTATGAGATTCGGTTGAAGCGACGGAGTTAGCGCTGGCGTTGTTGTGGCTCACACGCCTGTCGCTACCACGACGGCCTTCGCAGATCACGCGGCTCGTACCGCTATCTGTGCAGATGCCGCCAGCGGTACCGATCGGACTGTCACCTTCCGTCAGTGTTGTGGCAACCGGTTCGACAATCATCTCGACGAGCGCTGAGAAGTATGAACTCGATTTTCGATCCGGCGACGGCCGCTCCCACAGGATGGTTCGGCTGCTCAAGCCTCGGCGCGTGATTACTCCGGCCATGCGACGGGCCGCAATCGAGGAGGAGTTTGAACGGCGGGTATTTGCACCACGAGGTGAACCGCTGATCGATCCTGCCGAGACAGCTCGCTTGGTCCGCACCGCGATGTACGCGGACTCGTTACCCGCGATCTACTCACTCCTTCTTGACCAAGATGGCACAACGTGGGTCGTGGATGGAATCGGCATATCAGACCCCGGTTGGAGTGCGACGGGTATCCGTCCTGACGGCTCTCTTGTTGCCAGGCTGACGTCGAACACGCCCGGCCGGCCGCTCGCGATTGTGCTATGCGTGATGACGATGTATGATGTCATATGCGAACCATCATCGATATTCCCGAGGCGCTCTTGGCGGAGCTCGACGCAAACGCGCAGCATGAGCGCGTGTCGCGGGCCGAAGTTGTTCGACGCGCTGTCGCCGAGTACGTCGCCAAACGGCCACTGGCATCCCCCGACATCGCCTTCGGCGTGTGGAAAGGGAAGAAGATCGACGCACTGACCTTTGTTGATCGACTGCGCGGTGAGTGGTGAGCCTGCTCCCGTGAACGCCGTCGTCGACACCAACATTCTGATCGACTTCCTGAACGGGTCCAAGAAAGCACGCGCCGAACTGGATCGATTCGAGCGCGTGTCCATCAGCATCGTCACGTGGATGGAGGTGCTCGTGGGCGTCGATGTCGGCGGCGAAGAGCACGCGGTGCGTGCCTTCCTCCGTCGGTTTGAAGTGGTGCCTGTTGATGCCGGGGTCGCCGAGCGCGCAATCGCGATTCGGCGCGACACCAAGATTCGACTCCCGGACGCGATCATCTGGGCGACCGCCTTGCAGTTAGGCGTGGTGTTGGTCACCCGCAACACGCGGGATTTCCCAGGGCGAGACCCCGGTATCCGTATCCCTTATGAATTGTAGTATCCTGCTACCTGCCGGGGATGCTCGTCGTACGCATCCGCACGGAAAGCGACGCATGCATGAATCTGGTGGCGCGCTATGGGTGCCGGTGCACGTGAAGGACGGTGTGGTGTGTGAGTACTGGGATCTCGTCGATCTCACGTTGAAGAAACGGCTCCTTATACTGACGCGTTTGGCTGATAAGGGTAGGGAAGCGACGCCGCGTCGCAACCAGTAACACGCCGATAGAGCCAATCGCCTTGAGCTGTAGACGCTTCGCCGCGTTCGCGTCCCTGCCTCTCCTCCTGCCGGCGTTCAGCGCAGCGGCGAAGTGGTCCTATTACGCGTCTGGGAGCGATGGTGCCGAAAGTGATACGACGACGCGCACGATCTCGAGCGTGGTCACGTTACCTAGTGCCAACTGACGAAACTCCCATGGGAGCACGAAAGACGGCTTCCGAAACTCTCTTGAATAGTCTGCGTCACAGAGGAGCGCACGAAGCACTGGGACGCGTGCCAGATTTCACGAGCTACGGCTCGGCGGTCGAACTCAACGTCGGCAACACGGCAATGGCACCGACCAGCAGCCCGAGTGTGACCAGAGTATCGAGCCCGAATCTGGCGGGGGAGAACAGGAGCAACGAGAGGCGAGCGCCGTCCAGCACCGCAGCAAGTATCGCGCCGCGACGTCGCCCATCGCGAAGCCAAAGCCCCGCGAGTAGGCACATCGCCGCCAATGTCAGCAGGATAAGAGGTCCCGCAACGGTGCGAAGACTGAGCGACTCCAGGAACATCACGGACAACAGGCCGCCACCCAGCGCGATGGCGCCGATAATGACGTGCGCCAAGCCGACGAGGTCGTGCAATGGCCTGCCCTCGCCGCCATTCGAGCCAGCGCTACCGACGGCGCTTCGACGGCTTCGCGTGGGCTGCCGAATGGTTGTCCGTGTTTCACCCACAGGCACTCCCATTCACGCGGTGCTTTTGCCCTTCACCATGCGATAACCCCACAGCAAAATCAGCGCGCCCACCACGCTGGCGATGAATCCCGCCTGTGCGCCCGCCGCATACCATCCCACGGCCTGACCAATCCACGTACCAAGAAAGGCGCCGCCGATGCCAATCAGGATGGTGATGATGAAGCCGCCCGGGTCCTTCCCGGGCATGAGGAACTTGGCCACCGCACCGACGACCAAGCCAATGATAGCTGTGTAGAGCAGACCCATCGCTCCTCCGAAAGCGTGTGATGAATACCGGGACCGTGTCTTGAATCAGCGCGCGAAGCACGGAAAATGCGAGGGCTGGAGCCGAACATCACTGGCGAACGGCGCTTCTGCGAGTATCAAGCACCTGGCGCCGGACGCCATCGTCGATTCATGCCGCGATTACCAGCGAGTATCCTTATGCGCGCTGGCGATGCGACGATCTTTGGTCAGCAGGGTCGCGAGGAGCAGTCGGGCATGCACAACGATGAGGCGATCGAACGGATCTCGAGTGCATGATTCCGCGAGCGCGGCGGCCCGATTTTTTCGAGATGGCCGGCGTAGAGCCAGACGTCGGCGTGGGTATCAAGGCATTCGGTGTGAGTTCTGACCATTCGTGCGACCAGTCATGTTCAACGAGGTCATCGGGATCGCCGACGATGAAATCCGGACGAGGTACCAAGTTCGCGAGGCGGGATCCCGAGCTCACCGCCTGCAACCGAAGGGTGCGTCCGTTCCGCTCTATCTCCACGGGCTCGCCGGTGGCCAGCACCTGGTCAATAATCGCGTAGATGTTGTCGCGAAGCGTGGTCGCCGTGAGTTTGGTCGGCATGACCAAGCCTAAAACACGAACGTACGTTCGTAAAGCAGCGTACGTTCGCTCAATACGGGGCGCGTGGCAATTGTCGGTCTGAGGCCGTCAGGAACCCCCGATGTTGTACGGCTGCGACGGCAACATGTCAGCGGGAACATCACCACGTGCTCGCTCAATCGAGCAGACGCGACGGGTCGGGCGCAACCACCGGCCTTTTATCAATGAATCGGCCGCGGCGTCGCCGCTCAACTTACCGCAGCCGCACAATCGCGTACCGCATCGCCGTGGGTAGCGCTGCACCGTTCGACGCCATGCTTACCAGCGCACTGCGCCCGGACTGCACGCCGAAGCGCGCGTAGCTACTGGCGCCGCCGGCGAGCG
>JANOPS010000350.1:0-2380 GCA_031421995.1 Gemmatimonadaceae bacterium
GAACGTGGTGCCGCGGAATCACTGGAGAGGCGATGTCGGTGGAGTGCATACTTGTTTTTAGGGCAGCTGCTTGGAAGACTCGACCGTTCGTTTGAAGGGCGCTACTGGTCAGATCTCTCCGACCTAAGACGCCGGCATTTGCGGCGTTTCTCGGGCCAGGAGTGCCTTGGCTGCGAACCGAGGCGCTCCCTGCAGCATGGAGGCCGTGCCCGCCGCAGCGCAGGGCGGGCCAGCTAGATCTGCTGGAGTTTCGGGCGGCCTCCTAAGGTTGAGGTAGCCATCGTTCAGCCGAAAATGTCAAAAAGTTGCGCCTCCTTCCGTCTGTGTGCGACCAGCGACTAGCACCACCCAATCGCGCGGTTGGACAGACAAAAGGAGACGCCGATGGCTTCGACTGTCCGACGATTGCGGAAGTTTGTCCAAAAAATAGCAAAAGCCGCGGGGCTGAACGTCGCCGACACGACCTTGGCGGGTCAGATCGTGCGAAGCATCGCCCGCAACGGCAATTGCCACTTGAGTGAGGTAGCCCGCATGCTCGACGAGCCGGGGCCACTCATCGACACCGAGCGCCGTCTGTCCGAGCAGCTCGGCGCCAAAAAATCGACATTGGACGCTCTGCGTGACGGCTGGTTGAAGATTGCAGCGCCCGCGGCGAGGCGCATGCCGTTCATCGCGGTAGACGGCACGGACCACGCAAAACCGTACGGTAAGGCATTCGAATTTCTCGATACCGTGCGCGACGCAAGCGACCCGCTCAAGCGGATTGTGCCCGGCTATTGGAGCGTGCAGATCGACGCGGTCGACGAAGGGCGCGGACATCTGCCCTTGTGCAGCGAGGTGTTCTCGACGAAGGCCCCCGAGTACAAGACTTGGTACGACGCGTTCCTGCAGCCGATGCTCAAAGTGATTGCGACGGTAGGCCGCGATCATATTTGGTTATTCGACCGTGGCTTTGATGGAATTGATTTTCTGACAGCGATTCAGGCGTTACGTATTCATTGGGTGGTGAGGCAGTTGCAGACTCGCAACGTATTACTCGGCGATGGCGAACTGGTACCCATGCACATGCTCGCTGCAGGATTACGAAAGCCTCACTCGGTCGAAGTTCCTTATATCAACAAATCAACGCACGCATTGGGCTACACCTCTGTTTCTTTTGGGTTCGCACCTGTGCGATTGCCAGACATCGATGCGCCGCTGACGATGATCGTAATTGATGGAGGTCGCGAGGAAAGCATCGTATTGCTGGCAAGCGCGCGCAACGCGAGTGCAGATCAAGTCGCGTCGATAGTGCTCGCATATATCCGGCGTTGGGGATCCGAGGAGGCAACGCGTGCCTTCAAGCAGCTCACCGGTGTCGAGAATTTTCGAGTGCGTCGATGGGAGTCGATCCGGCGCTTGACGTTTCTGGCAATGATGACGTGCGGCATACAGGCGATGCTGCTCCTCACACGGCGGGCCGTGGCCGAACGATACATTGCGCGAGTCAAGCAATTCATTGATAACGTGATGCTCCGTAATTACCGGCTTTGGCGTGGGATCGCTGATGCGCTCATTTCGGAAACGTAACGATGTAGTCGCCCATTTTTGATTTGCTCACTCCCTACCACTGCGCCGCCGATGCTCTCGGGCGACGGCACCGACGGCGCCACGACCCATCGCCAACTTTGTGAACGGGGGAAAGGGGGCGGTGTGCCATTCGTGCCTCACGAAGTCACGCCGCTGCACTTACATCGCCAATCGATCATGATTCGCTCACGATCGGCCGAAACTCCAGTAGTAGTGGCCTAGCTCGTGCGCGATGATGCCGACGAGGCCGCGCTCGTCCTTTGCGAGAGCGAGCATCGCCGTCGTGAAGTGAACGTAGGGGCTCGCCGTGTAAAACGTGAGCTGCTCCGCCTTCGTCGGTCCGGCTTCGCCGGACAGCATCTGGCACTCGGCGCCCGTCACCTTCACCTTGTCGTCGGCACTTCGCGTGAGCTTGCACTTGCTGCCCGAGGCGTTGAAAAATGCGATGGCCTCTTCCTTGCTGCGCCAGTTCGTCGGGTTCGTGCACTCGATCGGGGGACTCCCGAAGAAAGCGAACGCTTGTTTGATGCCGTCGACCTGAGCGAAGGCGAGCTTCGCGGTCCTCGCGGGCCGTCCTTGTTTGCCGATCGCCGCGAGGTCCGCTTCGGCGGTGAGGCACGCCGGGATCCCGCTGACCCAGGCGTTCGCCTCCTTTGCGGGCACGACCACGATGACGGGCTTCGGCGCGACGAGCTCCGTCCCCGTCTGTCGTCGCACGTCTTTCGCGACCTCGGCGTGGATGCGGTCGGCCCACGCTTGGAGGCGCGACGCGACCGGTCCCGCTGCGTCGAGGGGCGTTCCCGTGCGAAAC
>JANOPS010000351.1:0-10987 GCA_031421995.1 Gemmatimonadaceae bacterium
GATACGCGGGACAGGGTCGTTGCGAAGCAGACTCGCGACATCAGACTCGAGGCTCATGGTCATTTACTCCGCGGAAAGCGTCGGCCAGGGAATGTACGTTCGACAACCATACGATCCGCCACCGTGGCCGGCAATACGGGCCGACACTTTTCGCTGCGTCACGAGGGACTCCTTCACCTCCTCGATCCTAACCAGCGACCTCGCTTGCACTCGCGGACAACCGGCGGTAGCGTCTGAGGACTATGCATCGACGACACTTCTTGCAGCAGCTGGGTGTGGGCGCCACGGGCATCGCGTTTGGCGCGCACCGGCCGACGCAAACCAGCCACCTTCTCAGCACACACGCCCCATCAGCCACCGCCGCCGACCGCCTTGCGTGGTGGCGCGATGCCCGGTTCGGCATGTTCATCCATTTCGGCTTGTATTCCACGCTTGGCGGGGAGTGGAAAGGAAAGGCCGTTGGCTCGCACGAGTGGATCCGCAACAACGCCAAAATCCCGCACGATGAGTACATCCCGTTGGTTGGGCAATTCAATCCCACCGCCTTGGACGCCGATGCCTGGGTGCGCGCAGCCAAGGACGCCGGACAGAAGTACGTGGTGCTGACCACCAAGCATCACGAGGGCTTCTCGCTCTTCGATTCCAAGGTCACGACGTACGACACCATGGCCACGCCGTACAAGCGCGACCTTATGCGCGACGTCGCCCGCGCCTGTCGAAAGCACGGCATGCGCATTGGATGGTACTACTCCATCATGGACTGGTATCATCCGGACTATCTGCCGCGCCGCGATTGGGAGACGCGGGACGCAACCGGCGCGGACTTCACACGATACGTGACGTTCATGCGTGCCCAGCTGCGCGAGTTGCTCACCAACTACGGCGACATCTCCATCCTCTGGTTTGACGGCCAGTGGGAAAGCACGTGGACGCATGCGATCGCCACATCACTCGCCGACTATTGTCGCTCCATCGCGCCCGACGTGATCATCAATGATCGGGTCGATGTTGGCGTGCCCAAGGATGTGGACGCCTCGTATCGCAAGGCGGGAGACTACACCACGCCGGAACTGAAGGTGCCCGAGAAGGGCATGCCTGGCGTGGATTGGGAAACGTGCATGACCATGAACGAGAACTGGGGCTATTCCAAAGCCGACCACAACTTTAAGTCGGTACCGACGTTGATATCGTTGCTGGTCGAAACGTCGTCCAAAGGCGGCAACCTGTTGCTCAACGTCGGTCCCATGGGCGACGGGAGGTTTCCACAAGAGAGCATAGACGGGCTCAAGGGCATCGGCGACTGGATGCGCGTGAATGGCAGCGCGATCTATGGGTCACGCGCCACGCCCTTCGACAACGCGCCGGTGCGGGTCACGTCGCAGCCCAAGCGACTGAATCTGTTCATGGAAACCTGGCGCGGCGGTGCACTCGCGCTGCCGCTGCTTCGCACACCACCGAAGCGCGCCTATCTTCTGGAAGATCGTGCGGCGACGCTCTCTACGGCGCTCGAGACCGACGGCGTTCGCGTAGAACTTCCGGAACGGGGACCGGGAACGCTGTGTCCTGTCGTGGTACTGGAGTTCAACGAACAGCCAGAGATACGATGACGGACCATCCGCTCCACACCTGGCACCGCCTGGTTCGCGAGCATGACCCGTCGGGCCTGCGCGCACTGCTGGCCGACGACGTGGTGTTCTACTCGCCGGTGGTCCATGCACCGCAGCGCGGGCGCGCGCTCACCACCATGTACCTCACTGCGGCGTTCGAGGTGTTCTTCAATCCGACCTTTCGGTACGTGCGAGAGATCGTCGGCCCCTCGAACGCCATGCTTGAGTTCGAAACGGAAATCGACGGCGTGCTCGTAAACGGCGTAGACATTATTAGCTGGAACGAGGCGGCCCGGATCGTGGAATTCAAGGTCATGATCCGGCCGCTCAAAGCGATTCAATTGATTCATCAGCGGATGGCGGCTCTGCTGGCGGCGCAGACGGAGCACCGAGAAAGCTAGACGGAGGGCCAAGCGCGGGATAAGTTCGCTGTATTGACGGGTCTGTGGCAGTTCCCACATCCGAGGTACGGCTATGACGCTGAGAATCCGTTTATTTGCGCGCTATGTTGTGCCCGTGCTGCTCGCGGGCTGTGCTCCGGTAAACCTCGTAGAGGTTCCGCGGCTATTGCTGCGTCCGGAGCCAATTCCGGGGTGGAGTGGCGGGGGCGTTGGCACAGGCCTCTCAAGCACCGATGCCAACACCGGACGCAACGCCGCATTCCTCTCCAATACCGCGTTGGCGACGCCAATTCAACGCGTCCTATCTCAGCAGGTACGTGCCGACCAGTATCGAGGGAAACGCGTACGCTTATCCGGCTCTTTGAAACCGTTCGGTGTGGCCAGCCAGCAGTACTCCGGCCTGTGGATGAGAGTAGACGGGCCATCCGCCTCGTTGGCGTTCGACAATATGCAGAATCGGCCTGTTGTTGGCACTGGCGATTGGAAGCGCATGAGTATCGTGCTCGATGTCGATTCCTCGGCTATCGGCATCATATTTGGCGCGCTCTTCGAGGGCTCGAACACGCTCCTGGTTGATGACTTGACACTCGAGATCGTGGGGACCCAGGTTGTGGTGACGAACCTCCTGACCGCTCCAACGCCATCAGGCCGCGATTCCTCCGCTACAGCCCGTGCGTACGACCGGAGTCCACAGTCCGCATCGAATCTCGGATTCGAAGGTGTCGAAACCGGCAGCACGGTAACAATCGACTGGATACGCAGTAACGCGGTCGCGCTCACCACCACCGATCCAACGGTTCCCCTCGACGACTTGGACTCATTACGCAGCATGGTGGGCTCCGCGCAGATCGTGGGACTGGGCGAGGCCACCCACGGCACGAAGGAATTTTTTCTGCTCAAGCATCGCATGGTGCGCTACCTCGTCACGCGCATGGGATTCACCAC
Organism: Gemmatimonadaceae bacterium; assembly: GCA_031421995.1. Lineage (GTDB taxonomy): Bacteria > Gemmatimonadota > Gemmatimonadetes > Gemmatimonadales > Gemmatimonadaceae > Gemmatimonas. Next base: position 2,954 of record JANOPS010000351.1, read on the forward strand.
GTTCGCCATCGAGGCCAGTGCTCCGGAAGCTGATGAGCTCAATGCGTACGTGTTGAACGGCGTCGGCACACCAAGTCTGCTGTTGTTCAACCTTCGCTTCTGGATCTGGGACACGCGTGAGCTGCTCGACATGATCCGATGGATGCGAGAGTGGAACATCAGTGCTCCGGCCAGTCAGCGCGTGAGCTTCCGTGGGATCGATATCCAGTATCCCGGTGCATCGATTGACAGCGTCGTCTCCTACATCTCGCGAGAAGCGCCATCCGAAGTGGCATCGGTGGTGGCCGGTCTTGCGTGCATGGATCCCTACCGAAATCGCGGGTCCACGCCCGGCCAGAGTCGCAGTGGGTATGCCCAAAGCGCACCAGCGGCCAAGGCCTCCTGCGCCGCCGCACTCGCCGACGTGCACCGGCGCGTCACGGCGCAACGTGCCGGTGCTGCCGGATATGCCGCCGCAGTGCATCACGCACGACTCGTGCAACAGTTCGAAGCGATGATTGCGGAGCCGACCGCGGGCGTTTCCAGTGTACGACGCGACGAAGCGATGGCCGACAATGTGGCGTGGCTTCGCGAGCAGTCAGGCGGGCAGTCTCGCATCATCGTGTGGGCGCACAACGAACACATCACGCGCCAGTCGGGGTCGATGGGCGCTAATCTGGACGCGCGCTACGGCACCGCGTACCGGCCGGTTGGACTGACCTTCGGCACGGGCAGCTTCTATGCGGTGCTGCTCCAGAATGGCGTGTTGAGGGACGTGCGCGTCCAAACGAGCACGCTCATACGCTCGAACTCGCTGGAGGCCGCGTTTCTCGGCACCGAGGCGCCGCTCCTCCTTCTCGATCTACGTCGCACCCTGCGGAATGATGCGGGAGCGGATCCACTTCGGCGCGCCCTGCTGATGCGAAATATCGGGTCCGCGTTCGACCCGCAGAACGAGCTGGTGTTTTATGCGACTCGCGTGTTTCCGACAGACTTCGATGTGATGCTCTTCGTGAAATCGGGGACGCCAGCGACATCACTGCTGCTACCGTAGACCTCCTCCCGCTTGGACGAACGGTGACGCGGCGTTTCGCGAAGCGCGGCGTTTCGCGAAGCGCGGTGGTCCGCGAAGTGACGAGGCGGAAGAACAGTCTCTACCCGATACGCCGCATCCCTGCCGTCACCTCCACTACGCGATCGATGTCCGCCGGGCTCACATACACGTGCGCCGACAACCGCACACCGCGGCTGCCGCCCTGCGCGCGCACGCGAATCTTCCGCTCCCACAACGCATTCTGAAGATCGCGCCCCGCTTGCCCGTTGAAGGAGAAGGTCGTGATGCCCGCCGCGAGCCGCGGATCCACCGGCGATGTGAGACGCGCCAGTGGGATGCGCGCCAGGCCTTCACGCAAGCGCTGCGTCAGCATGCCATCCCATCGTTCAATCCGTTCGATGCCGATGCTGTCGATAAACCGGATCGCGGCGCGTAATCCGAACATGACCGGAAGACTCCCGGTCCCGTAGTGCATAAACCGAAACGCGCCGGCGCTTTCGTCATCGAACCCGCCGCTGGCCAGCGTGGTCCAGACTCGCGGCTGCAGCGCGCGCGTGATGTATAAAATGCCAGTGCCCTTAGGCGCCAACAGCCATTTGTGCGGGCTCGCCACGTACGCGTCGCAGCCCAAGTGCTTCACGTCGACCTTGATCTGGCCAATCGCCTGCGCGCCGTCAACGATGGCCAACGCACCACGGTCGTGAGCGAGCGTACACAGTTCGCGCGTTGGCAGTTTGACACCAAGCCCTGAGGTGATCTGACTGAACATCACAACGCGCGTGCGCGGAGTGATGGCATCGGCAAACGCCTGCAGAATGGCGTCGGGGCCTTTGGCGAACGGGGCGTCCATTGGCACCTGCTTCACCACCACCCCATGTCGTTTTCCGCGAAGTAGCCATCCCCCGATGCCGCCCGAATGCTCCTGATCGGTGGTCACCACTTCGTCGCCCGAAACGAGATCGAGTCCGTTCGCGAGCATGCTCATGCCCACGGTCGCGTTTTGCGTGAAAGCAATCTCGTGAGCCGGCGCGTTGATGAACGCCCCAGCCTCGGCGCGAAAATCGGCCAGCTGCTGATACCCGGTGAGCGGCTCGCCATCGGCCTGAAAGTACGGCCAGTCGGGCAGTTCCCGTTCCAACGTTTGCAGCCCGCCAACCAGCGCGGTCATGACTTGTCGCGGCGACGCACCGAGCGTGCCTGTGTTGCAGTAGGTCACGTTGGTTGGGAACAGAAACTGTTTGCGCGCGGCGGCAAACACCTTCTCGTCGGCCTCGTCGGCCCTCGGGGCGAACGGAGAATCGCCGGTTGAGCCGAGCGTTGCCGGGTCAGCGGTGAAGGCGTCGAGCGAGGGGACGATCCCAGCGGCCAGCGCGCTGGAAGCAGCGAGTTGCGTCAGGAACTGTCGGCGATCGGGCAAGTCAGACACGAAGGGCTCCGAGTAAAGGGCTCCTGAATATTCGGGCTGGTTCTGCGCGGCGTCCAGCGTGAAGGTCGTGCCGCCGTCGCCGACCTGCTTGCATGACACGCGTCGCGACCAAGCGAACGTCGCTTCCAGCAGGATCGGTTAACCGTTGGCCGATTGCTGGAGCACTTCACGCTCGCGAACCAGAGGAGGCGATGGTCGCGCTGTACGCTCGCGAAAGCATGCGTGGCGACGCACTTTCCAGACTGGCGGAGTGCCCCGATCGTTCGGCAACCACAGACCCAAGGGAGAAGGCATCATGAAGGTGTTGGCCAAGGCCGGACTGTTTTGCACGGTCGCAACAATGCTCGCCCCCTCTGGGGCGACCGCGCAGGTGAATGCCGGAACGCAGGCGCCCGAAGCGAGCATGCCCTTTTCCATGACACCGGTCGCCACCTTCGTGCTTCCGTGGCGCATCGCGTTCTTGCCGGATGGCCGCATGCTGATCACGGAAAAGGTCGGTCCCGTGTGGCTCGTCACCCAGGAGGGCAAGAAGACTCCGGTGGCGAACGTGCCCGCCGTCCTGGCGCAAGGACAAGGGGGAATGTTGGGCGTGTACACCTCTCCTAACTACGCGACCGACAAGAGCGTGTACCTCACGTACTCTGAGCCGGGCGACACCGGGTCGAGTTTGGCACTGGCCCGCGCGCGCCTTTCCATCGGCACCGATTCAGCGAGACTCGAAGGGCTTCAGGTGATTTGGCGTGACGGTGCACGAGGTCGAGGCGGACAGTTCGGCGCAGCCGTGGCCTTCTCTCCTGACAAGAAGTGGCTGTTCCTCGCCGTTGGCGACCGCCAACGCATGACGCCCGCGCAAGATCACAATTCGCCGTTGGGGAAGATTCTGCGCCTCACGCTCGATGGCAGACCGGCTCCAGGAAATCCGCAAGCAGGCAAGACGGGAGCGGCCACGCTTGACGTGATCAACCCGCCGCGCGACACCGAATTGGCGAAGAGCGCAGCCGTCGTCTTTACCTACACGTTCCCCGGGCCGAATCTCACGCCGTCCGAAACGTGGAGCTCGGGGTTTCGCACACCGTATGGACTGGCGTTCGCGCCGGACGGTCGACTGTGGGAAGTCGAACACGGCCCGCGCGGCGGCGACGAGCTCAACCTCGTCGAGCCCGGCAAGAACTACGGCTGGCCACTCGTCTCATACTCCGTCAACTACAACCAAACGCCGATTCCCAGTCCGGATACGCGACCGGACCTCGCGAAACCGGTGATCTACTGGACACCTGTGATCGCACCGGGCAACCTCACCTTCTACAAGGGCGCGATGTTTCCGCAATGGAACGGATCTGCCTTCGTTGGCGGGCTGGCCACGCAAACGCTCAATCGCATCACGTTCGACGGCAAGGGCGGCGCCACGTCCGCCGAGCGGTGGCGCGTGGGCTATCAGATTCGTGACGTGGCCGTGGCACCCGATGGCGCACTGTGGATGATCGAGAACACGCGAACGGGCGGGCTGTTCCGAGTGACACCCAAGTCACCGTAAGCACGACGGTGCTTACGCGGTCGGTCCAGCAAGCAGTCTTTCAAGCGCGTCGGCGAAATTGGCCGGCGCGCGCTCATGCATGCGGAAATAGTGCGAGGGCTCGATCAGCTCGACTTCCATCACCGCCAACTGCCCGTGGTCGAGGCGCACCAGATCAATGCGGGCCTGGAAGGGTTGCGGGTCAAGCGTTGCCATGACGCCGTCGGCCACGCGTCGCAGTTCCGATGTGACGGCTATGCCGCAAATCTCGCCGCCGTGTTCTTCTTGGACGCGGAAGTCGCCCCGCTTGGGTACTTTCTGTATCGCATGACTGAGTTCGCCCGCAAAATAGAAGAGCGAGTACTCACCCTCAGAAAGCACTGACCGCACAAATGGCTGCGCGAACCAATCGCGCCCCGCGAACGTGATCGCCAACTGCTGCTGTGTAGCTTCGCTCAGCGGCGCATGCAGCCGGAACGTGTCTTTCGCACCGCCGCTGATCGTCGGCTTTACCACTAACTCTGCATCCTGCAGCGTCGCGAACAACTCAGCGAACGCGTCTGCGTCACCGCCGTGTCCCCAGACACTTGGCACGATGGACACGCCGCGCGCGGCGAGCGCTCGTAGGTAGCGTTTGTCGATATTCCACTCGACGATGGCGCGCGCATTCTCAAGGCGCGTTCCGCTGGCTTCGATCTCCGCCAAGGTCGCCAGGAACGCTTCAACGCGGTCCATGTAGTCCCAGGTTGTGCGAACGAGCACCACGTCAAACGCGCCCCAGTCGATGCCAGATTGCGACCATGGGACCTCGACCGCGTGCCAGCCGCGACGTTCCAATTCCCGAAGCGCGAGCGCGTCATCACTCACGAAATCGGCTATGTTTTCAAGTGTCAGAAAGGCGACCCGTGGCATCGTGGAAGCTTACTGAGATGCACTCCGCCTATGAACCCCTTTTGTCCTCCGTTGCGGAAAACGAATTCATGAAGGCCGCCCAACGCACTGACCTCATCAACACCCTGTGCGAGCGCTTCGCGAAAAACCCGCGCCGCCACGTCGGCGTCGAATGGCGCGACGTCGAATCCCGACTCACCGCGCACCCCGCAGCGCTTGACGTGCTGCTCGCGATGGAACAGTCCGGGGGTGAACCCGACGTCATCGGCCGCGTAGCCGACACGAGCGCGATCACCTTCTGCGATTGCGCGGCGGAGAGCCCCGCCGGCAGGCGAAGTCTCTGCTACGATCGCGCCGCGCTCGACGCACGAAAGGAGAACAAGCCCGTCGGCAACGCAGTCGAGATAGCGGCGACGATCGGTATCGAGCTCCTGACGGAAGACGAGTATCGCACGCTGCAAACGTTCGGCGAGTTCGATCGAAAGACGTCAAGCTGGGTGCGCACGCCGGCCGTTATTCGCGGACTGGGCGGGGCGCTGTTCTGCGATCGTCGCTACGACCACGTCTTTGTGTACCACAACGGCGCCGAATCGTACTACTCGGCTCGCGGGTTTCGTGGTCGGGTGAACGTCTAGCGGCGTGTCTGACTAGAGCTGGAGCCGCTGCGCAGCGGATGAACGACGCGAGCCGGGTGCGTTACGCGCTCGCGACAGCTCTTTCGCGCGACGCGTCACGCGCCGCAACGGTAGCCCGATACGCCGGCCGCCCCCACGCGAAGAGCGCGAACGCGATGCTCATGCCAATGACGGTGCACGTTGTGAGCGACCAGCGCAACGACGCGTCGTCGCCGTACACGCGATCGGTCACGAGCGCGACGGCCGTGGGACCAATGCCGCTCGCGAGTCCAACCATCAACTGAAACACCGCGCTGCCCTGCCCTCGCATTCTCGACGGCATGGCTTCGGCGATCGCGGCGTTCGCCGCGCCCCACGGCAACGCCGCGAAGATATTCACGGGAACCAGAAGCGCGACGACCAACGCGGCCGACGGCACGACGGGATACAGCCCTGCAAATACGATCATACCCGCGGCGCCCATCATGCCGATGCGCAACGGACCGTCGGTGACGCCGAGCCGCACATACCGATCGAACATCCACCCGCCAAGGAAGGCGCCGATCGGCCCCAACACCCAGGTCAGCACGCCCTGCAGCAATCCGGCCTCGGCCCCCGACCAATTGTGCGTGCGCACGAGAAAAGAATTCAACCAGAAACCGACGCCCCAGTTCACCGACGCCGAAAATGTAAAACCGACGCATAGCGAGAGCATCGTGCGCGCGTTGCGCCGAAAATAGGCGATCACCTCGCGCACCGGGACTTGTTCTTTGGCACGGACGCCCGCCGCGCGCGTCGGCTCGCGAACGGTGAGCATGAGCAGCGCCACAAGCAGCCCAGGGAGCCCGATCACGAAGAACACCGTCTGCCAGGGATGAATCGCGCCAACGAGCGGCAGCGTGACAAAGCCCGGCCGGTCTTTTTCGCCCACCAACCACGCCCCCAACGCGTACGACACACCCGATCCAAAGAACACGCCCATCATGTAGACGCTCATGGCGCGACCGAGCCGACTGCGCGGGAACGCGTCGGCTATGATCGATACGGCAGACGGCCCCAACGTGGCTTCGCCGACGCCCACGCCGATGCGCGCAACGAAGAGTTGTCCGAAGCTGCGCGTGGCTCCCGTCAGCGCGGTCAGCAGACTCCAGAGCGCTGCGCCCACGGCAACGATGGTGGTCCGCCGTCGCGAGTCGACCCATCGTCCAATGAGCAGGCCGAACAAGGAGAAGAACACCGCGAATCCGAATCCACCGACGAGGCTGACTTGGGTATCTGTCAAGCCAAAGTCGCGCTTCATGGGCGTCACGAGCGACGTAAATATCTGCCGATCAACGGACCCGGAGATATTGGCCAGGGTGAGCACGGCTACGGCATACCACGCTTGCCCCGACGTCATGCCACCGCGAAACTGCTCAGAAGGCTCGACGGTGGTTGGAGCATCGGACCCGCGTGCGTCAGCATCCGCGGCGCGGGGTGTCGCTTGTCTTGGCGGCGGCTCGCGTTTCGTCATATCCAACAAAATGTCCGAGTGCACGCACCGGCGCACCCCGAGGAAGAAAGAAATTACATTCCGTCCTGTGAGTCAGCGCGCCACCCCTCGTCCATCGTCTCGCCCCCATGCCATCGCCAGCGATTGAACCGATCGTCGTCACCACCGAACCGTTCGTCGTCGGCGGGGTGTTGGGCTCGGTCGGCATTCAGCCGCGAGTGAATGCAGGGGAGCACGCCCCCAACGCGCTGCACGCGCAACACGCATCTGGACTCAGCGAGCTCCACGCCGACGAGCAGGCGCTCGTTGGCACGATGGCCGAGGCGCAGCGCTCGTCATTCATCGCGGGACGCCGTGCACTGCGCGTCGCGATGTGTACCGTTGCTCCGCAGCTGCGTGACGTCGCACTGTTGCGCACCAGCCGCGGCGCCCCGCAGATCCCGGCGGGGTTTACCGGCTCGGTCAGTCACAAGCGAACACGCGCGATCGCGGTGTTTGCGCCGTCAGCTGGTGCACTCGTGGGCATCGATCTTGAAGAACGCCCAACAGCGTCCGACGCGCACCGTCCGTCGATTGCCGATCGCATCCTGACCGGAGCAGAGCGCGAAGTCATTCAGGAGCTTGACCCATTGACACATCGAGAGGCCACACTCATCCGCTTCGCGCTCAAGGAAGCCGTGTATAAGTCGATCGATCCATACGTGCATCGGTACGTGCGCTTCACCGAAGTGGAAGTCGACGTACACGCCGACGGACGTGCAACCGTGCGCTTGACGTTGCCGGAATCCAGCATCCACGGCGTGTCGGTACAGGCGCAATGGCGACTTGAGGACCGCTGGATTGTTGCGATGGCGCGCAGCGAGCGGTAGTCCGCTCGCCAGCAGCCCGTACTCTCCGCGTCCGTCGCCAGCAGTCCAGCGTTCCCGCTACACCGCCACCGCATCATGCCGCGCCACCCCGCCACCCAGATAGCGAGTGACCCGCACCACGCGAAACCCGCTGGCCTCAAGCATCGCGCTGCAGCGTTGCCAGCTGACAAAGTGGTCGATACTGCGCGCGATGTAG
>JANOPS010000352.1:0-1658 GCA_031421995.1 Gemmatimonadaceae bacterium
ACCACCGCAATTTCGCTCGCCCTAGCAGTCGCGCTGCCCAGCGCCGCGTCGGCACAGCTCGCCGCCAATCAGTGGTATTCGTTTCGTTTTGACGCCATTGGCACCCTGGCGCGTGAGTGCACCAGCGCTCTCTGCGTTGCCGTGCCTGGTGCGATCGAGGCACCGGTCGCAACCCTTTGGACCTATGCGTCTGCGAGCTCGTTCAGTTTCACGGTTCAAGACTTGTTTCTGACTAACAGCAGATTCGAGGTGTTCGCGAACGCCGTAAGCCTTGGCTTGACGTCGCTAAATGTTGCGGGAGATAATTGTTCCTCCGATATCGCCGCATGCATCGCCAATCCCAAATCGAGCCGCGGATCTTTTCTGCTCGGACCAGGAAGCTATACATTTGGAATACTGAATCTCGGTGCTTCTGAAAGCGGGGCTGCGGCCTTCCAAGTATCGTCCGCCTCGACAGTAGTGCCCGAGCCGTCGACGGTCGCGCTGATGGCGGCGGGTCTCGCGTTCCTCGGGGTTGGCTATCGCCGCCGCCCTGCATAGGGACTGTTGGGGCGTCGCCTCATATTGTTGCGCCGGAACCACGATTCGTCTCTCCGGCACCACGATTCGACGCTGCAGAAACAATGGCGGCTGCCCCCGGTGGGCGGCCGCTTTTTGTTCTGAGAGCACCGGGTGAACCTCAAATCACCGTAGCAAGTTGACGCGGGTGCCAGCGTTTTCGTCGGCACAAGTCGGCGGTTCGTTTGCCCGCCGCAGGGGTTCCCGCAGTGCTCAGTCATACCACCCCTGCACCCACCAGGCCCCCGCCTCGCTGTACACCAACAGCTCGCCATCCTCGCGCGACGTGCACCGCCAGTAATCGCGCGCAAACGCATCGGCGCGCCACCAATCACCGGTCAGTCGCTCGGGACCATCGGCGTGCACCATCGTGAGTCGGCGTCCACGCCACCACACGGCTTCGGGCACGCCGTGTGGCGTTTCGACGTCGGCATGTTCTGGCGCATCGAGTAGTCGCAACACAGCGGGCATCGCATACATGTCGGTGTGGACATCAACACGCACCGCAGGCACGGGCGCGGCGGCTTGCGCCATCGCATCGGCACTCGCCCACTGACCCGTGGCCTCAGGCTTGTGCGCATCACCGGCCACCGCACGCACAATCACATCGCCCGCATGATCCGGATCCAATGCGGCACGCAACCGCGCAAACACCGACTCGGCGTTCATCGCGGCATCACGCCACGACGGCATCAGTAAATCACCCTGATCGGCGGCCAATGGCGCGGTGGCAGGAATACCGACGGTGATGCCGATGATCGGAGCAGGGATGACCCATCGCTCCAACAACACCCGACACTGATCGAACAACGGCTCTACGCGCGCTAACGGACGCGCGGGACGCACCTCCCGCGTGATGCTGCGTTGCGGGATGGACAACAACGACGACGCCGTGGGCACGGCCAACGGTGTATACGTGGTGTGAACCGGTGCGCTCGAAGCTCGCGCCGTTGGGGCAGGGAGTGGCCTACGCGCCGATTCCTGCGACGGCGTGTGATACCGCGCCCTGTCCACCGGTGCATCACTCGACGTTTCGGCAAACGTTTCATGATCACGACCATCTGTGCCCACATCGTCGAGCGCCCACTGACGACCCGCAT
>JANOPS010000353.1:0-10304 GCA_031421995.1 Gemmatimonadaceae bacterium
CCGAGAGGATCCCGTTGGCGGTGGTCACGTTCACCTGCACTCGGCAACCCGGGGTGGCGGCGAGACAAATGGGCTGGCTTTCATGACCATAGTTTAGCCATCCCGCCTGCATGCGGAGCGACACTCGGCCGGCGTGGTCGACGCTGAGGCGAAGGTGCCCCTGCGCACCGCCGGCCTGGCCGACCTGCTGCTTGAAGGCGCCGAGTGGGCGACCGAGGTCGGCGGCCACACCGAAGTGCCAGCGGGCAGTGGTGGGCGTGAGGGAGTCGGCTGGCGCGGCCGGCTGTTGGGCGGCGAGCGGGGCGGCAATTACGAGCAGGGCGACAAGGGCGGCACGATATGGCATCAGGGTATCCTTGGTGTTGGTGTGTGGGCTTTGCACGAGATCACCGCCCGGGTGTTGGGCGGCGCGCGCGGGGAGATCCGCGGCTTTGCGCTTGGCGTTGAAGTCCTAGTCCGCAGCCTGCGCCCGAACTATTGGGCTGCGCAGCGCACCCCACAGGAGCTGCAGGTTGGTGCGAAGGCTGCGCGCTTGGTCCTCCGCAAACGCCAGCAATTCGTCCAACGCGGCACGATTCAGGTACCGCCCGTTGAAGAACAGGCCTGCGATCTTTCCAGTGCTCCGGATATCGGCGAGCGGATTGGCATCTAGCAGGATCATGTCGGCAACTTTTCCCACCTCGATGGAGCCGTACTCCCGAGCCTTGCCGCTGAACCGCGCGGCGTCGATGGTTGCACTTCGCAATGCGTCCGTCGGGGTCAGACCGGCGCGCACGAGCTCGACGAGTTCATCGTGGATGGCAAATCCGGGGAAGACATACGTGTCGCCAGCGTCGGTGCCAGCTACTATCCGAACTCCAGCCTCGTGGGCCTGACGCACGTTGTCCATCGCAAGCCCATACAGCTCCGCGTTCACGTCGCGACCCGATGCGCTCCTTGCCTGCGCCGCAGCGCGATCGGCATCCGGCTGCCAGAGGCCGGCCCAAAGAATGAACGGGATGTAGCGCCGACGCGGATCGTCGCGGAAATCTCGGTTGCCGGCAAGCGCGCCCATGCGAAGCACCTGCATCGTCGGTGTCCACCAGGTCTCTGATGCTGCCATCGCCGCCATGAGTTCGGCGCAGCGCACGCGGTCATGCTCGTCGATCAACCGAGCGCGCATGTCGGTGGTGTACGCGGCCTCTGGATTCGGCAACGCCCGAAACTCGGCGGCACCCCGATAACACTCGAACAGGAAGACCCGCGGGTGCTCAACACTGTGCTGGCCGGCGGCAAGTACCGTTGTGAGTGGAACACGCACGGGAATGTGCCCTGCCACCAACAGCCCGTGTTCTGAAGCCTCCGCGGCAAGGGCCTCGTACGCTGCTACGGAGACATTGTTGTACGTCTTCAGCAACTCGACCCCATCGGCGGCAAGATGCGCTACAAGGGCGCGGGCATCGTCCGCGTTTCGCGCCTTGAAGAAGGTAGGTGCGGCAGCGGGCACCCCTCCTTCGCCGTTGATGGCGTAACTGCTGCGCATGATGTACCGTGGTGCGAGGCGACTGTGATCCTGCAGTTCCGCTCGCCAGCGTTCAATGTCTTCGCCGCACGCGACGAAACCGTCCGGAAGAGATGGGCATCCCCACATTTCGCGCACGCCGGTAACGCCGTTGGCAACGGAGAGGGGATGGGTGTACTGCGGTGAAATCTTGAGTGAATGGACGTGCATGTCCCACAGCCCCGGGATCAGGAACTTCCCCGTGCCATCCACCACGAGAAAATCACGATGTCCGATTTCGGGCAGACTCGCGCCGATGGAATCGATGCGACCGTTGCGGACAACGACATCACGCCCAGGAATGATCCGGTCGTTCACCACGTCGACGATCGCGACATTGCTGACGACGAAATCACCGGTGACACCGGGACGCGGCATCTCGGGTAACGGCCAGTTCAGCAGTATCACCAGCGCGACCGCAAGGGCGATGGTCAGCCCGGCGAGAATTGCCAGCAGTTTCCTGATCACGCCCGGCCACGCGAATGGTGTACGCCGTTTATCACGAGTGGCGGCTCGCACTTCGCCAGCGACCGATGGATGCACGCGAATGCTCTCCTTCAAGGCTCTGGTACGGTCCGGACACGCTCCGAGTACTCCGACGCGATGTAGTAGCCGAGGGCCCGCTTCCGCGGATTCGTCCGGTTACTGACATTGCCGCGCAGGTTCGCGCTGGGCGCCGCAAACGGTGACCCGTCGCCGCTGATCTCGCTGTTGAAGGCGAAGTAGTAGGCGTACGCCGCCGACGAAATAGCGTACTGCCGGAGCTGCACCACCTGACCTGAGCGCACGCGGATATCGATGTACGGCTGAAATCGGCGCACCACGCGTCCACTCGCGATCTCATCGTCGCGGACGGCGCGCGTGCGCGTTGCGGTGTCCGGCGACAGCTGCCTCGCCCCATCCACCCACTGCTCCCACAGGTAGTAGTTCGCGATGGCAGGCGGGTCGACAAGGTCGATGGTGGCGCGCAACCCTTCCGTGGCTGGCGACTGATTCGGTCGCGCTACGAAATAGAGGCTGTCGATAGGAACGGCCGTATGTACCCGTTCCGTTGCCTCGTACTGCTCACCGTCCCACTGTATGCGCAGTGTGTATCGTCGACCCACCGCAATCGGCAGATCACTGGCGAAATACGTGCCGGGCCTTTCAGGCACTTCGGACATCGAAACGCTGCGCCCCGCATCGTCGATCACCTGTACCACAGCGCCTCGCGCTGGCGGCGCAGCGACGTTGGTGAAGTAGGGTGCAGTCGTTGTGAGGCGAATGGCCTGCGGGCTTAACGCCGGTCCCTCCGGCCGCTCCTGTACGCGACGGACTTCAAGACGCGCCTCGACCACGAGCAGTGTGGGGCCTTCGGTCACGTTCAGGCCCACCACACGCTCACACGCCGTCTGGCTCCCCATCAGCATCGCGATCCCCGCCAGCGTGCGAATATTTCGTTGCATCATCGATTCTCAGAAGCGAAAGACGTAGTTGAGATTCGGGATAATCCCGAAGATCGAAGTTTGGACCGCCTGCGCGACCAGCGGATCGTTCTTGTCCTGCCGCACGCGCAATGATTGGGCGTTGAAGCGGTTGTACGCATTCAGGACGCCGAACTGCAACTCGCCCCGACGAAACGTCCGCGTGAGGCTCACATCGAGCCGGTGGTATATCGGCAGACGTGCGGCATTGCGTTGGCCATACTCCGCCACCAGAAAACCATCCACGGTGTATCGCGATTGTGGCAACGTGGTCGGCAGACCGCTTGCCAACAGAAAGCTCGACCCGATCGTCCACTTGGGCTTCCAGCCATAGGCGCCAACCACGCTGAGATTGTGCAGTCGGTCGTACGGCGATGCGTACCAGTTGCCATCGTTGACGCCGCCACCGCTGGTCGCACCCGAGTTCCTCGGCACTGGAAAACGCTGCTCAGCGCGCGAGGCGGTGTAGCTCGCCCACCCGGTCAGCCGCCCAGTGGTCCGCCGCGCGTACAGCTCCAGTCCGAACGCCCGCCCCGACCCCTGCACCAGCGTGGTCTCGACACGTGGCCTGAGGATGATCTCGGCACCGTCGATGAAGTCGACCACGTCATCAATCGTTTTGTAGAACGTCTCCGCCGTGAACTCATACGCACGCAACTGGCCGCTGTAGCCGAACGCGAATTGATCCGCCGTCATCGGCCGGATGTCGGGCCCCGCAACCTCCCACAGATCGAGCGGCGTCGGGGAGTTCAGCGGACTGACCAAGTGCATAAACTGCTGCGTGCGGGAATAGCTGACCTTGAGGCTCGATTGCTCGCCAATCGAGTAGCGTGCCGAGACACGGGGTTCCCATCCGTCGTAGGACACGAGTGTCGCTCCGCGAGCGATGCGAGCGCTGTCGATGACCGTTCCCGGCTCGTACCGGTCCAATGCCGTGTTGTACACCACTGGCGCATCGTTCAGATAGCGGTACCGCGTGGCCTGACCCAGGCGCGTGAATGCCGCGAAACGCACGCCATACCGGATAGCGATCGGCCCCGCCTCGAATTCATGGCCAGCGTATGCGGCGAGCGCTCGGCCGCGGCGCGCCTCCACGCTGAACGCCTGCAACGCACTCGAGTCCGACTTACCACGCACCGCGCCAGGATCAAACGACGTGGCCGTCCAGTCGGCGCCGAACTCAAGGCGATGCCTCGCCGTGAGTTGATACGTCTCATCGACCTTCAGTGTCGTCGTGGCAATACCGGCTTTCCAGCGAGCGGAGTCGACGCCGGGCCACGGGAAACGGAAGCGAAAATCGTAATCGCTGCTCGTCGCCGTGACCTTGGAAAACAGCCGATCACCAATCGCCTGATTCCATCGGAGCGTCGCGGCCCGGTTGCCCCAGCCCACCCCGATGCCGAGGTTGGGGCGCACAAATTCATCGCGGCCCGCATACCCCGACAGCATCAGCGCGCCACGCTGTCCGAGCCGGACGTTTCCTTTGGCATTCAGGTCGTAGAAGTACGCCGTGTTGTCATTCAAGGTGCTGTCGCTCGATAGGCGGAGGAATGCGTCGGCGTACGAGCGGCGACCGGCGACCAGAAACGAACCGCGTTTGCCGAACAGCGGCCCCTCGAATGTTGCCCGGCTCGAAATCAGGCCGATCGATGCGCTGCCGACATATTCGTTGGCGTTGCCTTCGCGCTGTCGCACGTCGACCACCGACGAGATCCGACCGCCGAACTTCGCCGGAATGGCGCCTTTGTAGAGCGTCACGTTGTCCACGGCGTCGGCGTTGAACGTCGAGATGAAACCGAGGATGTGCGACGGGTTGTAGATCACCGCCTCGTCGAGCAGAATCAGGTTCTGGTCCACGCCGCCGCCACGAACGACGAACGCGGTGGACGCATCGCTCACCGTAGCAACCCCGGGCAGCAGCGAGATCGAACGCAGTGGATCCACCTCCCCCAGCAGCGGTGGTGCCAGCCGCACTGTCGCCATGTCGAGCCGGACCACGCTCATGTCCGGCAGCTTCGGATCGAGATCGGCGCGTTCGTCATTTTTCTTCGACGTGACAACCACCGTGGCCAGCGTGGTTCGATGCGGCTGCAGGATGAAGTCACGAGCCGCCGATGCGGACAGCATGACCGTCGTATCGAGCGGCGCGAAGCCGATCGCGCGCACCCGCAGGCGGTGCGATCCGGGAGGCAGGGTCAGCACGAAATAACCTTCCTCATTGCTCTCGCGCGACAGTCCAAGCTCTCCAACGGTCAGCACCGCATTCCGGATGACTTCGCGCGACGCGGCACTGCGGATATAGCCGGTCAATCGCACCGTGGGCGGTCGCTCCCTGACGGAATCACGCGCGGGAGCCGGAAGGATCAGCAGCTCGTTGGCCGGGCCGACGAAGCCGCGCAGTCCACTGCCCGCCAGCGCCCGCTGCAGGGCTGTGGCGGCTGGTGTTGCCGTCGCACGAATGCGCACCCGGCGCGACATGGCTGGCAGCGCGCCGTCAACGATGAACGACAAGCGCGCCTGTCGGGCGATTTCGGCGATGACCGCCGATATCGGTTGTTCTACATCACGCAGCGTGACGGTCGCCGCCAGTGCACCGCGCAGTGTGGCCGCGCTGTCCAGCGCGACGAAATCACGTGGCACTGCGGATTGTGCGTGAAGCAGCGTCACTGGTGATAGCGTCAAGGCCAGCGCGAAGACACGTCGCGTGAGGCCTGGTCGTAAACGGAAAGGCACGTCAGTCGGGATCAGAGTGAGACATCACCGCGGTGGACTCTCCACACGCGTGTGGTGAAGTCAGATTCAAGCACACGACACCTGAAGGCCACCGTATCCCCTCACACTCTGTGCTGTGCTGTGGTGTGGTTGGCTGTGCTGTGCGACGTGCCGCGCAACACCGGCTTCTCTCGCAGCGCGATGCGCCATACGCGATGCGCGACGCAGCAGCTCAGCGTGGAGCGATGGTGATGACGTTGCCAGTCTGTTGCACACGGGCGTTGAGTGCGACACCAAGTGGCACCAGCAGCTGTGAGATCGGCTGCGCTTCGAAGCGCGCGGACAAACGACGGCGCTGCATCGACGAGTCGACGACAATCGTCACATCGTACCACCGCTCGAGCACCAGTAGCGCTTCCGGGAGCAACGCGTTATCGAACTGCAGTGTACCACTCACCCACGTCAGCGCGGTTGCCGGCGCCGAGGACACGACCACCGGGCCGCGAACCGGCAGCAGCCCACGTTGTCCGGCGTGCAGCTCTGTAGCATGAGGTTGAGCGGTCGTCGCGCTATCACGCACCGACACGCGGCCTTCCTCCACGATGATCTCAACATCCGAGAGCTCTGTCCACGCGCGGACCGCGAAGCGCGTGCCGATGTCCTCGATAACGCTGTGCCGCGCGCGTACCCGAAACTGTCGTGTGGTATCGTGAACAACGTCGAAGAACGCCTCGCCATCCAGCAGGACAGTGCGGTCCGCCGCGCCGAAGTCTCGCGACCAGCGCGCACGACTACCGGCCGCGAGCGTCAGGGAGCTTCCGTCAGGCAGCGTGGCGCTGATCCGCTGGCCTCGTGGTGCGACCAGCTCGCTCATCCCGCGCGACGACATCAGGCGCGCACCGGCCGCGCCCGCGATCACCACGATCACCGCGGCCGCGCGCAGCAACCACGGCCGTATGGAGTCGGGTCGCGACGGCGCCATCCGCGATGAACGTGCGCTGGTGATCGGCCTGACAGCGTCGACGTCCAGACGGGCGGCGACCGCGGCCCAAGCCGCAGCTGTCTCGGCAGGGGTCACCAGCACGTCACCAACGGCGGCGGCAGGTACGCTGTTCAGCAACTCGGCACGACTGGGATCGGCTTTGACCCAGTCTGCAACCAGTGCTTCATCCTCGGGGGTCGCCATTGCTGCCCACTTCCGATCGAGGGCGTGATTGAGGCGCGCGTCCGCGATGTCACGGGGATCTGTCATGAGCCGAACGGGCTGAGGCCGAGGGAGAATGACCGCTGCATGTGTGTCGCAATGTGCCGAGGCATGTGTTCCGTCATGGTGCGAGTACTCGCGCACGCAGCGTCTTCAAGCCACGCGCCAGATGATTCTCGACACTTTTCGCCGTGATGCCGAGCACCTCGGCGATCTCGGCGTACTGCATTCCTTCACGCCAGCGCAAGTGCATCGCCAAGCGACACCGTTCCGGTAGCTGCGAAAATGCGGCGTCGACCGTGGCACGCTGCTCTTCGGCAATCATGCGGTCATCCACGCGGACCGGCGTGCTGTGCAGGTGGTCTACCGCATCGTGTGATTCGTCGTCGGTCCAGCCGCGTTCGATGGCGGCGCGGCGGCGCGCGTTCAATGCCCGGTTCCGGAGCGCGCCGAAGAGATAGCTGCGGAGCGAACCACGCACGTCCCATGATGATCGGGTGCGCCACAGATCAAGAAAGAGATCCTGCACCAGCTCCTCGGCGCGATCACGGCTGTCGAGGTAGCGCGTTGCAAAGGCGACCAGCGCCGGATGCGTCGAATGAAAGAGCGCTTCGAATGCCACGACGTCGCCTGCCCGGATCCGCGCGAGCGTGGAGCCAGGTGTTGCGTGGGCGTGGTCAGGCTCAGGAGGTACGACAAGGGTCATTGGGGATGCGTACGTCACACCGACCTCACGGTTTCGCGCCAGTACGTCGCGTGTGAAGCCACTGCGATAGTCAGAGTGGAGCTGCCGACGCAGTACCCGACCAATTTCGCGAGGACGAGACTCTTCATGCGGCATGGGACAACCGGGCCCGCCAAAACCCCTCATGAACGCACATACCCCGGAAACCCTTGTCCTTCTGCTTCAAGTGGGCGGGGGGCGCGGGCAGGCTCATGACGTTGGGCCGCGCGTGCCTTGCGTGCTAGCCCTACCCCACGCCCACTTCAGCATACTGTGCTACAGTATACTGAATTAGACAGCGGGTCATCGCAGTCGGGCCTTCCCGCACCACCGTCAGCTCGAGATTCTGAATCGCAGCGGCCCGCAGGACCACTAGAAGTTGTACCCAAAGTGCAATCCCGGCTGCCCGTAGAAAAACCGCGACCATTTATCGTCCACCTGCTTGAACGAAACAGGCATTCTTGACTGGTAGGGACGATGCGTGATGGCGATTGATGGATCGAAGAAAAACCGATCCTTAAAGAGCTTCACGCGATAACCAACGGAATAGGTGTTAAAGATCTGAAAGCCGTTGTCGATCTTGCTGCCGCTCTCATCCACAAACGTTTGAAACGCCGGCATCACGTCAACTTGCGCAAAAAGACCTTTCCGCAAAAACCGTTGATAGTTGAGTGACACTCCGTATTCACGCACATACCCCGGAAAGCCTTCTCCTTCTGCTTCAAATGATTTCCCGTACGGAATGCCAATGGGCCAGCCATATCGCCACGTTTTCAGTTCAAGCGAAATGATGTCCATTTTTGTCACGCGATAGCCGACGTTCAGATACACCAGGTTCGGCGGATTATTGTCAGGGACAACATTCGCGAGCATAAACAGGGTGCTGCCGACGAAATACTTTCTCTGTGCACTGTCTTGTGTGGCATGTGGCGCTTTACCGACGGCGTCGGCTGGCACAGCCAACTCCTGGGCGGTGAGCGGAGCGGCAACGGCGAGCAGGGTGGCAAAAAGAGGGCGCATCGCGAGTCCTGACGAACGAGGGCGGTAAACTTACGCTGTAAGTAACAACGTACAGCGTAAGGCTTGCCACCGCAAGGGCGAGGCTGCGGTTGACGTACACTGTCAGTCGGGGTTATCTCCTCCGCATGCCCACACCACGAGGGTCTTCACGAGGGTCTTCACGAGGGTCTCCACGACGGTCTCCACTTACCCGCGAGCGCGTCCTGCGCGCGGCCGTACGCTTGGCCGACAAGCACGGCCTCGACGCTCTATCGATGCGTCGGCTGGCGACGACGCTCAAGGTCGAGGCGATGTCGCTGTACAATCACGTCGCCAACAAAGACGACGTCCTCGACGGGATGGTGGACCTGATCATCGGCGAGATCACGTTGCCCACACCCGGCGGCGACTGGAAGGCCGCCATGCGCGCGCGCGCCACCTCGGCGCACGCGGTGATGCTCGCGCATCCGTGGGCGCCGATGCTCGTGGTGTCGCGCATCAGCGTCGGTCCCAATATGCTGCGCTACATCGAGGCCACCCTCGGCACGCTGCGCCAAGCGGGGCTCTCGTGGGCCGAGACCGATCGCGCGTGGAACGCGATGGACAGCCACATCTACGGTTTCACGCTGCAGCTCCAGAACTTCCCGGTCGACCCCCAGGAGTACGCCTCGGCCGCGGCGAGCTACCTCGCGATGCTGCCGGCCGATAAGTATCCGTACATGCACGAGATCACCGTGCAGGTGGCCAATGGCTCGCACGACGGGACGCATGACTTTTCATTCGGGTTGGAATTGATCCTCGAGGGGTTGGATCGATTGCGGGCACGGTGATGTTGGGCAGCGCGCGCGGGCATGAGGAACTATTCTTCAGAGTATGCGAACGCCTGACCTTTGAACCGGCCGGAACGGACCAATGATGAATCGCCTGCGATGGTATCTTGCCGTGAGTATCGCCGGTGTGATTGCGGCCTGCAGCACCCCGACCGACGTGTGTGGCTGTCCCCCGTCGCGTTCGGCGGTGATCGTGCGCGGCATACTGCAAGATGGCGCGGGCCGGCCGGTATCAAACGCGCGGATCGTGGCTGATGGCATAGCACGAGGGAAACCCTTCTTGGATTCCCTTCCCGTCAGTGCAGGGATGCTGCCGGTACGCACGGATGCGGACGGCACGTTTCGCGTCGTCGCGCTCAGTACGTTTGGGCCAGACACCCTCCAGCTACGACTGGCGATCTTGCCAGAGGGCGTCACATCAGCGCCGCCGTTTGCTGTCATCTTGGCTCGCTTTCGATTCGAACGCGGACCACTCGACAGTGTGATACGAACCTTCTCGGTGCCATGATCGCCGTCACCGCAAATCTCACGACGGCGTGTGAAACACGCGAGTGGTCGTCGTACGCGTGCCTTGACTCGGCCGGAGCCTGAACTTTGGCCGAGCCGGGGATGGATGGATCGCACTTAGTTGCAATCATGATTACATGTAACTACACTTACATGCATGAACGGTTCCTCCCAGTCCTCTCACCCCGTCCTCGTCGATCGACTGGACGAACAGCGTGAGCTCAAAGCGCTGCTAGGCCGCGGGCGGCCGAGTCTCGCCCTGCTCACCGGACGGCGACGAGTCGGAAAAACGTTCCTGCTCGCCAACGCATGGCCGGCCGAACAG
>JANOPS010000354.1:0-6323 GCA_031421995.1 Gemmatimonadaceae bacterium
GCCAAGCAGCCGAACGGCGAGCGCTGAATCGGCGAGGTAGTGTTTGGGCATCTGGGTTACCCGCGACAGGTGATTTCGCGAAGGCACCCATCCCGGAACTTGGTCTAACAACCAGAGTCCCTCAAGAACCTCACGGTAGGCGATCACCGTCGTCTTCGCAGGCACGTGCTCGGTGCCGGCGGTCGCGGCGTTGCGAACCTTTTCGAGCGTTGTCGTCGTGCCTGTGGCCGCTGCAAACGCCGTCAACCATCGGCGAAGTATCTGTGGCTGTCGAACGGCATGACCTTGCTCGGCGAAGTCGCGGTCAATGATACGATCGATGTAGCCGTCCAGCTGGGCACTTCGCGCCCGCCCGCGCAGTGGACGTATGCCGGGGAATCCCGATGATACGATCTCCGCGACGTACTCGCGCAGTCCGATTTTCGTGGTTCCAGCGATCGGCGGCTTCTCGCCGGTGAAGAGCGACGCGAGACGTACCGTTGGCGCCTCAAGAGCGCGTTCCACGAGACTGAGCGGGCGCATACGCACGCGCACGATGCGTCCTGCGCCAGAGTGTGTTGGTGCTTTCCGTGGCAGCGACGATCCAGTCAAGAGGAACCGTCCAGGCGTCGCGTCTTGGTCGACTGCGTGCCGAACGGCGTCCCAGATCGCTGGGACATGTTGCCACTCGTCCAGCAACACCGGTGGTCGTCCGTCAAGCAGCACGCTAGGGTCGGCCAAGGCGATCGCTTTGGTCGCTGGTGTGTCCAGGCGATGCACGGTGCCTGCACGGCGTTCGGCGCTGGCGGTCTTGCCGACCCCCTTCGGCCCCTCCAAGGCCAGCGCCGCCAGCCCAGTGATGAGCTCATCCAGCTCGCCGTCGATGATTCTCTTCGTGTAGAGCGACATGCCCCAATCATACTACGACGCCTCGCTTTACGATACCTTCTAACCGATCTAAAGACTACCTTCTATCCATATTATAGACTACCCTGTAACCAGTTATTGAGCTACCCATTAACCAAGAACAACACTACCGCATAACCCTTCCGATAGGGGTGGGCGGCTTCAAGATTGACGCGCTCGCGTAGCAGCGTTGCGCCATGCACCGCGACACACGAGCTTCTGTCGGCCCATGCCGCTTGATCTGACCCACCTGCGCCAGTTCGCGCTGCGCCGCCAATTCCCGACCCCGACCACGCTCGGTCGTGCACTCCGTCGACTCGGATTCGTGCAAGCAGACCCGATTCGTGCGCCGGCGCGTGCCCAGGACCTCACGCTGCGCCACCGCGTCACGGACTATCAGGCCGGCGAGGTGGAAAAACACTACCCGCGGCTCCCGATCGAAGAGGACGTCTTCGTCAACTACGGATTGGTCACGCGCGAGCTGCAGGCGCTGATGCATCCGCGCATTCCGCGCAGCACGTGGACGCCGTCGCAGCGGAAACGCGCAGCCAGTATTCTGGATTTTGTGCGTGAGCGCGGCGCGGTGCATCCGCGTGACGTCGAGGCGCACTTCGCGCACGGCTCGGCGACCAACTGGTTTGGCGGCCGCTCGAACATCAGCACCCAGTTGCTGGACGGCATGTTGATGCGTGGCATGCTGCGTGTCGCGCGCCGCGAGGGCGGCACCCGCGTCTACGCCGAACGACCGCCCAGAGCGGCGTCAGTTGATGTGGCGGCTGCCATGGACACGATGATCGACGTGATCGTGGCCAAGTACGCGCCGATTTCGAAGACATCGCTGCACAAGCTGGCGGGACATCTGTGCATGATGGGCGTGCCGCAGTGGCGCGATCAGCGCAGCGCCATGCTCGCGCGGGCCAAACGGCGACTGCCCACGGCTCACATCGAGGGCACCGATTGGTACTGGCCATCGGACGAGTCGCCACCGGCCCGACGCACCGCGGCGCCGGATGTGGTGCGACTGTTAGCGCCGTTCGATCCCTTTGTCTGGGACCGCGGGCGCTTTGCGCTGTTCAACCACTGGGAGTATCGCTTTGAGGCCTACACGCTGGCGGCGAAGCGCGTACGCGGGTACTACGCGTTGCCGCTGTTATGGCGCGACACGGTGATCGGCTGGGGAAATCTCGCCGTGCGAGACGCGACGCTGAGTGCCTCGCTAGGCTACGTGTCTGGCGCTGCGCCGCGCGATCGGGCGTTCCGCGCGGCGCTTGATGACGAGCTGGCGCTGTTCGCCAGGTTTATCGGCGCCTCCCGCTACGAGATCACAGCGGTGAGCTCGTGACGTTAGTGACGCGAAGCCATTGACAGCAGCATCTCTTCGAGCGCATCGAAGGACCCGGTCCATCCTCTGGTCATCCCACCCCGCTCCGCCACGAACGCCGCCACCTCGTCGGGACGCGCCGCGCCGAAGATTTCAGAGCGAACGGTGACCCGCGTCTGCGCCTCGCCTTCCGAAGCAAAGCTGACCGTCGTGAGCAGTTTGTCCGGCCACGTAGGGGCACCCGGATGCCGCGCGAGTTCTTCCGCCGCGTTCGCAAACCACTGCACATACTCGACACGATCAGGACGCTGCACGAGTCGATACTCTGAGACGCTGTACATCGTGAACGTATCGTTGGTCATTTCGTAGAACGCGCTGCCTCCCGTCCGAAGGTCCGCACGATGCAAGGTCATGCGAAATCCCGTTGGCGGCAGCCACCGCACAAGATGTTCGGGCGTCGTCCACATGTCGAACACCGTCGCGATGGGCGCCTCGAAGCTGCGATTGATCACGAACACGTCTCGGGCATGCGCCGTCTGTTCGAGATGCTCCGCTAAACGATCCCACGTGGCATTACCACCGGCGGCCTTAATGAAGATGCGCGCTTGCGCCGCGGCTTCGGGTGTCGGCAACGTCATGCGGAGGTCGAGCTCCGTTTTCCCACCAATCTCACGAAACATCGCGGTCACGCGAAACATCGGCGCCGCGTCCGCGGATGAGGCACCATGATCATACACCAAACGCCTTTCTCGTTCGACCTCAAGATAGCGCGTGTAATTCGGGTAGTCGGTGCCATCGGGGCCATGCATCGTGTACACCCACGTGCCCCCGATGCGAAGGTCCTTGCTGTGCGTCGTGATCGAAAATCCCCGCGGGCCCCACCACTGCCTGACGTGCGCATCGACGGTCCATGCCTCCCACACGAGGGAGAGCGGTGCGTCGTAGACACGCGTGATGTGAATGTCCTTGTCGCTATCGGCGGTTGTCATCAGTGGTTTCCGGGTGGGTTATGGTCTGCAGATAGTCGCCAAGACGATCGAGGCTCGCTTCCATGAAACCGCGATAGGACTCCATCCAGTCGGCGGCATCTCTCATGGGCGCTGCGTTCAGCGTGCAAGGTCGCCACTGTGCTTCACGTCCCTTCGTGATTAGCCCGGCCTTCTCAAGCACTTTGACGTGCTTCGTCACACCTGGCAGCGTCATGTTCGACAGGAATGGTTCGGCGAGCTGCGTGACGCTTGCCTCCCCCTCCCGCAGCCGGGCGAGGATGGCTCGGCGGGTCGGATCGGCCAGTGCTGAGAAGGTTCGACTGAGTGTATCGTGCATAGTTTACCGATCGGTTAATTATCCTTTTGGTATTGTACTCCACCTTCCCTGACGCGTCAAGACAAGTCCGCACTTCTTGTTGTTGGCGCAGCCAAACGGTCGGCCGACGGCGGTTAACTATATGCATAGTTGACAAACTCCAACGGAAACGACAGCTTTAACTATCCTCATAGTTCGGAGTGGTCATGGACGTCTCGTTCGGCGAACGCGAGCTCGATGTATTAGGGGTGCTCTGGAAACACGGACCAGGCACCGTGCCCGAGGTGCGCGAACGTCTCGCGAGCGAGCTCGCGTACAACACCGTGCTCACCATTCTGCGCAACCTCGAAGCCAAAGGGGTCGTGTCTCATGAGGAAGCGGGGCGACAACATCGCTACTTCGCACTCGTCGCCGAAGATCGCGTACAACAACGCCTCGTCACGCGCCTCGTTGATAAGCTCTTCAGCGGTTCCCCGCTGAACCTGATGACGCATCTCGTTGAAGGCGACGGCTTGACGGCCGACGACGTGCGTGCGTTGCAACTGCTGCTTGACGAACGTATCGCGTCTCGCACTCGCAAGCCGCGCTAGGAGCGTACCCCAATGGCGACCTTCATGATGTTCGGACTGCTGGCGGGCGCACTCGTGGCCGCCGCTTGTGCGCTGCTTGAATCGGCACTCCTCGGCGCCAAGCGCCCTGTTCGTTGGGTATGGCTTGGCGGCATGGTTGGTACGGTGCTCCTCGTCGCACTGTCCGCAGCCCGTACGTCATCGCGAACATCGCCCAACGACGCGAACGCTCGTACGGCCACGATCATGCCGGCGAACAACCAGACGCTCGATCAGCCCACCGAACGGCATCGCCCCGCGGACAGCGCCCGCCCACTCGCACCAACGGCGACGTTCGACAGGAACGACAACGGCACGCGCGCACCGTTCGCGCTACCGCTCATGCAATCGCTCACGAATCCGGTCACCACGTGGATCGGCGCGCGCGTGGAACAGCTGCGCACGAAGACGGCGGTCGCTGACCGTCCGCTGGCCGCGCTGTGGGCCGCGAGTTCAGTCGTATTGGCTGTGTGGCTGCTGGCGAGTCTCCTGCAGACGCCGACCGGAGGCGCTTCGCCCGAGCAGCGTCAGCGCCGAGTACGAATGGACGATGCGAGCAATGCCCGGCCCCACGTGAGCAGCGTCATCGTGACCGACGGCGTCGGCCCCGCCGCGGTTGGCCTCTGGCGCGGACGCATACTCATGCCGCGCTGGGTGCTGGAGCTCGAACCGACCCTCTACACCCTCATCCTGCAGCATGAGCGCGAACATCTCCGCACGCGGGATCCACTGGTGCGGGCACTGGCACTCTTCATGATCGTGTTGCTCCCCTGGCAGATTCCGCTCTGGAGCATGGCGCGACGCTTGCGCCTCGCGATGGAGTTCGACTGCGATGCGCGCGTGCTCCGCTTCGCTCCAGACGTTCGACGCTACGCGTCGCTCCTCATGTTGGTCAGTGCCAACCACGGTTCCGCACGTTCGGCCAGCAGACTGCTGACGCCACTGGTCCACATGTCGACGGCATCAACACGGAACTCGCTTCGCCGGCGCATCCTGGTCATGACGCAACCCCACGCGCCCACACGCGCTCTTACGATCTGGGCGACGGTGACCGTCGCGGCGCTGTTGACTGTCGCAGCCATTGCGCTCCCTATCCCGTCGCAAGCCGCCATCACGCAGCGGACTTCAACCGCTACACGTTCGGCGCAGCCATCCACGCGCGCAGACCGCGATAGCGTCGTGATCGTTCGGTACGTTCTGGAGTCCATGACGTACATCGGCGGGCAGGGAGAAAAGTCGTTCGCCTACTCCCTTCAAAACGCGACACCGTTTCATGATCCGAACGCTGGCTTCACCACGATCAACGTGACTTCGGTGTCGGGGAAACGCACCGAGGTTGTCCTCTTTGTTGAGCGAGAGGTCGGCGACAGAGCGCTGCCGAGCGACACGTCGCTCGCACGCACTCCGTTCTCCCTCGTGCGCCGCAACATTCCACCGACGTTTCACCTGCGTGCCGTGAACGGGGATTCGCTCCTCGTGACCTCTCCCTCCGCCGTGTCACCAACGTGGGCTACGAAGATTCGCGGCGTCCACTTCCTCTTCTGGGGCGTGAATAAATTCGGAATCGTGCAGCAGTAGCCGAGCTCTTGCGCGCGTGCGCCGCGCATAGCCGCTAGCGCAAGCGTGCCTGCGCGTCACCGTCCTGTAGGTCCCTCTCATCTTCGAGCTCTGGCGACGACGGCAGTGCAGGCGCCTCCGCTATACGTGCCACGCGTAAAGTGGCCGACGCCGTCAGCACACTTAAACCAACAAACGGCACACCAAGCGTTACGAGAATGCGCCATGTGCTCAGTGTCGAGCCTTCCGCGCTGGCCAGTCCCACGCCGACCAACACAAAGGGAAAAGCCAGCAACAGTACGCCACCCACGGCGCCCCACGTTGCAAAGCGCTTCGCGGTCAGTTGGCGTAGACCTTGCCGTCGTTCGGCCACCGCCAGTACGATAGAAAAGAAGACGCCGGCGAAAAACCCCGGGACTGCCAGCGCCGGGAGCGGCGCATCAAAAACCGAGAAAAACGCCTCCCACGGCAAGGCAGGCGTGAGCACACTTGCCACACCAATCGCCAGGCCAGCAGCCGCCCACGCAACAGCCCACGTCACACCCATACCGACGGCGCCACGGATCCTTTTCAGCCACTTCATCGGGCCGCCTCTTCGGGGAGTGTTGGCATACCTAACGATATGCGAATGGTGCGCCAATCGCGAC
>JANOPS010000355.1:0-2848 GCA_031421995.1 Gemmatimonadaceae bacterium
GCGCGATAGGTCGTCCGCTCATGGAAATCGGTATCGACAGTTTCGCCGCGTCTATTCCTGATCCGATTTCGGGGCTCGCCACGACTCCCGTGGAGCGAATGGCAACGCTACTTGCCGAGATGGAGCTGGCCGATCAGGTCGGTCTTGACGTCTTCGGTATTGGTGAGCACCACCGCGCGGAATTCCTTGATTCGGCGCCGGTCGTGATTCTCGCCGCCGCCGCCGCCCGAACGCAGCGGATACGCTTGACGAGCGCGGTGACGGTGTTAAGCGCCGCAGATCCTGTCCGCGTGTTTCAGGAGTTCGCGACGTTGGATCTGATCTCCAAGGGTCGTGCGGAGATCGTGGCCGGGCGCGGGAGCTTTGTGGAATCCTTTCCGCTCTTTGGGCTGGCGCTCGAAGATTACGACTCGCTCTTCGCTGAGAAACTTGAGCTGTTGCTGGCGATTCGCGACAATCCTCGACTGTATTGGTCCGGGCGCCATCGTGCGCCGCTGACTGGTCAGCCAATCTACCCACGTCCGCTACAACAGCCGCTCCCGATCTGGGTCGGCGTCGGCGGTACACCGGCGTCGTTTGTGCGTGCCGGGACACTCGGGTTGCCGCTGATGGTGGCGATCATCGGTGGCGAACATCGCAGATTTCGTCCGCTGGTCGACCTGTATCGCGAAGCCGGGCAGCGCGCTGGACATCCGGCGTCGCAACTCACCGTCGGTATTCACTCGATCGGGTTTGTTGGTGACACCACCGACGACGCCGTCGAGGATTTCTTTCCCGGCTACGCGCACACCTTCACGGAAATCGGCAAGGAACGTGGATGGGCGCCGACCACGCGCGCGCAGTTCGACGCGCAACGTGGGCCTACCGGCGCCTTGGTGATCGGCGATGCGGAGACGGTGACGAACAAGCTGCTTCGCATCAATCACGATCTCGGAGGCATTTCCCGATTCACGTTCCAGATGGGGGTGTCCACGCTGCCACACGTCAAGATGCTGCGCGCCATTGAGATTTTGGGAACACAGGTCGCACCGGCTGTCCGCACGGCCCTCGCTGTGAGCTCGCGCTGAGGTGCGAGGTGCGAGGTGTTAGGTCGATCGCAATGCTGCATCCTCAAGATGTAGCGCACCGGCCGCAACGCAGCGCATGAGGATCTGCACGACGGTTTCATCTCGGACGGACGACTTCAGGAACCCCTTCTGTCGCAGCGTCGTGAGCACCTGTTGCACCGTCCGGGTGCCGTCGCATCGCGCGAGCAAGTGGGCTACATCTTCAGGACACTGAATCGCCGCGGCGAACGGCCATGTCGTTTCGAGCGTGATCTCGGTGACCTTCCACTTTTGATCAACCACCTGCTGCCTCTGCTGCAGACTGGCACTGCGATCAATGTTCGGGTATGCCGCCAGAATCTGCGCCTGCAGGTCACTCGCATCACGCCGGGCGAGCCAATCACAGTATTGCTCCATTTCACGCCCGGTCGTCCGAGCGGTTCTGGACAGGCGGACGAGGACGCTGGGGCGTGGTGTGGCGTGTCGTTCAATCACAAACGATGAATAGACTAGCCGCTCGACCGCCATCGCCTTGAATGCGTGGTGCTGCTGTTCGGCCTTTGCAAAGGTGGTGCCACCGTTGATGGCGCTCTTGAAATAGTACTCCGACGGATGTTCGGCGCTGGTGACCGCCACCACGACATCAAACTCCTGCTTGGCGTCGCCCAACCAGTCATGCAGGCGTCCCTCCAGCGGCGCATCGGCGCGGTCCGTGGCAATGCACGTACAGAAGAAACGGCCTCCCGGGCGAAGGAAACGCGGCAGGTCGGCCACGATGCGCTTCGTGATCATTTCGCCATCGGCGCCACCATCGCGATAGATGATCGTCTGCTCTGCAGACGGCACGTACGGTGGGTGCGCGACAATGCGATCGAACTGCCGTCCTTCGACGGGTGCAAAGAGATCGCCCTGCAGTACCGTGACATTCGTCAGGCCATTCAGTCGCGCATTAAAGGTTGCCACGCTGGTGGCACGTGCCGTCAGATCAAGTGACCACGCATGTCCGGAGTGCGCTGCTTTGGCGATGGCGGCGACACCATTTCCGGCGCACATCTCCAAAAAGTCATCGCATGGCGACGAGGGGAGCATTCGGACGAACGTGGTGGTATTGCGCGTAATCGCGGGATAGACGATGTCGTTGGGCAACACGCGCTGGTCGCCGGGACGCCCAAAGGTGCGGTCTGAGATCAACAGCACGTCGGCCGTTGGGTACATCAACATGGTGGCCAGCAGCGCAGGTTCACTGCTGCTGTCTGCGAGCACCAACTGCAGAAGAAGCAGTGCATCGACGGCCGGGTTTCCCAGCATATGCCTGGCGTGCGCCTCGGGAACACCAACCAAGTCCATAAACAAATCGGTAAGGACTTCCAGCGCATCATGTACGCGCCGCGTTTCCGGGCGCCCTTCGCGGCGACTCCGAAAATCGACGATACTGCCGAGCGCGAACCGTGTACAGATAGTGGGTTCACGAAATCCGGCGCGCTGGCACGCCTCGCGTACGGTCGTGTAGAGCGCGGCGTCCGCGTCAGTGATTGGGAGTTCCCAGCCGGGATCTGCGGAGTTCATATCGAGGGATTGCACCAGTGAAGAATGCGGAGAACTCCGCGCAGCTGCCAGTCCGCCGTTAGCGAGCCGCGCCGGTCCAGTGGTACGACAACCACAGCGTATGGTTGATCTCGTTCGCGCGTCGCGCGGCGAACATGTTGGCCAGATTCATATACGCGATCTCCAGGCGCTGGCGCGCATCGAGCGGGATGCCGAATCCCGCCGTCGCACGATTCTGGCCAACCGAGAGCGCGGCC
>JANOPS010000356.1:0-3192 GCA_031421995.1 Gemmatimonadaceae bacterium
GCCAAGCAGCCGAACGGCGAGCGCTGAATCGGCGAGGTAGTGTTTGGGCATCTGGGTTACCCGCGACAGGTGATTTCGCGAAGGCACCCATCCCGGAACTTGGTCTAACAACCAGAGTCCCTCAAGAACCTCACGGTAGGCAATCACCATCGTCTTCGCATGCACGTGCTCGGTGCCGGTGGTCGCGGCGTTGCGAACCTTTTCGAGCGTTGTCGTCGTGCCTGTGGCCGCAGCAAACGCCGTCAACCATCGGCGAAGTATCTGTGGCTGTCGAACGGCATGACCTTGCTCGGCGAAGTCGCGGTCAATGATACGATCGATGTAGCCGTCCAACTGGGCACTTCGCGCCCGCCCGCGCAGTGGACGTATACCGGGGAATCCCGATGATATGATCTCCGTGACGTACTCGCGCAGTCCGATATCGCCTTACGATACCTCCTAACCGATCTAAAGACTACCGTGTGTCCATATTATAGCCTACCTTCTAACCAGTTGCTGAGCTACCCGTTAACCAGAGACAACACTACCGCATAACCTTTCCGAGAGAGGTGGGCGGCTTCAAGATTGACGCGCTCGCGTAGCGGTGTTGCGCCATGCACTGCGATACACGAGCTTCTGTCGGCCCATGCCGCTTGATCTGACCCACCTGCGCCAGTTCGCGCTGCGCCGCCAATTCCCGACCCCGACCACGCTCGGTCGTGCACTCCGTCGACTCGGGTTTGTGCAAGCAGATCCGATTCGTGCGCCCGCGCGTGCTCAAGATCTCACGTTGCGCCACCGCGTCGCGGACTACACCGTCGGCGACGTGGAGAAACACTACCCGCGGCTCCCGATCGAAGAGGACGTCTTCGTCAACTACGGATTGGTCACGCGCGAGCTGCAGGCGCTGATGCATCCGCGCATTCCGCGCAGCACGTGGACGCCGTCGCAGCGGAAACGCGCGGCCAGCATTTTGGATTTCGTGCGTGAGCGTGGCGCCGTGCACCCACGTGAAGTGGAGGAGCAGTTCGCACACGGCTCGGCGACCAACTGGTTTGGCGGCCGCTCGAACATCAGTACACAGTTACTTGACGGTATGCTGATGCGTGGAATGCTGCGTGTGGCGCGCCGCGAGGGCGGCACGCGCGTCTACGCCGAACGACCGCCCAGCGCGGCGTCAGTTGATGTGGCGGCTGCCATGGACACGATGATCGACGTGATCGTGGCCAAGTATGCGCCGATCTCGAAGACATCGCTGCACAAATTGGCGGGCCATCTGTGCATGCTGGGCGTGCCGCAGTGGCGCGATCAGCGCAGCGCGATGCTCACCCGGGCCAAACGGCGTCTGCCCACGGCCCACGTCGAAGGCACTGATTGGTTCTGGCCATCGGGCGAGTCGCCACCGGCGCGGCAGACCACCTCGCTGGATGTTGTGCGACTACTGGCGCCGTTCGACCCCTTTGTCTGGGACCGCGGGCGCTTTGCGCTGTTCAACCACTGGGAGTATCGCTTTGAGGCCTACACGCCGGCGGCGAAGCGCGTACGCGGGTACTACGCGTTGCCGCTGTTGTGGCGCGACACGGTGATCGGCTGGGGGAATCTTGCCGTGCGAGGCGCGACGCTCTTTGCCTCGCTGGGCTACGTGTCGGGCGCCGCGCCGCGCGATCGTGCATTTCGCATTGCCCTCGATGCCGAACTGGCGCTCTTCGCCGCGTTTATTGGGGCAACGAAAGTCGAGGCCTCTGCCGAGGTCTCCTAGGTCAGCGCCCAGTTGCGTGCGTCGAGCAAACGCGCCCCCAAGATCCAGCCTACACAGGAGACGGCGCCAATATCAGCTCCAGTGCATCGAACGAACCGGTCCACCCTTTCGTCATCCCGCCCCGCTCCGCCACAAACGCCGCCACTTCCGCAGGGCTTGCCGCACCAAATACTTCAGAGCGAACGGTAACCCGCGTCTGCGCGTCGCCTTCCGCCGCAAAGATGACTGTGGTTAGCAATTTATCCGGCCACGTGGGAGCGCCGGGATGCCGCGCGAGTGCTTCCGCCGCGTTCGCAAACCACTGCACATACTCTACGCGATCGGGTCGCCGCACGAGTCGGTATTCTGAGACGCCGTACAATCTCATCGCGCCGTTGGTCATTTCGTAAAACGCGCTGCCGCCCGTCCGAAGGTCAACGCGGCGAAATGTCATACGAAATCCCGTTGGCGGCAGCCACTGCGCAAGATGTTCGGGCGTCGTCCACATATCAAACACTCTCGCGATGGGCGCATCGAAGCTCCGATTGATCACGAACACCTCTCGCGCGTGCGCCGTCTGTTCGAGATGCTCGGCCAAACGATCCCACGTGGCATTGCCACCGGCGGCCTTGACGAAAATTCGCGTTTGCGCGGCGGCCTCCGGTGTTGGCAGCGTCATGCGGAGATCCAACTCCGTCTTCCCACCAACTTCGCGAAACGTCGCGGTGACGCGAAACTTCGGCGCCGCATCCGCCGCTGATGCACCATGATCATACACCAGTCGCTGCTCTCGTTCGACTTCGAGATACCGCGTGTAGTTAGGATAGTCGATGCCGTCGGGGCCATGCATCGTGTACACCCACGTACCACCTACGCGAAGTGCTTTGCTATGCGTCGTGATCGAAAATCCCCGCGGACCCCACCACTGCCTGACATGCGCATCGACAGTCCATGCCTCCCAGACGAGCGAGAGCGGTGCGTCATAGACGCGGGTGATGCGAATGTCGTTGGCGCGATCGGCGGTCGTCATGTGTGGTCTCCGGGTGGGTTATGGTATGCAGATAGTCGCCCAGGCGATCGAGACTCGCGTCCATGAAGACGCGATACGCCTCCATCCAGTCGGCGGCGTCTTTCAGGGGCTCCGCGTTCAGCGTACAGGGTCGCCATTGCCGACGTTTCACCTGCGTGCCGTGAACGGGGATTCGCTCCTCGTGACCTCTCCCGCCGCCGTGTCACCAACGTGGGCTACGAAGATTCGCGGCGTCCACTTCCTCTTCTGGGGCGTGAATAAATTCGGAATCGTGCAGCAGTAACCGAGCTCTTGCGCGCGTGCGCCGCGCACAGCCGCTAGCGCAAGCGTGCCTGCGCGTCACCGCCCTGTAGGTCCCTCTCATCTTCGAGCTCTGGCGACGACGGCAGTGCAGGCGCCTCCGCTATACGTGCCACGCGTAAAGTGGCCGACGCCGTCAGCACAC
>JANOPS010000357.1:0-9618 GCA_031421995.1 Gemmatimonadaceae bacterium
GTCTGTACCGCTTGATTGGCCAGGACGGCGCTTTTCCCGCGTGGTCGAGCTCGACGGCCTCCACTGGCATATCCAGCAACAAGGCCTCGGACCGCTCCTCCTGCTGGTGCACGGGACCGGAGGGTCGACCCACTCCTGGGCGGGCTGTGTAGACAAATTGTCCGAATGTTTCACGGTCCTTGCCATCGATCTGCCCGGCCACGGGTTCACGACCGGATCGCCCAACGGGCAGGAGCCGCAGGCGCTCTATTCACTGAAGGGGATGGCACGTGCCGTCGGGGCGCTCCTTCGACACCTCAACGCTTCCCCACAGGTGGTGTCAGGCCATTCCGCTGGCGTGCCCATCCTTATGCAACTGCTCATCGACCGGCAGATCACCCCGGATCGGTTCGTGGGATTCAATCCAGCGATCGTCCCGCCGCCGCAGTTCTACGTCTCGCTGCTCGCGCCGATCATTGGCGCGATTGTCGAACGCGACATCGTCGCCCAAGGCGGCGCCTGGTTGGCCCGCGCCACCGCGCTCGTTGACCTGATGCTTCGCAGCACCGGCAGCGTGCTGAGCGCCGAGCAACTCCAGCGCTACCGCTGGCTCTGTGAGCGGCCCGAGCACGTGCAAGCAGCCCTGACCATGATGTCGCGGTGGGACTTGCCGCAGCTACTCCGTGACGCGATCGCCATTCCGCTCACGCTTGAGCTGATTGGCGGGTCGCGCGATCGCTGGATCCCCGCGCCACTGATCGCCGACGTGGTGTCGAGATTGCCGACGGCGCGGTTCTCGACGGTCGATGCGGGGCACTTGATACCTGATGAGCGGCCGGAACTGGTAGTTGCCGCGCTCTTGGGGCCAACCGCAACATCGAATAGCCAAGGCTGACGCTCTGGTCTGACACGACGTTTCGAGTCCGCTACGCGAGGCGCGTCGCAGATCGTCGAGCCTCCCCGGCCTCAGCATCAATCAAGAACCAGAGCCCCGCTCCGACCAGCGCAAACACCGATGTGGCCACGAGTGCGGCCGGCCAGCCAAGCGACTCCACCATGAGCGGGACCATCAGCGCACCGATGCCGCCTACGACATTGCCGCCGGTGTTGAGCACGCCGCACGCCGCTGACGCATCGTGTTCGGCCACCGAGATCGTGGCGGCCCAGAAGGCCCCCTCGGTGAGCTGCTGGCCGGCGAGACAGAGCGAGAGGAAGACCACGCAGAGGTACGGGCTTCGGGCGTTCGCGGCCAGCAGCATCAGGCCGGCGGCCAGCGTCAGCCCGATGACTCCCGTGTACCGCATGCCACGCCGTTTGCCGACGCGCGCCGACAATCCATCGCACAGATACGCGCCTGCACCAGCACCAACGGCCCCGGTGATCCACGGCGCCGCCGCGTACCATCCACCTTCCAGGACGGCGAACTTGCGAAACTCAACCAAGTAGATGTAGAGCCAGTTGAAGAAGAAGTAGAAGAGATAGTTGCTGCAGAAGTAGCCGAACGTGAGGAGCAGCACCTGCCGATTGCGGAGAACACGCTTCCATGCCCCGGGCTGTGGCCGCTCCCGCACCGCCGGCCGGTCACCGTTGATGAGGTCCAGCTCGGCCTGACGCACGGCGGCGTGCTCCGCTGGGATATCACGGACATACCACCACCAGACCCACGCGAGAATCAGGCCGAGTGGTGCCGTGGCCATGAAGGACCAGCGCCAGCCGACTTGGGAAACCAACCACGAGATCAGTGGCCCGGTCGCCGCAGCGCCAAAGGTCGCGCCGACATTGGTCCATCCACCAGGGACCGCCCACCCGGTGACGGGAAACCAAGCGGAAGTCAGTCCGCCGCTGACCACGGGAAAGAGCGGAGCCTGCATAGCGCCCATGAGAAAACGCAGCACCATGAGCGAGCCGATGACGACCATCGGCGAGACGACCGATGTGCGCGGTGTGAAGCCCACTGCGAGGTTCACCACTGTCCAGCCCACCACGATCAGCGCAATCGCCTTCCGCCCACCGAGCCGATCGCCCCAGACCCCGCCGGGAAACTGGAAGATCGCGTAGCCCCACGCGAACGCGGCGAGGATGGCGCCGAGTTGCACCTTCGTGAGCCCGAGGTCGGCGATCATGCGTTCGCCGGCGACAGACATGTTGCTGCGCAGCAGGTAGGCAACGAAACTGGCGAACACCACCAGCGCCAGGATGCGCCACCGGATGCCGGAGGAACTGAGTGTGCGGGTTGTCAGACGGGCCCCTGGAGGGTGGACGACGGCCGTGTGGCTGTTGGCGCGGTGTCGCCCACAGCCCCTGCGATGACTGCTATCGGCGGAGCACGTACCGGCGCGCGAGACCCAGCAGCGTCGCCATACTGAACGGCTTCTCCAGCAAATCGTTTGGGACGCTGTCGAGGAACTGCTTCGTCGCTGGACTGGTGGCGCCCCCGGTCACGAACACGAACTTACGCGCGAGCTCGGGCTTTTCGGCGAGCACCCGCTGATACAACTCCTGACCAGTCAGATGGGGCATCATCATGTCGCAAAACACGATATCAAGATCGATGGGCTGGAGCAGCAACGTAAGCGCTTCGCGAGGGTCGCTGACTGCCGTGACATCATGTTCTCGCTGGAGGACGCGGCGCATGGTCGAGAGGACGGAGAGGTCATCATCCAGCAGCAGAATCCTGGCGCGCGCGGCACCGGCGGCCGCGTCGGGACGCGCATCATCGTGGGCATCGAATTCGGCAGCTGCCAGGTCAATGTGAAACGTTGCGCCTTCGCCGACGCGTGACTCAAGGCTCAACTCACCGCCGACGGCAGTGATGATACCTCGAGACACGGCAAGCCCAAGTCCTGTGCCTTTGCCCACCTCCTTAGTCGTGAAAAATGGATCGAAGATTCTACTCGCAATGCCTGCGGGAATGCCGGGACCGTTGTCAATCACGGACACGCGCAGCCTTCCGTCAGGGCGCCGGGCGCCGCGAATGAGGACGGTATTGCGGTCTGGCTCCGCCTGTTCGAACGCCTGCGCAGCATTCACAAGAAGATTGACGAGGACCTGGGTCAGTCGCGACTCGTCTCCCAGCGCCGGCGGAAGGTCGGGTAGCTCGACGTGGACCGTTGCCTTCCGCCGAAGTTCATGGAGCGCCAAGCTAATCGAGGTCTCCACGACCGCATCCAATGGCACGGCCTGCAAGACCACATCTTCCCGGGACAGTGCGCGCAAGCCGCGGACGATCTTGCGGATACGATCGGCGCCAACACGCGCCTCACCAAGCACCGACAGCAAGTCTTCCAAGCGCGCGGACGGTGAGGGCCCGGCGATTGCCCGCAGTTCGTCTATCGCGAGGTCGAGGTTCCCCATCACAAAAGCCAACGGATTGTTGATCTCGTGACCCACCCCAGCTACCAATGTGCCGGTGGTCGCCAGCCGCTCCTGCAATGACAGCCGTTCGGCGGCGAGCTTGAGCGGCGTGATGTCATGAAAGGTCGTCACCACTTCTTCCACGGCATCGGAGGAATGTCGCAGCGGCATCGAATTGATGCTGATCCAGGTAAGGTGCCCGTCAGGCTTCTCCACTCCCATCACCACATGGTCGACGCGCTGCGCGGTTCGCAACGCGACCATCGCGGGGTGCTCGTTGCCTGGAAAGTCGGATCCATCTTCCCGGATGGTACGCCAGCGGGGGTCCACCGACGTACGCCCACGCATCTGCTCGTCCGTCAACCCCAGGATCCGAGACGCCGACGCGTTGTTTTTGCTGATCTCGCCGCTCGGCCCCTGCAACACGACGCCCTCGGCCATCACGTCGAAGACGGCCTCGAGTCTCGTCTTGTCGACGAATGCTTCGGCATACTCAGTCGCCAATTGCAACCGAAGTCGTCGCTGCTCCAGCAAGTGCATGACCTGCTGTGCGAGCAGGCCAAGCATCTCAATTGCCTGAGGACTGACCTCGCGTGGTACACTGTCGATCGCGCAGAGCGCGCCCAGGACAAACCCATCGGGCGTCCGTAGCGGAGTGCCGACGTAAAAGGTGATGCGCGGCTCGCCGATGACGTAGGGATTGTCGGCAAATCGTGCATCGGCACGCGCGTCGTTGACCACCACCACGTTGCCCGCCTCGACTACGTGCCCGCAGAACGAGTGTACTCGCGGGATCATGGTATCGGACAGTCCGTATCGGGCCTTGAACCACTGCCGATCGGCGTCGATCAGTGAGATCAAGGCGATGGGTGTTTGCATCACGAAACCGGCCAACCGCGCCAGCGCGTCAAACGCTGCTTCGTTGCCTGTGTCGAGCACGAGGTACCGGTCTAACGCCGCCTGTCGTTCGGCTTCGTTGTCAGGGGCTTGCGGCGGACGCATCGTACGGACTCTTGATCGAAGAAACCCACGTGATGATGCGCACGAGGGCGAAGAACCGTTGTCTGACCCAGCGCCGGCGCTTGGCGCCGAGGCGCATCTACAACTCTTCAGGAATATTTAGGAATATAAAGTTAGCGCCTCGCCTCTCGCGAGTCCGTGGCGGTGTGAGGGCCGTCGGCGTCGCGATCCGTGGGAAGGGGCCGCACAACGCGACACCGCAGCGCTTCTGGCCGCGACGTACCATGCTGGCGTCCGCAGGACAGACGCGCTATTGGCTGCGAAGAAATTCGATCGCGCCCGCCACGCTATGGAATTCCTCTCGCATCACGGAGCCGTCCGATCGCCGCACCTGGACCGACACCGACGTGACCGGGACAATCGGCGCACCCTCTCGACTGCCCATAGATTGGCGATCCGGCATCTTGGTTCCACACAAGCGGATTGTTGCCGCCTGCACGTCGTTATCGGTCGCGCCGAGTTCGGTCAGTACCTGCGCGGCAATGCCCGTTTGCTCGTGCACTAGTCCGAGCAGTAGGTGTTCGGTGCCCACGTAGCTGTGATCAAGATCGCGCGCGGCTGCCATGCTGAGCTCCAGCACCTTCTTGGCGCGCGAAGTGTAGGGAAGGTCGGGCGTTGTTCCACGCGCTGCGACACCAGTAAGCACAGTCTCCTCGACGAGGCGCGTAACCTCATCGAGGTCAATGTTGAGGCTCAGGAGCACGTTTGCGCCAACCCCTTCTCCTTCGCGAACGAGCGCCAGCAGTAGGTGCTCGGTGCCCACGTATTCGTGATGCAGTCGCGCGGCGTCCTCGCGCGCCATCGCCAGTACGGCGCGGACACGCTCGGTGAAGTTGTAGCCTTGCATGTGGGCTCCGGCGTAAGTGGGCGACGCTACTTGGCGCGAATGGCTGTCTGAATGGCGAATATCCAAGTTTGCGACCCGCGTCGCAAGCCTGCACATTGATGGGCCGTCACGGATGTGCGGGCAGGGCCGCTACTCAGCTTACCCGAATGGCATCATCTACCAGTATCGATCAGTATCGACCAGTATCGCTGGCGCTGCGCACAGCGCGAGTTGTCCCCTACCACGAGGAGTTGTCATGCGAACCCCGCTGATGCTGTTGCTTACGATGCCGCTGTTCGCGGCCACTGCTTTGGCACAGGCAACGGGCGGTGCCGACAGCGCCAGCCGCGCCGCACAAGCTGCGCAGCGGTTGGCTGCCGCCAACAAGCCGCGCACCATCGAGGGTATCAACACGGTGTGGCTCGAGGAGCTCACGCAACCCGAGTTTCGCGACATGATCAAAGACGGCTACACCACGGTGCTGATCATGACCGGCGGCGTGGAGAACAACGACGGTAATCTCCAGATGAATAAACACAACATCAACATCAAGCTGCTCGGGGAGATGTTGGCGCGGAAGATGGGCAAGACCTTGGTCGCCCCACTGGTAACGCTGGAACCGGGGAACGCGGGGCCGAACATCCAGCCTGGCCGCGCCGGCCCCATGCTGTCGCAGGCCACCTATGTCGCGCTGCTGTACGACATGGGCAATTATCTGCGCAGCATGGGCTTCACCCAGATCTTCTACATGGGCGATAGTGGTGGCAACGGCCGCGGCATGCAGGCCGCCGCCGACTCGCTCACCAAAGTCTACGCGGGCAACGCCAACGCGGTCTACTTCAAACACATCCCTGAGTTCTACAACCACACCAGCGTAGTGCAGCCATACATCCAGAACGATCTCAAGATTCCTGAGGGCATCAAGATCGGTGCGAGCGCCGGCACAAGCGGCTTGCATGAGGAACTCGGTATCGACGCGACGATGGCGCTCGCCGATCCACAATCTATCCGCTTCGCGCAGCGCGTGAAGGCCGGGCAGGCAGAGATCAACGGCGTGAAATTCGAGTCGCTCAAGTGGCTGCAGGATCTTGGTCGCAAGGTTGCCGACCTGCGCGTCACCACCACGATCAACGCCATCAACGCGTACCGGGCCACGTTGCCGCGTCCGTAAAGCTCAATGGCGAGTGAACGGCGACGTGCGATGCGTCGCTGACCGCAGTACACGTCGTCGGCTAACGCTGTTGGATTCTCCCTTTGCGTAGGTGATGCATGCCGGAGACGAACACAGGATCCCTGTCCATGGTGCTCGGCCACGAAGTGGTCGGCGCGGGCTCACGCCATGTCGTGGTCATGAACGACTGGTTGTGCGATACGTCCACGTGGGATGAGGCTCGGAAGTATCTAGACGGCGCTCGTTTTACATTCGTGTTTGCCGATCTTCGCGGGTACGGACGATCTCGCGGGCGCACCGGCACCTTCGCGCTTCGTGAGGCCGCGGCCGATATCCTGGTGCTTGCCGATGCGCTCAACTGGCCACGATTCGCCATCGTGGGGCACTCCATGAGTACACTCGTGGCACTCCACCTCGCACAACATCACGCCGATCGCATTGAGCGAGCTGTCCTGCTCACGCCGCCGCCGAGTACAGGCTTCGGTGTTGACGACGCTACGCTCGTTATGCTCCAAACTGTAGCACTCGGCGACGACACCGCGCGACAGGGAATGCTTGGCGAGCAATGGGGCACGCGGTTACCAGCCGCGTGGACCAACTACAAAGCCGGCCGCTGGAGTGCGTGCGCCGATCGCGCTGCTGCGGCGGGGTACGTCGCGATGTTCGCGCGCGACGGTTTGTCTGATCCGATCGCACCGATCGTCGTTCCCGTACTCGCGATCACGGGTGAACAGGACGCACCGCCGATGCGCGGCGACGCGGTCACGCAGAACCTTGCGCCGCTCTGCACGCATCTCACGGTCACGCCCCTCGCGGATGTAGGCCATTACCCCATGCAAGAGATGCCGCCGCTCACGGTGGCGCTCGTCGAGCGCTTCCTCAGCGAGTAAGCAACACGCGCACAACGTACCCCGATCGAATCTTCTTCACCGATCGGGGTGAGCGCCACACTTACTTCACCGCGGCGAGCCGCCGGATTTCGCCCGCCATCGCGCGCACGCGAGCGCCATCCGTGGCGCTGGGTGCGTCCTTGTCCACCTGCAGCGCCAGCGCGTTGAGCGCCGACGCGCGCGCGAGACCACGCTTCATCTCCGCGACATCGAGCGCGGCGGCAATGGCCGTTGTGCGCTCCGCCGCGAGCCCGTTGCCGCGCACCAGCTGATCGAGGTACGAGCGAACGACCACGAACGCCGCTGGCCACGTCATCTTGGGCTGGCTCTGCGGGTTGTACTCCGTGAAGCTGACGAGTTTTGCGGCGGCAATTTCGTTCGCCGAAAGGTTCGCGCTGGGCGTCAGCTCAAGAATGTCCATGCCGCGATCCAGTTCCGACGAGAAGATGAGGCCATTCCAGTAGTACGCGCCCCACGACCCGCCGATGGTATTGCCGCGCGGACGCGCGCCGGCGCCCTGGCTCGCGGCCGCCGCCGCCGGCACGTCCACCGGCTGCGGTGGATCGATCGAGCCGCGATCATAGAAGCCGATCTCAAACGCCTTGTCCGCGTTCGTGAAATCCATCACGCTGACGCCGCCCTGATACCACCCCTGCACATAAAGGTCGCGTCCTGGCACCGGAATGATGCCACCATTGTGGGACACGCAGTTCTCTTCGGCCGACTGCGCGGTTGGCAGCTTGAAGTAGGCACGCTGCGTTTGCTTCTTCTTCGCGTCGAGCGTGATAACCGTGTTCCCGCCCAGCTCGATCATGCTGGACGCCTGACACATCGGGCCCGTGCCACCACCCCACTCGTCAGTCTGGATCAGCTTCTTGCCGTCATTGCTGAACGCCGCCGTGTGTCGCCCCTGATAGTTGTTCTCGTCCTCCAGTGCATTGATGCGGACGGGCTTCTCAGGGTTTGAAATGTCTACGAGAATCGAGTGCGTGGAGCACGACGCCGCAAGCAAGTTCATTGCCGGATACGCGGTCACGTCGTGGCAATTGCGTGGACCGGTCGGCATGTTCGGATCAACCGGTGGACGACCACCGCGCCCCGCCGCTGCACGACGCGCATCGGCTGGCGCACAGAACTGCTTGCACTCGCCGGCGCCTCCCAGCCCCGTGAATATGCGCGCACCGGGAATTACGGTGGCACGCTCGGGGTGATCGAGGGCGACTTTGATGATGTCGAGCTGATAGAGCGAATTCGTGGGGTCGGCCGGATCTGTGCCGTTCTTGCATCCTGCCAGTTCAGTCTCCGGACGTGCGCCTTGCTGCCCCGACACGTAGAGATACACGACGTTGGGATCCTTCGGGCTGGGCACCAACGTGTGCGTGTGCGAGCCTTTGCACGTCTGCACGTTCTTGACGAGCTTCGGTGCCTTCGGATTGCTCACATCGAAGATGCGTACGCCGGCCATGTGGTCTTTGGGATCCTGCACGCCGCCATCGCCACAATCATTGCGGTTGCCAGCGCCCTCGGCAGAGAGGAAGAGGAGTGTTCCGTAGATTGTTGGGTCCCCTTGCGATGTCGTGCATCGAACAGCGGCCGTTGCCACGGGTTTGGCCGGATCGGTGATGTCCCAAATGGTGAAGCCGGCGAAGTTGGCCTGGTACACGTAGTGCGTCCCGAACGCCAGATCGGAGTTCACAAATGTCAGCCCACGCGCGGTGTCGAATTGCGCGGGCTTGGGCGTAAAGGAGACGAGTTTCATGTTGCTCGCCGCGACGCCGGCATCGAAGCGCCCCGGCTTGAGCGTGCTTCGAGGATCTTTGCTGGTCGGGTAGGTCTGCGCCGACGTCAGCGTCGGTGCGATGACGCACGTCGCGAAAAGGATCAAGCCGCGCATAGCACGCATGGGGTCAGACTCCAGGGAAAGGAACAGAACGAATGACACGACGAGCACGGCGTCGCACGGCGATCTACTTGGCGGGGAGCTGCGTGAGCATCCGGCGCATAATGCCAATCTCGGCCGTCTGCGCGATGACGACATCGTTGGCGAAGACGCCCGCGTCCACTTCTTGACCGGCGCCTGGCGACTTGAAAAGATCATCAACCATCTTGAGCGCGCCGGCATGGTGCTTGATCATGCCGTTCAGAAAGAGGCGATCAAAGTCTACGCCCTTCGCCGCCGTCAGCGCCTGCATTTCTGCGGTGCTCAGCATGCCATCCATCTGCATGTCGTGCCACGACGCGGTGTCCGGCGCGAACTGGTTGTAGCGGCGCAGCCACTGCTGCATGATGAGAATTTCCGGTACCTGCGACTGATCGATTTTCCGCGAGAGTTTGAGCAGCTGCGGATGGGTGCTGTTCTTCTCTGCCAAGCGCGACAT
>JANOPS010000358.1:0-10438 GCA_031421995.1 Gemmatimonadaceae bacterium
AGCACCGACACCGCGAGCAGCCGATGCGTCACCGGGCGACCACTCTTGGGGTCGACCGTATGCACGTAGCGGACACCATTGACGCTGACGGAGTTGCGGTAGTTTCCCGATGTTGAGAGCGCTCGGTTGGTGAGCATGACCGCCAGTCGAACGCGCCGGCCCGCCGTATCCGGCTCCTCGATACCCACGCGAAACGGGCGCCCCTCTACATTTCGTCCGTGCGCGCGCACCTCGCCCCCCAGCTCGACGAAATGGTCGGGCGCACCCAACGTGTCCAGCAATGCCGAAATTCGGTCAACGGAGTAGCCGGGCGCAATGCCGTTCACGTCAATCTCCATCCCCGCACGCTGCTTCGTGATCGTGCGACCGACACGCTGCAGAGCGCGCCACCCGACGCGTTCGCGCAGCGCCGCGAGATCCGATGCGGTGGGGACCCGTGCCGGCGCGCCATTCGGGCCGAAGCCCCACGCGCGGACGAGCGGACCAACCGTGACGTCGAACGCTCCACGTGAGGCCTCGGACACCGCGCTCGCCTCGGAGAGCACCGCAGCCAACGGTGCCGACACGTCGACCGGCACGCCTGACTCGGCGCGGTTAAGCCGTGAGATTTCCGATGTCGAGTCATAGGTCGACATGACGTGGTCGATCGTTTGCAGCAGACTGTCCACGGCGTGCTGGAGCGCGATGCGCCGTGTGTGAGTGACGGCCTTTCCAAGGACCACACTGTAGGTGGTGCCTTGCGCAAAGCCGCCAAACCGGGTGCTCGTGGACGGTACCGTAGCGACGCGAGCACGATACGCATACGCCGACGCAGCGAGCAATACCACCAGCACCGCCCACCATCGACGCGAGGCCCCGCCGACACCGAACGTTGCTCGTGGCGCAGCCATCGCGCGTCGTCTTACCCGAAGTCGTCAAACGCGATGTTCTCGCGCTCAACACCAAGGGTGTCCAACATGCTCATGCACGCTTTCAGCATCATCGGTGGACCACACAGATAGTACTCGATGTCTTCCGGGGCAGGATGCTTCAACAGGTAGTCATTGAGCAGCACGTTGTGAATGAACCCTGTTGCGCCGGTCCACTGATCCTCGGGCTTCGGCTCAGACAGCGCCAGATGCCACTGGAAATTCGGGTGGTCGCGTTGGATGGCGTTGAAATCATCAACGTAGAAGGCCTCGCGCATGGAGCGCGCGCCATACCAAAACGTGACGCGCCGCTCCGTTTCCAGACGCCCAAATTGGTCGAAGATGTGCGAGCGCATAGGCGCCATGCCGGCGCCGCCGCCGATAAAGCACATCTCATTGCGCGTGGGCTTGGCAAAGAATTCGCCGTACGGTCCGGAGATCGTGACCTCATCACCTGGCTTCAGTCCGAAGGTGTACGACGACATGATCCCTGGAGGGACACCGGTCGTGCGTGGTGGCGGCGTGGCCACCCGCACGTTGAGCATGATGATGTCGCTTTCCAGCGGAAAGTTGGCCATCGAGTAGGCGCGCTGCACGGACTCGGTGGTGGTGGACGTCAGGTCCCACAGTTTCAACGTGTCCCAGTCGTCCCGATACTGCTCGCCGATGTCGAAATCCTTGTAGCGCACGGTGTGTGGCGGACACTCAATCTGGATATACCCGCCGGCACGAAACGGGACCGCTTCGCCCTGTGGCAACTCGAGCACCAACTCCTTGATAAACGTGGCGACGTTGTTGTTCGAGCGTACCCTGCAGCGCCATTGCCGAACGCCGAAGATCGACTCTTCGAGGTGAATCTTCATGTCCTGTTTCACTTTCACCTGACAGGACAACCGCACGCCGTCGCGCGCCTCCCCGCGACTGACATGACTTGTTTCAGTAGGGAGTAGCGATCCACCACCAGACATGACCTCAACCTTGCACACACCGCACGATCCCTTGCCTCCGCACGCGGAGGGGATGAAGATCTTTTGCTCGGCTAATGTGCTCAGCAATGTGCCGCCGGACATCGCCTGTATCGTCTTCGTCGGGTCATCGTTGACCATGATCGACACCGTGCCGCTCGACACCAGACGGGCACGTGCGATCATGAGCACGGCCACCATCAACAGCACCAACGTGAGAAATGTCGAGACGCCAATCACAATGGTCAGCATGTCGACTCCGTCATAGCTGTATGCCGGCGAAGGCCATGAAGCAGATGGCCAGAAGCCCGGTGACCATGAACGTCAACCCCAGACCTCGCAGCGCAGCGGGAGGATTGGAGTAGCGCAGCTTCTCTC
Source organism: Gemmatimonadaceae bacterium (assembly GCA_031421995.1). GTDB lineage: Bacteria > Gemmatimonadota > Gemmatimonadetes > Gemmatimonadales > Gemmatimonadaceae > Gemmatimonas. The sequence continues at coordinate 2,252 of JANOPS010000358.1, forward strand.
GCACAGACGCGAGTGCCACGATGGCCAGCAACCACCCGATGCCAGATCCGAATCCATAGACGGTGCTTTCTGCCAACGAGTAATCACGCTGATCCATGAACAAACTGCCGCCGAGGATGGCGCAGTACACGGCGATGAGCGGCAGAAAAACGCCGAGCGCGCCATAGAGCGCAGGAGCAAAACGCTCGATCGCCATCTCGACGATCTGCGTGAGTGCCGCGATCGTCCCGATGAAACTCAGGAACACCAGAAACGACAAGTCGACTTTTGCGAGAGACGGGTGAAGCCAAGCCAAGGCTCCGTCTCTCAGGACGGTGTGCAACAACAGATTGTTGAGTGGCACCGTGATGCCCAGCACGAAGGTCACTGCCAGCCCCAATCCAATCGCCGTGCTGACACGTTTGGACACCGCCAGCAGCGAGCACATGCCGAGAAAGAACGACAGCGCCATATTCTCGACGAAGATGCTTTTCGCCAGCAGGCTGAGATAGTGACTGCTCATCGTGACAGGCTCCTAGGCGGCTTTCTGGCGTGGCACCGCAGGGCTACCTGTCTCGCGTCCTGACGCACGCGCGAGGTCGTACTCCAAGGAATCGATGTGGACCGTCAGCTCGTGCTCCCGGTGCGATGGCTTCCACGTGCGAAGCGCCCATATCAGACCACCAATGAGGAAGAACGCGGCAGGAGACAGTACCATCAATCCGTTCGGCACGTACCAGCCGCCGTCGGTGACGAGCGGCAGAATGCGCACGCCGAACAAGCGCCCCGCTCCAAGCAGCTCGCGTATGACGGCAACGAGCAGCAAGACTAGGCTGTACCCCGCACCATTGCCGATCGCATCGAAGAAGCTGGCTTTCGGGCCGTTTTGCATCGCAAACGCCTCCGCTCGGCCCATCAGAATACAGTTCGTGATGATCAATCCCACGAATACTGATAGCTGCTTTGATACGCTGAAGGCGTACGCCTTCAGCAGCTGATCGCACACGATCACCAGCGATGAGATGATCGTCAGCTGGACAATGATGCGAATGCTGGAAGGGATCAAGTTCCGAATGAGGCTGATCGAGACATTGCTCGCAACCAGCACGCCCGTCACGGCCAGACACATCACCAGTGACGTTTTCAGCTGCGTGGTGACGGCCAGCGCGGAACAGATGCCAAGCACTTGCCGCGCTATGGGATTCTCATCAATCAGCGGATCCAGCATCATCGCAGAGTACTTGGTCTGTGCCATCAGGATGCCTTCGTGGGATGTGAGAGGCGGAAGCGATCGAGAAACGGACCGAACCCGTTTGCCCCGAGCCAGAACGACAATGTGAATGACACACCGCGGGACGTGATGGTCGAACCGGACAGTCCATCCACACGATACGGGTCGGCCTCCGGAGTCCCGGCGGCGCCCTTGATGACACGAATGCGCAGCGCCCCGGTGTCGTCAAAGGCCTTTCGCCCTTTCCATCGATCCTGCCATCGCGGGTTTTCGATTTCACCACCGAGTCCCGGCGTTTCACCATGTTCGTAGAAGGTGATGCCCGCAATCGTCCGCGCGTCGGCGTTGAGCGCGATGTAGCCGTACATCGTGGACCACAATCCGTACCCTTGAATAGGCAGGATTACCGACTTGATTTCCTCGCTTCCCTCGCGCGCTCGCAGTTCGTACACGAGGGCGAATCGCGGGAGTCGCAGGACTTTCGCGTCGTTTGCGGGTGCCGCAGCGCTCCGGGCCGGGTCACGCGAGGCCTGACGTTGGTCATACGAACTCGCATCAATGCTGTCGACGTACGCGCCGCTCTTGAGATCGATGACTCGTGCCTTGATCCGACTGCTGAAGCGCAGAAGAATATCCGATCGCTCAAGCTCCTCGTCGGGCGAGATGAGACCGGCGACCCCGAGCACCTTGCTGAGTCGATCCACGCGCTGATTCTCCTCCTGCGCGGGTCGCAGCCAGACGGCAGCACCAGCGATAGGGATTGCGCACACCAAGCACACCAGTGCTGCAAATCCGACGGTGTAACCGACCGAATCACGTTGAAGAGCGGACATACCGGGCGGCCCTCCGCTTGATGTTGGCCCGCACGACCGCGTGATCTATCAACGGCGCGAACATGTTCATGAAGAGAATCGCCAGCATCATCCCCTCTGGATACGCCGGATTCACGCAGCGAATCAGTATGCACAGCAAGCCGATGAGGAACCCGTACACCAACTTCCCGGTGGAGGTGAACGCCGACGACACGGGATCCGTGGCCATGAATACTGTGCCGAAGGCCCATCCCCCGAGTACGAAGTGCCAGTACCACGGAAGATTGAGCATGGGGTTGGTGGTCGACCCGATCGCGGTGAGACCAATCGCCGTCAGCGCGGTGCCCACCAGCACACCAAGCATGGTTTGCCATGCGCCGATTCGTGTTACCAGCAACACCGCCGCCCCAAACAACACCGCCAGCACCGACGTTTCGCCCATGGATCCGGGGATCAATCCCACAAAGGCATCCGTGAACGTGAGTCCCGGCAGATGTCCAGCACCCTCCGCGTACGACGAGAGCCAGGTGGCGCCTGAACGCCCGTCGGCAGGCGTTGCGGCGACCCACACGTTTCCCGAGATTTGTGCGGGATATGCGAAGAAGAGGAACGCGCGCGTGACGAGTGCCGGGTTCAAGAAGTTCATCCCAGTGCCGCCAAAGATCTCTTTGCCGATGATCACGCCAAAGGCCGTGCCGAGCGCGACCTGCCACAAGGGAATGGTGGCCGGCATGATGAGCGGAATGAGCATACCGGTCACGAGAAACCCTTCATTGATCTCGTGGCCGCGAATCATCGCGAAGAGTGATTCAATCGACCCGCCAACGGCAAACGTCAGCACCAGTATGGGGAGGAAGTGCAACGCACCGTAGACCGTACAGCCAATCCATGAGGATGTGCTCACGGGCAAGGCGAGCGCACGATACACATCGGCTTGCCACGTGTTCAACAGTTGTCCGCCCTGTTCAACCCAGAGAAATGCCTGATATCCGGTGTTGAACATGGCCATCATGATGCACGGAACGAGCGCCACAACCACCATCATCATCATGCGTTTCTGATCCATCGCATCGCGGACGTGCGGTCCGCCGCTGGTGGTGTAGTTGGGCGTGTACAAGAACGTATCGGTCGCTTCATACAGCGCATGGAACTTCGCGAAGCGCTGTCCGGGTCCGAAGGACGGGCCAATCCGATCGAGGAAATTGCGAAGCGCGCGCACCTAGTGTTCCGCCGCGAGGCTTTTCAGTGTGCGACGCAGCGCCGCGCCATACTCGTACTTTCCGGGGCAGACAAATGTGCAGAGTGCCACATCTTCCTCGTCCAGTTCCAGCGCACCCAGCTCTTCGGCCCACTCGACATCGCCGAGCGTCAAGGCGCGCAGCAGGTGCGTTGGCATGAGATCCATCGGCATGACACGTTCATAGGCACCAATAGGCACCATCGCCCGTCGTGATCCATGCACCGCCGTGCTCAGCACGCGATCCCGCTTGGGGAGCAGTGCCGAGAGGAACGCCGGCCATAGTGAGTAGCTCGTGCTGCCGGGCGCCATCCACCCGAGAAACTCGCGGTCCGCACCATCGTCGATGACCGAGATCTGCTGATGGAAGCGTCCCAGAAAGTCATGGGCCGCGTCGTCCGTGCGGTCGCCCGTCAGAATCGACCCGCTGATCACTCGCGCGCTACTCCCATCATTGACCTCGCCCTGCATGAGCCCGGACACTGCGGCGCCAACCGTCGTGCGAAGCAATCGCGGTGACGAGACTCTGGGGCCACCTACGGCAATCACATGCGACATGTCCAGTGTGCCGGTGGCAAACAGATGCCCGATACGTGCTACATCCTGCGCCCCGACATGCCAGACGGATTTTTCGCGATGCACCGGGTCCAGCGTGTGGATGTGAAACCCTACGGTTCCGGCGGGATGCTTTCCTGAGAATTCGGCGATATGAACCCGATCGATGCTACCGCCATCGCCCAGGGTTGAGCCTGACTTCCGACAGAGATAGACGGTCCCGGTGGTCAACTGTGTGAGCACCCTGAGCCCACGGGAAAAGGCCTCCGTTCGGTCGCGGAGCACGACATCCAGATCGGGCGCCAGCGGCTGCGTGTCGAGCGCGGTCACGAACACAGCATGCGGGACGCTGTCCGGTTCCGGCACCTGGCTGAACGGTCGAGTACGAAACGCCGGCCACAACCCAGACTCCATGAGCAGCGCGCGGACGCCCTCCGGACTATCGGCTGCACGCGACGAGAACGTCGCGAATGGCGACGCGGGCGTGTCGGTTGGATCAGCGGCGATCACGACCGATTGGAGCGACCGCTTGTCTCCGCGATGCACAGTCTCGACGTATCCGGAAACCGGGGACACGAAGCGAATGGCGCTATGTATCCGATGCTCCAACACGGGCTGTCCGATCGCGACACGGTCACCCGGTTCGACGAGCAGGCGCGCCTTGAGTCCGACGTGGTCACGGAGCATCACGCCGAGGCGCGCCGCGGGCCGTGCATCAGAAACAACCTGTGCCGGTTTTCCCGCGAGCGGGATATCAAGCCCTTTCACAACGTTCGTAGCGAGCATCGTGGGTCTGCAGCTCAGCGTAGGGGAGTGCCTGTTCTACGTTACCACGCCGTCCCGCGTTGCGCACCAGTCCGGACCGTTGGGTTTGATGGTGTGTACGCTACCCGCGATGTCCAACAGGTCAGGCGGCCCGCCTTCGTCGAGGCCTTAGGACTGAGAGATGCGCGCGTGCTACCCCTCCAACTGCGGCGCCAGTCGCTGAAGGACCGCGTGCAGTGTTGGCCCGGGGTCAAAGACCGCGTGGACCGGGTCATTGCCAAGTCGCTCCATCCGATCCAATGCGTTCTTGATGGTGAACGCTCGTGGGTCCAATGTCTCGTTCACTTCGTCCCACACCAGCGGCATGGATACCGTGGCGCCGGGGAGTGGACGCACGCTGAAGGGAGCGACAATCGTTTGTCCGTGACGATTCTGTAGATAGTCGAAGTACACTTTCGCGCCGCGCTTGGTGACGTGGCGCGTGATTGTGGCGATCTCGTGCAGCTCGCGCAGGACCACGCGCGCCAGCAGTTCGCCAAGCGTACGGGATTGGGCGTACGTGCTCTTTGGCGGCAGGGGCAGCAGAATGTGCAACCCTGTCTTGCCGGTGGTTTTGACGAAGTTCGGCAACCCGATCGACTCGCAGAGGGCGTGCAGAGCGCGCGCGGTCCGTACGACATCACTGAACGGTGCGTCTTTGGGATCAAGATCGATCACGCACCAGTCGGGCTGCTCCAGCGTGTCCACACCACTGGCCCACATGTGGATGGGAATCGACCCCAGATTCGCGACGTACAGCAATGACTCGACGTCATCGCACACGAAATAGCGAATCTCGCGCTGTGTGTCTTCGCTCCAAATAGGAACGGTTCGAATCCAGCTGGGCGCCGACTCTGGGGCGTCCTTCTGGTAGAAGGACTTGCCGTCGATTCCGTCAGGGAATCGCGTGAGCACGGCGGGACGCCCACGTAGGTACGGCAGCATCCACGGCGAGATCGCGCGATAGTACTCAATCATGTCGCCTTTCGTGTAGCGATCCTCTGGCCAGTACACTTTGGTCAGGTTGGACAGCGCGACCACGCGTTCTGTGGTACCAGCGACGGGACGCGGATCTTCGTGCGCGTCGAGCAAGGACGCGGGAAGTGCGGTGCTCGACGACGCGGTCGGCGGCGCAGTGTCCGCCGTGTCGGCGGCCTCAGCGATCGCCACCTCAGGCGCGTGCCATCCCTGTCGCTCGCAGTCACGCGCCGCCTTGTCCGTGCGCAGTCGCAGGAAGGTGGGATGACGAAGCAACCCATCTGGTGTCCACTCGCGAAACCGCACCTCGCAGACGTACTCCGGCCTTACCCACACGGTCGACGTCGTGTCGGCAATGGCGCTGCTCGCGAGCGGCGTGGCACCTGGTGCAACCACGGGACCCTCGCACGGTGCATCGGCGCGCACTTGGCCGTCGAGCATCGCTTTCATGTCGCCCAGCTGCGCATCGGAGAATCCCGTCCCCACTCGGCCCGCATACACCAGCACGCCGCCCACCATGTCGGCAAGATGCAGCGCACCAATATGCGCTCGACTCTTTTTCGGCGCGGTGTAGCCCACAATCACGTAGTCGGCCGTCCGATCGGTCTTGAACTTCAACCAGGCCTCGCTCCGACCAGCAGTGTACTTGGAATCAGCGCGTTTGGCGATGATCCCCTCAAGCTGCATCGCCGCGACCTGCTCGAGAAACCGCTCTCCCTCACGCTCAATGTGATCCAGCGTGCGGACCGGGCCCAGCTTGGGGAAATACCGCAAGAGTAGCGCTTTGCGTTCGCGAAGCGTCATGGTGCGCAAGTCGTATTCATCAAAGGCTAGCAGATCGAACAGGAACAACGTCGCAGGCAGTTCCACCGCACCGCGTCGTACGTCGAGGGGCGCCGAGAGCTGACCGCGGCGCTGTAAGAGCGAGAAGTTGGGCTTGCCGTTGCTCTCCAGCACTACGACCTCCCCGTCGATAATGCACTCGGCGAACGGGAGCGCCTTGATGGCGCGCGTGATTTCCGGAAACACCGCGGTGTAGTCGTGTCCGTTACGTGACAGCAGCAAGGCTTCACCGCGTGACTTCGCCGCGATCAATCGATAGCCGTCCAACTTGAGCTCAAAGAGCCATCCGTCACGCGTGAACGGGGTGTCACTCGGTTCGGCCAGCATGGCTTTCACGTCACGCGGAGCAACGCGCGCCGAGGGCGTACCTGCCGCCGCCAGTATTGCCCGCACGTCGCCGTCCAACGTGCGCCCCGCCTTGACTTCGTCGACGGTAAGCCCCGACAGCACCGACTCCTCGGCGAACTGGTCGCCGGGTTTGCACACCCACTCGTCGCGCTCCTTGATCAGCAGCCAATCCTTGTCGGCCGATTTCATTTTCACGAGCGTCCATTTGCCATGCAGTTTGTATCCGCGCAGTTCAAAGAGCAGCTTACCCTTGGCCATCCCGTCGCGCCAATCGTTGAGCGGCACCCACTCCCCGCGATCCCACACGATCATGCCCCCGGCACCGTAGTTCCCAGCCGGAATCACGCCCTCGAACTCCCCGTACTCGATGGGGTGATCCTCAACCAGCGCCGCAAAGCGCTTGTCATCCATGTCGTATGAGGGCCCTTTGGGCACGGCCCAGGATCGCAGCACGCCGTCCATCTCGAGGCGCAAATCAAAGTGCAGCTGACGCGCCGCGTGCTTGTGGACGACGAACATGCGCCCGGCGGACGCCGAAACCCGGCCAACGGGTTCGGGCGACGTGTCAGACGACCGCTTGGCGCGATAGGCGGCGAGACGATCTTGCGGCTCAGGGCCTTCGGGCAGTTGTGGAGAGTCGGTTCCAGCGCTCATTGTTTAGGTAGTGCTGTTCACGTAACCACCCGCCCCGAGCACGCCCACATGGCCGCCCGTTCTATCGCCAACGCCACGATTTCCTTTGGGCTCGTGTCCGTTCCCGTCAATCTGTACTCGTCGGCCGAATCCAAGGTCAGCATCTCGTTCAACATGCTGCATAAGAAGTGTGGATCGCGACTGAAGCAGCAGTACATCTGCCTCAAGGATCAGGAGATCGTGACCCGCGACGAGACGGTCAAGGGATACGAGTTCAGCAAAGATCAGTACGTGATCCTTACTCCGGAAGAGCTCAAGGCGCTCGACGAGAAGGCCACCGGGGCAATCGATATCATCGAGTTCGTTCCGCTGGCGAAGGTGGAACGGGTGTATTTGGAGAAAGTGTACTACCTGGGCCCCGACAAGGGTGGGGATCGCGCCTATCGATTGCTCGCGGCGGCGCTCGAGGAGACCGGGTTGGCTGCACTCGGGCAGTACGCCGCGCGTGGCTCGCAGTATCTGGTGCTGCTGCGGCCGTCGAACGGGGTGCTGGTCATGGAGCAGCTGCACTATGCCGACGAAATTCGATCGACTTCAGATGTGACCGTTCCCGCGGGCGATATCAAGCCCATGGAACTCGCCATGGCGAAGCAGCTGATCGCGCAGACCGCGAGTGAGACGTTTGAACCGGAGAAGTACAAGGACACTGTGCGCGAGCGCGTGATGGAGGCGATTCAGCAGAAGGTTGACGGTCAAGACATCACGGC
>JANOPS010000359.1:0-10052 GCA_031421995.1 Gemmatimonadaceae bacterium
GTATCAGCGCGCCGCGCTGGCTCGCGCGGCCACGCCGAACGCGAGAAAGTACCGTCGGAGCCCGACTGCTGATTCGATCGGCGTGTCCGCATCAAAGAACAGTCGGCAAAAATCTTCGCGGGCACGCAGCACCTCCCTGCGACGATGGCCCGACCATCGCGGATCGGCAGCGGTCAAGTCGAATAGGGACAGAGCACGGTCGAGTGCCAGGTCAAACCTTGCGGTGTTGCCAGCGCCATATGCACGCAGCGCGCGCTCCACTTCGCTGCCGACCCTGGCGAGCTGTTCAACGAGCGAGAACCGCTCCCATCGCACACCGGCCTCGCTATGACCTACCGGTGTAGTCATGCGTCCGACACCAACAGCGCGACAACGCCGCGGATCCTGGCCCGCAAGTCTTCGTCCTCGACTCCACGCGAACGATTGCCGTAAGCCGGACGAATGTTGATCATGGAATCGAACTCGATGAACTCACTGCCGAATTCGCCTGGGTACAAATTGATTCCCCACACGGCCGCTTGCCGAGAGCCGTCCTCAAGCAGCGCTGCCTCTTCGTCAGAATGCAGTTCCGCGCCGATTGCCATTACGCCCCGTTCGACGTCGACCACGGCTTTCACCATGTCGCCGAATTGCGACGCAGCGATCGTGGCAAGATCGGCCCGCGTGAGCGGGCGATGAACAAGCTGCAGGGGGTTCTGCTCCATGGTGCTTCAATGTACCCGACTGACCACGGCGCGTCACGGGATCGCGTTAGCCTGCTTGCCGTCCGGGATCGCTGCAGGCACGGCCGACGTCAACGTGCGCGCCCTCAACGGAACGGCGTTACCGCACGTGCTGCCGAAAGAACGCCACTGTCCGATCCCACGCCAACTTCGCCGCCGCCGCATCGAACCGCGGCGTGGTGTCGTTGTTGAAGCCGTGTTGCGTGCCGGGATACAGATGCCGCTCGTACTTCACGTTGGCGGCTTTGAGCGCCTCTTCAAACGCCGGCCAACTGGCGTTAATGCGCGGATCGTTTTCGGCCGACTGAATCATCAGCGGGGCTTTGATCTTGGGCACGTCGGCGGCATCGGGTGACGAGCCATAGAACGCGACACCCGCGGACAAGTCTGCACCAAGGCGTGTCGCGAGAAAGTTCACCATCCCGCCGCCGTAGCAGAAGCCGACCGCGCCAACCTTCCCGGTGCATTCCTTGCGCGACTTGAGAAACGCGGATGCGGCGATGAAATCTTCGCGCGTCTTCGCCTGGTCGAGTTTCGGAAATACCTCGCGCGCTTTTTCTTCGTCGCCCGGATATCCGCCCAGCGGAAACAGTGCGTCGGGCGCGAACGCGACGAATCCGTCAACCGCCAAGCGCCGCGCGATGTCTTCGATGTGCGGATTGAGTCCACGGTTTTCGTGAATCACCAGCACACCGGGCGCGCGACCGGACGCCTTCGGACGCGCCAAGTAACCACGCATGGTGCCGTAGCCGCTTGGTGACGGATACTCGATGTAGTCTTGTTGAATGCGCTCGTCGTCAGGCTTGATGACCTGTGCCTCGAGGAACTTCGGCGTCAGCTGCTCGAGCAACATCAGTGCCGTGACACCACCCACGGCATACTTCGACGCTTTGTCCAGGAACGTGCGACGATCGATGCCGCCGTGCACATACGCGTCGAACAAAATGAGCAGGTCCTGATCGAAATCGTGCGCGGTTTTGCGTTCCATGGTGGGCTCTCAGCGGGGTGAGGGTTGCAGCGAATCCCGGAAATGTGCGTCGTCGCCTGCCGAAGCACCACACGTGGCGGCATACTTCGGCTTTCGCCAACTCGCCGCCTCGCCCCCTTCGCCCCGCGCCCATGGTCCGCATCGTCCTTCTCGTGCTCTTCGGCCTGTTCGGCGCCTCCGTCGTGGTCGCGTGGCTACGGGCTGCACGGCGCGACAAACGCAACGGCGTGGGCGACTTTCGTTTTCCGGACGCGCTCCGCATCGGGCTTGGCGCTGGCACCAATTTCTTCGACACGCTGGGCATCGGTTCCTTTGCCACCACGACCACCGCATTCACGATGCTGCGGCTGGTCCCGCCCGAGCGGATTCCCGGCACACTCATGGTGGGGCACACACTGCCGGTGGTGGTGCAAGCCTTTCTCTTTCTCGCCCTTATCGAGGTCGAAAATGTCACGCTGCTAACGTTGATCGTGGCCATGCTCGCGGGAGGCGCGATTGGTGTGCGCGTGGTGTCGCGGCTGCCGAGGCGCCCCGTGCAACTCGCGATGGGGGGCGGGCTGCTGTTGGCTGGCACGTTCATGGCGCTGGGGCAGCTTGGCATGTACCCGGCCGGCGGCACCGCGCTCGGCCTGCATGGAGGCGCGCTTGCCTTCGCCGCTGTGATGTTCTTCCTGCTGGGTGGCCTGCTGATGGTGGGCGTTGGGCACTACGGACCCTGTCTGGTGCTCCTCAGTGTGCTCGGTATGAATCCACGCGCGGCCTTCCCGATCATGATGGGCGCCGGCGGCCTTGTGGGGCCGGTTGGGTGTTTCGAGTTCCTGCGTACCGGGCGGCTGGACCACCGCACAGCGCTCGGCCTGATGCTGGGTGGCATTCCCGCGGTGCTCGTGGCGGCGCTGTTGGTGAAGTCCCTTCCGCTGGACGTGCTGCGCTGGATTGTGGTGGCGGTGGTGGTGTGGACCGGCGTTACGCTACTGCGGGCCGCGTCCCGGGCCCCGACGGAGCCGACCGTCGTTCCTACCGCATCGTAAGGGTACGAGTCGCCCGGAATTACTGCGTTTGTGGTCCGACGCGCGCTGACACTTGGCCTGCGTGATTTTGAGGACGCTTAACACGTGACGGCGCGGACCCGCGCGCTTATCGCCGACGCCCTGAAGGGCCGAGCCAGGCATTCACGCGCGCGCAATTGTCCGGAGCGCTGTGACCAGTTGCTGCATCTCCGCGAGTGAAGCGAACGGTTGCGGCGTGACGCGTACCGCATTGCCGAAGGGGCGGTACGGACGCGACGCCTTGTCCTGGACTACGATGCGAAACGTCTTGCGAAGGCGTTCCGCGACGACCTGTGATGGCACGTGGTCCAGCGCAAAGGCGCAGAAGCCGAAGCTCCGCGCGGCTGTCATCGGCGTCAGCAGTCGAAACCCCTTGATGTCACGGGCCAGGGCCTGCCACTCGCCTGCAAGATGCATCAGGCGCGCGCGCTTGCGAGCCATGCCGATGTGCTCGCACGCCGTAATGGCCTCGGTGAGGGTGGCTTGGGCGGCCACGTTCGCGGTACCGGTCCATCCGTACTGGTCCACGGGATATTTGGAGAAATCCCACGTGGGTGGATGGAGCGGCTCGATCTTGCCGAACCAATCTTTGCGGACGACGAGGACGCCGGTGGCGTGTGGCGCGCCAAGCCCCTTGTGCATGGAGGCGGCCAGGAAATCGCAGCCCCAGTTGGCGAAGTCTACGTCGAGGTAGCCCACACTCTGCGCCGCATCAACGAGCACCGCGACGCCGTGCGCCCGCGCTTCGGCGCACAGCTCCGGTACCGGCAAAATCTCGCCGTTCCACGCGCTCACATGCGAGACGAGCAGGAGCTTGGTGCGCGACGACACCGCCGCGCGAAAGCGCGCCACGAGCGCCAAACGGTCCTCTTCAACGCCGGGCACGGCAATCGTCCGCACCACGAGCCCCTCGCGCTTCGCCCGTCGATGCAGCGTGTCGACCATGTCGGGATACTCGTGATTGGTGACGATGATCTCGTCGCCGCTGACGAACGGAAAGCCGTGGATGATCGCGTTGAGCCCGGAGGTAGCGTTGAGCACCATCGCCAGCTCGTCGGTCGTGGTGTGCAATAGCGCCGCGGTGCGCGTGTAGTGGGCGTTCTCGCTGTCGCTGCTGAGGCGATTGTAATGCACGTTCGGCGCCGCAGAGAGCAATCGTGCGCGACGGATGTAGGCCTCGATGACGGACGTTGGCGCCGGCCCGCTATTCCCGTTGTCGAAATCGATGATGTTGCGATCGGGTGCGTACATGGCCCGCACCTGACGCCAGAAAGACTCGCTGATGGCTGCGCGGGCCGGCGACAACGCCGGCAGCTGCGCGAGCGACGGCATCTCCGCGGCGTCGGCGGCGGACAGTGCCGCGGGTGACATGGTCAGTGCAGCGCCGGCAGCGCCGCCGAGTCGCAGAAAGCTCCTTCGATTCAGTGGCTCCGTCATCGTTTCAGGATCTCCGTGTTGTGCACGGGCAGTCGTTCACGCACGAGCATTGGATTCAAAGGGAGGCGCGGCTCACGTGGATACCCATCGCGGATTGTGCAGTCATCCCGACCCCCGCCGTGGCCTACAGTAAACATGCCCGGCGCGCTGCCTGTCGAATGAGGGCTAATTGTGCCACGTTTTTCCAAATCGTGCCATGCTTACCTATTATCGTGCCAATCGTGCCAATCGTGCCAAATCGCGTCTAGCCGGTCTGCCCACTGCCACGGCCTTGCCTCACTGTCGTGGGCGCGCTGCCCGCGCACTCGGCGTCTCGAATAGCTGTTTCTCCGGCGCCCGATCAATCCGCGGCGGTGCGGGCGGTGGCGTCGCGCCGCGCGCGGCCATGGGGGTAAGCCATGACGACAGCCACCACCGAAATCGCTCGTCCTGATGTAGCAGCAAGAAGCGCGGACCCGCGCCGGTCATCGCCGATGCCGTGAAGGGCAGCATGGCGCTTTGTAGATACTGGCCGCGCTCGTCGTAGTAGTCGACGATACGCCCTTGGTTGTCCGACAGCACACCGACCAGTACCACGAAGCCGCCGTCGACAATAGCGGCGTCGACCACGAACGGCTGGAGCAGTGGACTGCTGTCGTTCGTGACCTTGGTGCGTGTCAACGTACTTTCGATAGTCGTTGGTGCCACCGCTCCCGGCGGCCGCAGTGGCGAGAGCCGAGGCGTGGCGACGGCACTTCGCTCGGCTGGCGCACTCACGACAAACACCTCGCGTTCGGCAAGCAGGAGGCAGCGCCGCGCGTCGCCGTTGCCAAAGCGCAGACGCGGCGTCGGGGCACCGGTGTATCGCTGCGTGAAGCGATGACGACCCACCAACGCGTCGTCGCGGGCGCTCCCGGTGAGAGTGAAGGCCTCAAGCGTGCGCCGATCGCCCAGCTGACGCACATGCAGCAGTGTTGCCGGTGCGACGGTGCACAAGCGACCACTGCCGCCGCGCAACAGCGGGAGATCGCGACGAAACCGAAAGCCACCAATCGACTCGCGGATCAGTGCGCTGCTCGCGCTATCGATCACGTCGACTTCTCCGTCGTCCGTGACGCGCGAAAGATCGGTTGGCGCAACAATATCGCGAGGCACTTCCGCGTTCAGCACCGAATCGATGCGCGCAGGGCGCGATGAGAGCAGCATGCCGCGACGATTCAGTTCAAACAGCGAGATGCGTGCGGGCGACGATTGCAGTAACGCCACCGTCGTACGACTGGCGCGAAAGACCAGCGGCACCATGGTGCTGTCGGTGTCTGTGGTAATGTCGCTGCGCCACTCTTCGCGCTTGGCGGGATACACCGTGCGCGCCGCGAGGGCGGCACGAAGTGCGGGTGGTGCGTCGCTGGTCGATGGCAGCGATCGCTCGCATGCCGCAGCACCCGCAGGCAGGACGAGCGCGAGCGCGATGCGAGTGACTACGGCGCGCACACGTTCCAGCGCACCACCGTCTCATCGTTGCACCGGTACGCGCAGAACCCGCAGCCTGTGCCCGCGAAGTTGGTGCAGGCGCCATAGCCGGGCACGCGCGCGAAGCGCGGGCAGGCGTCGCGCGGCTGGGACTTGGACGATGTGGGCACCAGCAACACGAATGCCGTGAGCGCGGCGAGCGTGAAACGGTGGCGGCGTCGCGCGGGCACGGAGGAGAGTTGAGTAGTCATTGCACTGAGGTACGGCTTCGCCACAAACTCGGCAAGGCCCATGCGGCGGTCACAGCCCGAGCGAACGGCGTTGCACGCCATGCCGCGCTCTTCGCTCAATTCGGAGCCCATTTCGGGGCTCCATTCTGCGCGCAATTCCTCGCGCATTCCTCAATCGAGCCACTTCCACGCGGGAATGACGCGGATGGTATGCTCGTCCTCCGTCAGGGTATCCTCCTGATCCAGCGTGATCACCAGCAGTTCGCGGCCTCGCGGATTCGTGCTGCCGGGGAGCGCGGCGGCCTGGATCAGACCACGCAACTCGCGCCGCCGGTTCTCGGGGGTCAACCTCAAGCAACACTGGACGGCGAGTTTGTCCGTGACGAAGTCGCACTCCCACTCATGCGGAGCTGCGGCGAACGTGACCTCTGCACCCATACGGCGAAGGGTCAGCAGGACAGCGTTCTCCAGCTTGCGGCCCAGATCTGGTGTGGGGTTGGGATTGTTGGCGGCCGCGAGGCCCGTATCCACGGCATAGTACTTCGGTGGACTCGTCACGCGTTGCTTGAAGGACGCGCTGAATCGAGGCAGTGCCAGCATAAGCCAGGCGTCTTGCAGATATTCCACCAAGCGTCCGGTCTGGGCGACGGATGGCAGTCCGAGCCCTTTGGACAGCGCCTGCAACGACAGGGGCTGGCCAGGATGCGCGAGTAGATGCAGCGCAAGCGTCATTAAGGGACGCGCGCTGCGCAACGCATGCCGACTCACGATGTCGCGGTGCACCACGTCGCGTAGCAACTCGCGCAGCAGCACGCCTCCCTGGTCGGGGCCCGCGCGAAGCGCGCCCGCAAATCCACCTCGCATGAGATACTCCTCAAGCGACGACGCACCCGCTGTTTGTCCGGTGAAGTCCAAGAACTCCCGGAACGAGAACGGATACACCGCATAGGACACGTGTCTGCCCGTGAGCTTGGTCCCCATCTCGCGACCCAAAAGACTGGCATTCGATCCCGTCAGGCAGACTCGTCGGCCCGAGTCTAACAGCGCCCGCACAAGCCTCTGCCATTCAGGTACTTCCTGCACTTCGTCCAAGTAGATCGCCGCGTTCGCGTAATCCGCATCCAAAATGGAAAGCACGGTGACGAAGTCCTCCGGGCCGAAACCGTAAAGTCTTGTGTCCTCAAGGTTTATGGTCACAGTTGGACCGGCGATCGCGCGCCGGATCTGACCCTGGAGGGTACTCTTCCCTGATCGACGCACACCTGTGAGCACGAGCGCAAGCGAGGCCATGCTGCCGTTCCAAGCAGGCTGGCCGTGTCTCACCACCTCGTGGCCGGTAACCACCGGCCCGTGGGATGTCGCTAGTATGTCCTGAAGTGTTTCACGTAACAACATACTACTAGTCTAACGTGTGAAACACTGCTGTGCAAATATAGTGAACAAAATCGTCATTGCGGCTGGCGCGTCACATGCGTGCTAGCGGCCACGATGCGCACACCACGCCCGCCCAAAGAAGAACTGAAACGGCAGATGCAGACGGGCGGCCCACGACTGCTCGTGATGCTTGCCCTCGGGAAAGCTGAACTGCAACAGATCAACACCCAACGTGTACCCACGCCGCATCAACAGATCACGCATCGCATTGGTGGTGTCGAAATTGTCGCGCGGCCATCCACTGTCCAGGTACACGACGATATCGCGCTTGGGCTCGGTCGCGATGCGTGAGAAGAGATCGTCCATCATGCCGAAGGTGCTGGACAGGCATCCGGCCCGCCCAAACACGTCCGGATACTGCCACGCCAGATAGAGCGCGGCGACGCCGCCAAGTGACGAGCCCATCACGGCGGTTTCGCTCGGGCTGGTGCGTGTACGAATGCTGGCATCGATGATCGGCTTGAGATGCTGCACCACAAACCGACCGTATGCCTCGTACCCGGGCTGGGTGTAGTCCCGCGCGCGATCCGCCGGCGAGATGCCTACCACGACGGTCTTTCGAATCGCATTCATCTGGTCGAGGCGATCCATGGTTTCGTCGACCCGCCAGTCGTTGCTGCGGAACGCCCCTTCGGGGAAGAAGAGATTGTTCCCGTCCTGCATGTACAGCACCGGAAAACTGCGCAGCGTGTTCTCATCGTAGCCGGCGGGAAAGTACACGCGCACCGCCATCGTCATGCCGTCATACGTGAGGTGCCCTACATTCGAAATGCGGCCACGTTCTTCGGCGAAGAAGAACGGCCAGATGTCGGGATCGGGCTCATGCTGACTCAACACGTAGTTGGGCCCCTTGGCCCACTGCACATGGGTCCCATCGATCAGCACCGGTTTCAACGCATGCGTTGGTGCCGTGAATTCCACCTCAAACCACGAGCTCGAGCCCTCGACGCGCACCGGCAGCACATCGAGGTCCCAGTTGGTGTCCGTGCGGAGAACGAGTTGTCCGTGTTGAACGGGATACGTAACGCGAATCAGCACAACGTGGTGACTGGCACTACGAAATGGGCGGCGGGACGCACGCGCTCTTCGACAGCGCCGCAATGGCCTTCGCCACCAGTTCCACTCGGCCCTTGTCCATCGCGGTCGCCTTATCGGCTTGCACGAACGGGACCAGCGCCGCTAACGCGGTGTTGCGCGCGCCGCACCCACCGCGCTCGGCCGCCGACAAGCCGCTGCGAATCTCGCTGATGCGCGATGCCGACAACCCGCTGTTTCGCTCCAGTTGATCGAGATACGCGCGTGCCAACGCAAAGCTTGGCGGCCACACGGTGTGCGGCTGCTCCTGCGCGTTGAACTGCTCGTAGCGCACGGTCTTCGCCGCGTCGATTTCGTTCTGCGTGAGATAGCCGCTGGGTGTGAGCTCGTGCACATCAAGTCCGCGCTGTTCGTCAGACGAGATGATCGCGCCGTTAAACCAGTACGTGCTCCAGTATCCACCACCGGGTCCACGATCGAAGAACCCGATCTCGATCGGATTCGCGGCGTCGGTAAAGTCGAAGATGGTCGCGCCACCCATATAGAACGCCTGCACCATGATGTCGCGGCCCGGTACCGGTATCAGCGAGCCATTGTGCGCGGTGCAGATCTCTTCGGTGGTTTGCGGCGCGGGCATCTTGTAATAACTCTGGAACTTGAGCTCGCCCTTTTCGAGCGTGAAGATGGCGTTGCCACCCCATTCGGTCTTGTCGGTTGCGCGGCAGCGCGCCGCGCCGCCACCGCCCCACTCGTCGGAGAACAGCAGCTTCGTTCCGTCGTTGGTGAAGGTCGCCGAATGCCAGAACGACATGTTGGAGTCGGCAACGGACTTGAGACGCTTTGGATTCTTGGGATCGCGCACGTCGAACAGCAGACCGTATCCGGCGCACGCACCGCCAGCGTAGCCCGACCCTGGGTACGCGGTGATGTCGTGACATCCGCTCTGGCCAACACCGCCACCCCGCGCCGCTCCACCGCCACCGCCGGGAGCGCCTGCGGGAGGACCACCGGCCCGCCCCGCAGTCCCACCGCGACCGGCGGCGCCGGCGGCACCAGCCGCACCCGGAGGACCACCACGGCCACCGCGAGCACCGGTGTCAGTCGGCGGCGGCGCATGCACGGTGCGACCCGAGAGATCGGCCAGCAAGTGAGGCGAGTTGACCACGGCCGAGCGTTCGGGATTCTTGAGCGGCACCTTGATGACTTCGATGCGGAAGCGCGCGCTCGCCGAGTCGCCGGCCGGTGCGTCTTGGCACCCGGCCAATTCTTTCGGCGAGCGAATGGACGAATAGCCGCTCACGTAGATGTAAATGTTGTTCTTGTCGGCGGGGTCTTGCACGAGCGAGTTGGTGTGCGAGCCGCGACAGGTTTGCACGTTGGTGACGAGCCGCGGTTTTGCTTTGTCGCTGATGTCGAAGATGCGCACGCCGCGGAAGCGCTCAAGGCTGACCGAATCGCTGATCGGGGTTGAGCCACAATCGTTGCGCGCCCCAAGGCCCTCGCCGGACACAAACAGCAGATTGCCGTACACCGTGGGATCGCCCTGACTGGTGGGGCACAGGTAGGCCGACACGAGCTTCGGCGCGCGCGGATTGGTGCCGTCCCAAATGATGATGCCGCGATAGTTGCCCTGAATGATGTAGGTGCCACTGAACGCGAGATCGGAACCGGTGGCACCGCGACCGGTAAAGCCCGTGGGCGCCGGCGA
>JANOPS010000360.1:0-15472 GCA_031421995.1 Gemmatimonadaceae bacterium
GCTGCACACCAACTCCGCGCCCGAGACCATTACGCGTTTGCTGGACATGGGTCTTGAGCCTTTCAACGTGGCGTCGGCACTGAACCTGATCCTCGCGCAGCGTCTTGTTCGCAAGATTTGCCCCAACTGCAAAACCAAGTACACGCCCGACGATGCCGAGTTGGCGGGCGCGAAGGTGAAGCGGGGCACCACCCTTGGAGAGCTGCGCTTCACCGAGGAGGCGCTACGGGAGGCCAAGGGACGTGCGCTTCCCGAAGCATTGCCGTTCCTCGCCAACCTGAGCTTGGATACGACCATCGGCGAGTTGCCCTTCTTCAAGGGCCACGGGTGCGATTCGTGCACCGGCACCGGACTCAAGGGGCGCCAGGGTTTGTATGAGGTCATGTTCCTGACCCCGTTGATCAAGAAACTGGTGATGCAAAACGTCGATGTGCAGCAATTGCGTGAGGGGGCCATTGGTGAGGGGATGCTGACCCTGCGCATGGATGGGTGGCTCAAGGTCCTGAAGGGCGTGTGTACGCTCGATCAGGTCATCCGTGAAACAGCAAGTTAGCGTGGCGTGACGGTGGGTATCCTCGTCGCCAACCGTTCGTCAACCATCGGATGAGCCGGGGCGTTCTGCTCGCGGCCATCACCCACGTGCTTCTATGACTCAGCCGACACAACCGCCCGTCTCACTCCGCACGCTGCTCGATGAAATGATCGAGCGCGACGCCTCCGATTTGCACATCACGGCCGGGGACCGGCCAAAGATGCGCGTGGATGGCGATATCGTGAACTCCGTGATCGATCATATCCTGACGCCGCGCGATACGCTGCAATTGGCGTACTCCGTGTTGACCGAGAATCAAAAGAAGCGTTTCGAGATGGAGGACGAGCTCGACTTCTCGTTCGGGATTGCGAACCTCTCGCGTTTTCGCGGCAACGTGTTCAAGCAGCGTGGCTGCGTGAGCATGGTGATCCGGCAGATTCCGTTCCAGATCAAGACGTTTGCGGATCTGAACCTTCCGCCGGTCATTGCCACGTTCTCCGAACGGCCGCGCGGCCTGGTCCTGGTCACGGGGCCGACGGGCTCTGGCAAGAGCACGACGCTGGCAGCCATGATCGACAAGATCAATACCGAACGTCGCGGGCATATCATCACGGTGGAAGATCCGATCGAGTTCATTCACCGCCACCGCAACTGCATTATCAACCAACGGGAAGTAGGCGCCGACACGAAGAGTTTCGCTTCGGCCCTCAAGTACGCCTTGCGCGAAGATCCGGACGTGATTCTGATCGGCGAAATGCGCGATCTGGAGACGATTCAAGCGGCGCTCACGATTGCCGAAACCGGACACTTGGTCTTTGCGACGCTGCACACCAATAGTGCGGCGGAGGCGATCAATCGCATCATCGATGTGTTTCCGGCGCACCAGCAGAGCCAGGTCCGGGCCCAGCTCGCATTCGTGCTGGAAGGCATCATTACGCAGGTGCTTTTGCCCAAGATCTCAGGGCGCGGTCGATCCATGGCTGCGGAAATTCTCGTGGCGACACCGGCAATTCGCGCGCTCATTCGCGACGACAAGGCGCACCAGATCTACTCATCGATGCAGGCTGGCAAGAAGTTCGGCATGCAGACCCTGAACGATGCCCTCTATCAGCTCTACATCACGCGGCAGGTGAGCGCCGATGAGTGCGTCCGTTCGTCGGGTGACCCGAACGAGTTCTTACGCATGATCGGAAAGAGTCCGGGCGAGGATCTGGCGGTGCCGGCCGAGCGCCGATCGAACGACCGGGCGCTGGTCGGCGGCGCCAAGCGCTAAGGCGCCACTGGCTGGCACCGCACACCCTTCAAACCCGCTGGATCATTTTGGTTGATTCACAGCACCGCACTTCGTCGTACCACGCACACTGAACTCAGACCGAACTATGCCTACGTTTACCTATACCGCGCGCAACAGCACCGGCGATCTCAAGACCGCGACGATCGACGCGCCTACGCGCGATGAGGCGGTCTCGCAGCTGCGCAGGCAGCGGCTGACGATTATCAAGGTCGACGAGTCGAAGGCCACGCCGAAGAAAGCGGTCGGATCGATCAAGATGCGCGACATCGTGATCTTTACGCGACAGTTCTCGACCATGATCAACGCCGGCTTGCCGCTGGTGCAAGCGCTGGACATTCTGGCGCGGCAGTCCGAGAACAAAGCGCTGCAGGCGGTGGTGCGCGAGGTCGTGTTCGACGTGGAGTCCGGCAATACGGTGGCCGACGCCATGCGTAAACACCCCAAGGCCTTTACGGACCTCTATACCAACATGGTCGCCGCTGGTGAAGCGGGCGGTATCTTGGACACGATTCTGAACCGCCTAGCCGTGTTCATGGAAAAGAACGACGCGCTGGTGCGGAAGGTGAAGGGCGCGATGATCTACCCTACGGTCATCATGTGCGTGGCCGGCTTGTGCGTGGTGATCTTGTTGTGGAAGGTGATTCCCGTGTTCGCCAGCATGTTCGGGAGCGTGGGGATGACGCTGCCGTTGCCAACGCGCATCGTGATCGGTGCGTCAGGGTTCCTGAATGCGTACTGGTGGGCGCTGATCGCGGGCGCGGTGGGCGGGGGCTACGCGCTCAAGACCTACTACGCGACCTCGGGGGGACAGTTGGTGATTGATCGGTTGATGCTGCACGTACCCGTGCTGGGCGACGTGTTGCGCAAGTCGGCCGTGTCACGGTTTACGCGGACACTGGGCACGCTGATCAGCTCAGGCGTGAGTATCCTGGATGGTCTGGAAATTACGGCGCGTACGTCGGGCAATCGCGTGGTGCAGGACGCCATCATGGGCAGCCGCGCCAGCATCGCCGGCGGTGAAACGATCGCCGGCCCGCTGCAGAAGAGCAACGTCTTCCCGCCGATGGTGATCAGCATGATCGCGGTTGGTGAGCAAACGGGCGGCCTGGACGAGATGCTGACCAAGATCGCCGACTTTTACGATGACGAGGTGGATGCGGCCGTTGGCGCGTTGCTGTCGCTGCTCGAGCCGATCATGATCGTGTTCCTCGGCGTGGTGGTTGGTGGTATGATCGTGGCCATGTACCTGCCGATCTTCGACATGGTGAACGCGGTGAAGTAGGGGCGGGGTGAGGGTGTGTAGGGATAGAAAGGGCCGACTGTCGGTTCGGATGCTCTTTCGTAAATCGACCGTACACTCTCTCGTAATTTGTGCCAAAGTCGTTCGTAATCTCTCGTAAGCCGTTGGCAGCATTGTAGTGCTGAAGAAGGCGGCTCGTGCAGTTCGGGCGAAGAAGGCGGCAGGGACCGGTCTGGTCCCGCCGCCTTCTTAGATTCACGGGTTGGCTCGAGGCGTCTTATCGCATGGTCGCTACAGGTCGCCGAGTAATCGGCGTACTAGCTTCGCCAGCATCGCTTGGTCTCCGGCTTGGCATTCCCACGCGATAAACACGCTCCACCCGAGCCCCCGGAGCTGAGCTCGCGTGCGTCTCTGCATACTTTTACTGATGCAGCACGTCTGGGGGATCTGGTAGAACTCACCGACGCTGCGGTCGAGGAGGCGTGAACAGTCGGTGCGCTGAGGCGTCTGTGTGAATAACAAGCGGGCCCGGCCAGGAGACTTCTGGCCGGGCCCGTTCACGTTGTCTATTAACGAACGAACCGACGGATTAGCGACAGCGCGGCTGCACGCGATCAACGACGGCGCCATAGGCGCCTTGGATACCAGTCATCACCAGTCCGAGCGGGCACGACACGCTGAACGCTTGTGCGCCCGGCGCGCCGCCCGCGGCGGTGGTGGTCTGCGTTGCGCCGCCGTTGGTCGGCGTGCAGATGGCGCTGATGGTGACGATGTTGAGGGCAAACGGGCCGGTGTACGTACCCGACATGCCGGTCATGACGCTGCCCGCGTTGCACGAGACGACAAACGGGACGCCACCGCTACCGCCCACCACATTCGTTGGCGCCATCGCGCCAAAGGTGCGTGCGGCACCGGTGACGGGCTGGCACCGTAGCCCAATCTGATCGAGGAACGCGCCGGCACGCGCATTGAAACCGGTCGCGACACTCCCTACTGCGCAGTCCAGCGTGTAGGCCGTGGCACCGCCGACCCCACCGATGGTATTTGCCGTCTGCAAGGCGCCCGATCCGACAGCGAACACATTGAGCTGGCGCACCGCCGTCGTCCCGCCAAAGGTGGTCACGGTCATGTTCGACGTCCTGTCGCCCAGGCCGCCCGCGATCAAAAGTGGCACCGACATGGCCGTGGCACTCTGCACCACGAGCGCGCCCGTGGTGATGCCCGCTCCGGTGAATGCGACCGACGTGGCGCCGATCTGGAAGTTGGTGCCGGTGATCGCGATCGGGACCATTGAGAACACCTCATCAACATTCAATGGCGTCAGCGCGCTCACGGTAGGTGCCGGCGGCGCGGGCACCGAGATGGCCACCAATCCGGCCACGCCATCGATCGTGGCGGTGATGGCCATGGCGCCAGGCGCGATGGCGGTCACCAACCCGCTGCCGGTGACAATGCCAACAGCGGCGTTCGACGTCGACCATGTCACGGCGCGCCCCGCCAGCACATTCCCAGATGCGTCACGCGCCACGGCCGTCGCCTGCTGTGACGCGTTGATCGCCATGATCAGGTTGGGCACCGTGACAACGACCGTGCTCACTGGTAGCGGCGACACCGTGATCGACACAACCCCCGTCTTCCCCTCACTCGTTGCGGTGATGATCACCACGCCCGGTGCGACGGTGCCGACAAGCCCGCTGCTGCTCACGATGCCGACGGCGGGGTTCGATGATGACCACGTGATGACTCGTCCCGCGAGCACATTCCCCGCCGCATCACTCGCCACGGCCGTGGCCTGCTGCGACGAGTTGAGCGCCATCGTCACGTTGGGCACGCTGACGACAACGGTGTTCACCGGCACCGGCGCGACCGTAATCGTCACCGTTGCCGTTCTGCCCTCCGATGTTGCGGTAATGTTGGCGCTGCCTGCCGTCACGCCGGTCACCAGACCACTCGCCGAGACCGTCGCGACACTGGTTGCCGCGCTCGACCACGTCACCGTGCGACCGGTGAGTGTTGCACCCTGTGCGTCCTTGGTTGTTGCGACGAGTGCCAATGTCCGGCCGACAATCACCGACCCGGTGCCAGCGTTCACATCGATGGTGCTCACCGGTGTGGGCGCGACGGTCATGTTCACCGTGTCAGTCAGACCGGCCGCCACGACCCGGATCACGACGTTGCCCGGCAGCACGCCGGTGACCGTTCCCCCTTGGTTGACGGTCGCGATGTTCGACGCGCTGCTGCTGAACGTGGGGGCCGGCGCGAAGCTGCAATTGGTTTGTGTGACGGCGACTTGCAGTGTGGTCGAACCGCCCGGAAGAATCGTACGGACGGGCGCGATCAGATCGACGTTCGAGACGATGCACTCGGGGGGAGCGGCGGGGTCCGAGCCGCAGGCGCTGACGATCATCGCGAACGTTGCACATACGACAGAAATGGGAACTCGGGAGAGGCGACGAACGGACATGGAGTACCTCAAGATGGGAAAACGGGACGGCAGCGGAGTGAGGAGGGGTGTCACGGAGTGGATGGGTGAATGGCGCGCAGGGCGGCGATGACTTCGCCGTGGCCGCGCTCGAGGGCGAGCGCCAGCGCCGTCCAGCGTTGGTTATCGGCGAGCGACCGGTCCGCGCCGGCGGCCAGCAGGCACTCGACGGCCCGGCCATGACCCCATAGCGCGGCCTTCATGAGCGCGGTCGAGCCATCGGGGGCTCGCGCATCGCCCGCAGCGCCCGCGTCCAACAGCTGCTGCAGCACCGCCGTGTTGCCGGCGACGGCGGCGAGATGCAGCGCGGTCTCGCCGAGAGAGCCTCGCGCCGATGGGTCGGCCCCCGCGGCGAGCAAACGTTGCACCGCAGAGGCGTCGCCACGGGATGCAGCATCGAGCAGTTCCATGCGATCCTCGGGCTTGGCACGGAGTCGCGGGTGGCCGCGGCATTCGCGGCGCGGGCGCCAAAATCGCGACCCCGTGCACCCCACACCACAGGCGGGAACCATGCCGCCCGGACAAGCGCCCTTGGCAACTGCTCAAGTTGTTGCCGACAATGCATTTACTTCAGAATGCGCAAACCACAGTCGCCACGTGGGTCGTCAGATGTGTAAGGACATCTGTAAAGCCGAGTGTAAAAGGACGCTGTAACGCCTACTCGTCGATAAGCCCTTCGCTCCGCAACCGCGCGTACAACGTGGGCCGACTGATGCCAAGCAAACGAGCAGTCGCGCTCCGATTGCCGCCCGTCTGCACGAGGGCATCGATGAGTTGCTGCCGTGCATCGGCGGCCGTCGGGGCGCTGCGCTCAGCGACCAGCGGCGACGGTTCGAGGATTTCAGGTGGCAAATCGCCCGGCCGAAGCACTCCGCCTCGGCACCGCACCGCGGCGTGCTCGAGCGCGCTGCGCAGCTCGCGGACGTTGCCGGGCCACGAATGCCCCAACAGGAACTCCATCGCGTCGCTGCTGATCTCGAGTGGCGCGGCGGCGTTCTCGCACAAGGTCCTCAGGAAGGCGCCGGCCAGCGCTGGCACGTCATCGAGTCGCTGGCGCAGCGCGGGCAGTCGGATCCGCGCGACCCGCACGCGATACAGGAAGTCCTCGCGAAACAGCCCCTCCGCGGTGCGCTTGACGAGGTCGCGGTGCGTGGCAGCGACAATGCGTACATCGATACGTCGTGGACGAGACTCGCCGAGCCGAACCACCTCGCGCTCCTGCAGGGTGCGGAGCAACGCGGCCTGCACGGCGAGCGGGATGTCACCGATCTCATCGAGGAACAGGGTACCGCCGTCGGCCGCTTCGATGAGCCCCTGCTGATCGGCGACTGCACCGGTGAACGCGCCGCGCCGGTGTCCGAACAGTTGGCTCGCGAGAATCGACTCGGCGAGTCCCGCACAATTGAGTGCGACGAACGGCCCGGCTTTCCGTGCGCTCGCGGCGTGGATGGCGCGTGCCACGAGTTCCTTGCCGGTGCCGGTTTCTCCCTCGATGAGTACGGTGGCCTGTGACGGCGCAATGTCGCCAATCTCTTTGCACAGGAGTTGCATGGCCGAGCTGGCGCCGACCAATCCGTGAAAGAGTGAGCCGTCGGCGGGGGGCAGGGCGTATAGATCGGAGACGTCGTTGAGATGGATGATGCGTCCGCCGGTGCCCCGCGGATCGTCGTCGACCTCGATCTGTACCCAGTAGCGCCGTCCACTCGGTGTGCGCACGCGCGTTGCCAAGCGCTCGCGCTTTGAGGGCGGCGCGGCGACGAGGGCCATCAGCGCCGCACGATCGGCATCGTCGACGCGCACCAGACTCTCCCAACGCACACCGATGGCATCGTCGGCCGAGCACTCCAGAATCTGTTCCGCCGTACGGGACGCGAACACGACCACTCCCGAGGCATCGGTGGCAATCACGCCGGTGCGAAGGCGGTCGAGAATCGAGCGCAGACCGTTGTTGGCAGTTGCGAGTTGTGAGTTGACGCCCTCGAGCTCCCCGTTGAGCACGGCGAGCCGGTCGTTCGCACCAGCCAACCGGCCATTCGATTCACGCAGGTCTTCGGTGCGCGCGCGCACCTCTTCTTCGAGGCCGTTACGCGTCGCACGCAACTGGCGATTCGCTTCGGCGAGCGCGAGATGCGTACGCACGCGCGTGAGCAGTTCATCGCGGACCACCGGCTTGGGAATGAAGTCGTTGGCGCCGGCCGTCAGTCCGGCCACGAGCGCGTCCACCGTATTGCGCGCCGTCACCAGGATGACCGGCAGCACGTCCATCGCATGTTGGTCGCGAATGCGTGCGCACGCGGTGAAACCATCCATGCCTGGCATCATCAGGTCGAGCAGCACGAGAGACGGGGGATGCCGTTGAACGGCCGCGATGCCGTCGGGGCCGTTGGTGGCCACGTCGACAGCGTAGCCGTCGAGCGCGAGAAACTGCGCGAGCACGCGCGCATTCACGGCATCGTCGTCCACCACGAGAATGCGCGGCCGCAGGTCCGACAGTGCATCGATGATGGGCAGTTCCGGTTCGGTTCTCGGCATGTCGGCCAACGCGTGCCCGTTTGGTGCCGGTGTGTTGGCAGTGCGCGGCGCGGTGAGCTGCGGCAGCGGTCGCTCAACGACCGCGAGATCGCTCACCGGGAGTGCCACGGTAAAGCGTGAACCCATGGCCGGTGTTGACTCCACCCTGATCGTACCACCATGCAGCTCCAGCAGTCGACGGGTCACCGCCAGTCCGAGGCCGGTACCACCAACCGCGCGTGTGGTGGACGCATCGCCCTGAATGAATGCGTCGAAGATGCGCTCATGCTGATCGGCGGGGATGCCAATGCCGGTGTCACTCACGGCAATCTCGACTCGATCACCGGCGCGTTGTACCGTCACCGTGATGAACCCCTCGCGGGTGAATTTGCAGGCGTTCCCGAGCAGGTTGAGCAGAATCTGCTGCAGGCGATCCTCGTCTGCCCATGCGGGAGGAAGGTCACTCGCCACATCGCTGGTGAGCGTGACGTCACGTGCCAGCATCGGACGTGCGAGCGCGATGGAGACGCGCACTGCGGACTCCACGTCCACCGCCGTCGGATGCAAGACGAGATCCCGGCGCAGCAGTCGCGTGTAATCCAGAATGTCGTTCACAAGTCGCGACAGGCGCTGCCCGCTTGACGCGATGAGATGCAAATCTTCGCGTACGCGCGCATCAAGCGGGCCCGCGACGCCGCGCTCGAGTGACTGCGCCAGCCCGATGATCCCGTTGAGCGGTGTGCGCAGCTCGTGCGAGGTGTTGGCGAGAAACTCGTCTTTGAGCCGGTCCACTTCACGCAACCGCTCGCCCATGGCCTGTTCGCGAGCGAGCCGTGCTTGCAGCAGGCGCAGGCGCCATCGCACGCCGTATGCTGCGGCCGCCGCAAGCAGCAGTACGCCGAGCGCCCACACCACACGCCGCTGCCAGAAGTGCGGCTCAAGCGTCATCGACAGCCGCGCGCCGTCGGTGTTCCAGACGCCATCGTCGTTGGACGCGATCACGCGGAAGGTGTAATCGCCCGGCGGCACGTGACTATAGTACGCCGCGCGGCGATCGCCGGCTTCGATCCACTCGTCGTCGTAGCCTTCGAGTCGGTACTTGAATCGGACCTTTTCTGGCGCGGCGTAGCTGAGCGCGGTATACCGCAGTTCGAGATTATCCGAACCGGGTGCCAGTCGAACGCCCGCACCGTGTGAGATGGTTGCGCCGTTGACGATGACCTCGGTGACTGCCACCGGTGGCGGCGTTGTGTGCCGCACCGTGGGGTCAATGATGGCGACGCCTTTGATGGTCGGGATCCACAGCCGTCCGTCGGTTGCACGCCATCCGGCCCACTGGATCCATCCTTCGGTTTCGTTGGTCGGCATTCCGTCGCCAACGCCGAAGAGCACCGGGCTGACGCGAACGGCTTGCCCGTTGGCCACCGAGTCGAGCTCCGCGATGCGCACTCGCGACACACCGCGGTTGCCCAACAGCCAGAAGTTGCCGTAACCATCATCGATGATGCGTGACACGGCATCTTCGACGAGCCCGTCGCGCGTCGATACACGAGCAAAACGACCGGCGCTGAGCCGAACAAGTCCACCACCGTACGTGCCGATCCACAGCGCACTGTTCGCCGTTTCGTGCACGGTGCGCACTTGGTCGTGCGGCAGACCGTTGGCTGTGGTCCAGTGCGTCATCTTGCCGCCGCGCCAGACGCGCAATCCATTCGAACCGCCGAAATAGAGCGCGCCGGCGCGATCCTCGGTGATCAGACTCACACCGCGTGCCGAGCGGAGTTCGCCGTTAAGCGCATCGACCGTCACTCCGTTGGTCAGCTCGAGCACGCCGCCGTTTCTTCCGATGAACACCCGCCCGCTCCGGTCACGATAGATCGCACGGATCGCGTTCACCTTCATGGGCGGCGTCACTACGTAGGTGGTGCGCGTGTTGCCTGCGAGGTTGGTGAGTCCTCCCTCGTGGCCGATCCACAGGCTGCCGTCGGCGTCGGGATGCAGTGCGGAGACGCCGCTGAATCCGGCGATCGTATCAACTCTGCGACCACGCACGCGATGCAGCACCCAGGCGGAGACCCACATGGTGCCCGCACGGTCTTGCACGATGGACCACGTATCATCACGGAAGAGGCCGTCGGCCTTCGTCAGACTGGTGACGCGCGCCGGTGCCCAGCGTACCAGTCCGCCGCCGTTCGGCGCGAACCAGATATTCCCTTCGCGCTCAACGAGTACGGCGCGTGTTCGTGCGTCCACGCCTGGAGCGGTGCCGAGAGGGAGCGCGACACGTTGCCCGTCGCGCCATCTCTCGAGGCCATGGTTCGCCGTAGCAATCCACAGGCTTCCATCGGGTGCTTCGGACACACCGAGTCCGCGCTGTCCGGGGGGATCGGTGTCGCCGCCGAAGCGGCGCAGTACACCACGCTCCCATATGGCGATGCCGTGCTCGCCGATCACCCACAGTCCGCCCGCCGCTCGCGGCGACACACGGTTGACGATCCCCGCGACGACCGGATCGGAGAGACGTTCGATCCGCTTGAGGTCACTGCGCAGCACGAAGAGTCCAACGCTGGTGGCAAAGAGGTACGCGCCCGCATCGTCGCGCGCGATTTGCCGGATCTCTTCGGCGGGCACACCGTCGGTGTTTCCCCAGCGTCGGACAGCACCGCTCTTGGATACACGGTAAATGGCCCGCTCGCCTGCGATCCAATATCCGTCGCGCTCAAGGAGACCGGCTGTGGCTTTATCGACGGGTGCCCCGCTGCGCTTGTCGTACGCGCGGAACGACGTGCCGTCGAATCGCGCGAGGTCATCCTGCTCCGACACGACCCAAAAACCCCATTCGCCATCGGGGATCAGTGCGGTGATGCGGTCGCTCTTGAGCGCGGGTGTGTTCCGCACATCGAACAATTGGAAACGGACGCCATCGAAGCGCGCGAGTCCGCCGAACGTGCCGACCCAGAGAAATCCGTCAGGGGTCTGCAGCAGTGATGTGACGGAGTTGCCTGGAAGCCCTTGATCGGACGTCCAGACACGCTGCGTGAATTCGTCGCCGTCGAGGCGTTGCACTTGCGCCGTCGCTGTCGTGCCGAGCAAGAGTGCAGGCAGCGCCCTCCATACTTGCCACGCTCTTCGCAAAGGCATCCTAAGGGGGAAAACAACACAATGGCGGCCGCGCGGAACCAAATCCAGCAGTAGAGTAAGGGCGCGACGGGGTGGCGTCAATGTTGGAGCGTCGGTGCTGGTGCTGGATGCCATCACGGGCGCGGTTCGCACGACATACGTTAGCTTCTCCGACGCGGGGGATATGACTCTCCAACGGACGGATGTACATCGTCACGCAGGTGCGGTCGGGGGGCTGCACCGACATTGACGACGTCAAGCATGCGAAACAGGCGCTTCGCGCGAGCCGGACGTTACTGGAGACGGTGATCGACAGTGCGCCGTCGCTGATTTACGCGTACGACCGGCAGTTCCGCTTTACGCTCGTCAACGGCGCGGTGGAGCGCTTCGTAGGACGGTCCCGTCACGACCTCCTGGGCCGGTCGCCAGCGGACGCGCTGGCATCCACGCACAGTCCGTCGCACCGAGCGGTCAACGAGCGCGTGCTTCGCACCGGCGAGGCGGAATTCGTCGAGCGAGTCGTGGAGTGCCGCGACGGGCGTGTAGCGCCGACGCTCGCGGGATGCAACGTCCCGCTCCGCGACGAGCGCGGCGTGATGGTGGGCGTCGCGGGCATCGAATCGGACGTCACCGACGCGCGTCGTCTCGCCGCCGAGGTACTGCAGGCGCGGAAAATGGAGTCTATCGGCGGGCTGGCCGGTGGTGTCGCCCATGACTTCAATAACCAGCTACCGGTGATCTTGGGGCAGAGCGAGTCGGCGCTCGAGCAGTTCGACGGCGCGGACCCAGCGTAGGAGGCGCTCCGCGAGATCCGTGACGCCGCCGCGCGGTTGGCCGCCCTCGCGCGGCAGCTGTCGACATTCGCGCGACGTCAGGAGCTGCAGACGGCGGTGTTGGAGCTGAATGAGTCGATAGCGCGCGCGCTCACCATGTTGCGGCGGCTGATTGGTGAACGCATCGCGCTGTTCTCTTTCGCCCGCGAATGTTGGGAGAGGAGCGCGATCATCCGGAACGTGCGGGTCTTGATCGCCCTGTCGATGTCGGAGGGCCAAGGCTCACCAGCCAACAGCTTGAAACGGTCGATCCAGACTTTGTACCGTGAGCCGTCAGCTTGCGCGCTAGCCATTCCGCCAAGGCCCCATCTTCCCAAGCGTAGCTGATAAACAGGTGGTCTCGCGGGGGCGACACTTCGTCCGAACTGCGGGTGGTGATATGGTCGGTCACGCGCAGCGCTCTGTGATTGCCATCTCGAAGTCTTCGACAGTGTCCATCGCAATGCCTCCACGGCGCCGTCAACGAATTTCGCGCAGCCCGGACATGCTGCGGCCCGCGTTCGGTGATGAATTTAGCGTCGAGCGTCGCGTTATGTCGGACTCTGTTCGGTACCGGGTGAGATGCGCGGCCAGCTCACTGGGCGGCCTAGGTACCGTGCGCACGCAAGACGTCGCCACCTCGCGACGCGTGCCGGGACAGCGTCCGAGCGGGAGGCCGCGCCGGTCGCCGCCGCGCCGTATGCGGCGGTTCAGCGGATCATGGATGCGGAGACACCGGCCCCCCCGTCGACCACACAATGCCGCGGGCGAGAGGGCCGCGTGAAGTGCTACCGCAGTCCGGCGCCGTGATGCTTGTTGTACACGTTCGACAGGCTGGCGCGCTTGATCCGATAGGTGATCAGTTCCGTACTAACCTGATACCGGGCGGCAATCGTGGTGATGTGCTCGTGTCGCACGTGTACCGCATCAAAGAGGGCTCGATACGGACGACGCACGCCGCACCAATGTTATAGGCGTCGTCTTCGACGCTCTCGGTGAACGTGCGCGCGGATGCACGCTTCGCTGCGCGCGACGGCAGTGCGTCGTGTGGGTCAATCGCGCTGATTAGACGTCCCGAGATGGCTCCGGTGCTCACGGTCAGCGTCGTCTTGGGATGGTCGAGTACGATGTGCACGATCTCCTCCATCAACGTCGCGCGCTGCCGTGTCTCAGCGTGCGTGGGATTGAGCGCAATGAGCTCCTCGCCAGACGGGCCACACCCGAATCCAAGGCCGGACCAGCCGTCCACGTGTTCCGTCAGCAGCGCGGAATCGAGCAGGGGCACGTCGACGAGGCGCGCCGGGACGTCGGGCAGCACGGCGAACGGATCGACCGGGGCATCCGCGGGCAGTTTGAGGTGCCGCTTTACCGCGATGGCCGCCCGTTCGGTGCGCTCCCCGTTCGGGGTAAAGGGTAGAAAGAGTTTCGGCACGCCGAGCAGATCGTGAGCTAAGGCGAGATCTGGCGCAGCGTGCGACGAGCTGCGTGCCGCCCACCGCATCCGCGGACAGGGCGTTCATGATGGGACGGCGCATGATCGGGGAACGACTACCGGGCCGGCCGCACCGGTTGGCTGGCCGCACCAGATGCTCCCACGTCGGCGGCCTTCGCCGCCACCTCCGCCGCTCGCGCGATCTCGACGTGCATTACCGTGTCGAAGGAATTTGCGATGGAGCGGGCCAGCTCCGCTGACATCTGTTTCGTCGCGCGGAGGTGGAGCTCAATGGTCCGGCGGAGTTCTGCGTCGGACTGCGGGACCGCCGGGGATTCTGTCGACCGCGTCGCCCCGCTCGCGTGCACGACCACACCGAGTCAGGCCGCCAGCCTCTCGATAATGACGAGGTCAGGCATGCTTCCCCGCTCGACGCGTGACAGGGTCGCTGCGCTGATGCCTGTGCGTTGCTCAACGGCACGGAGCGACACACCCAGCTCGCCTCGGCGTCGGCTGAGCTCCTCCCCGAGCTGATCTCGTCTGTGGCGCTCGTGGTGCAGGTCCGTAACATGGACCCGGTAGTAGCGTGCCGTCGGTAGCGTCGGGGGAGCTGTCACTTCGGAGTAAGTACCATTGAGCGAATGGTGAAAGGAGGCGACCCGCTGAGTGAATCAGCCAAGGTTTGCAGGAGACCCCTAAGTATGAGAGGTTGGAGTCATGGCGAAACGACCAGGGCTTTCCTCGGAAGCACGCGAGCGGGCAGTGCGGCTGGTGTATGAGCACGAAAGGCGCATACCTCCAGTGGGACTCGACATCGGACGACGTCCTGGCGTGACGACCGAGGAACACGCGCGGGGGGCGCCCCCGCGCTCGATCTCACGTGGCCGGCGAGCGTTTGGCCGACCTAAATCCGCCCGCCCGATTGGTTATGTCTCGGCAGGAAACGGACCTAGGCGCCTCGGTCGGATGGCCGGGGAGCACCTGCAGCACTTCGCACGTGGAAAGCACGTTCCCCGCGCCTCGCAGCCGCATGCACACGAGGTGAGAACCGCATGCTCCGGCCTTCCCGCACGAGCGGAAGGCTGTTTCCGTCGCTCCTCAGACCGTCACCCGCGAGAAGCACGGATACTTCTTTCGATCAAACGCCGCCTTACCCTTGACACTCACCGGTAGTGTGCGGCGCGCGGCAGTTCCGAACAGTGTGCGCCAATTGGTCAGAACGTTTGCACCCTCACACAGGGTGAGGGTGTGTAGCGATACAGAGGGCCGACCACTCTTGATGGTCGGCCCTTTCCTTGCGCAGTGCCGCCGCGAGTACTGCCGCGTCGGCAGCAGGGTCGAGCCAAAGGCGGCGATGCGTCGGGGAAACCCAAGCGGCGCAGCCGACACAAGTTTGACAGCGGCTGCAATGGTGGCTAGGCTTAGCTACTGTTATTAGCTAACACGGCGATCTATCGGGGGCGTCATCATGAAAACCGTTACCGTACACAAGGCCAAAAGCACCTTGTCCCAGCTCATCGCCGACGTAGAAGCGGGAGAGGACGTGGTCATCATGCGCGGCAAAATTCCCGTCGTCCGTCTCGTGCCGGTCCACCAACAGACGCCCAAACGAGCGTTTGGCGCGTTGAAGGGACAGGTTGTGGTCTCGGCGGCGTTTTTCGATCCGCTGCCAGACGAAGAGTTCGACGGATGGGAGAGTTAGACCCCCATGCGAGTGCTACTTGATACGCACGCGCTCCTCTGGTGGCTGGCCGGCGACAAGCAGCTTTCATCCCGCGCGCGTAAGGCGATAGGCGACGAAGACCACGAGATCTATGTCAGCGCCGCCTCCGCGTGGGAGGTGACCACCAAGGCGCGCCTTGGCAAACTCCCGGGGGCGGGGCCGCTCGCGGTGGACTTCGCGCGGGAGGTGCGCAACCAAGGTTTCGTGCCCCTCGTGATCACGCTGGAGCATGGCCAAGTTGCGGGGGGGCTCGCTGGAAGCCATCGCGATCCCTTCGATCGCATGCTGATCGCTCAGGCGCTGGAGGAGAAGATGGCGCTGGTGTC
>JANOPS010000361.1:0-12299 GCA_031421995.1 Gemmatimonadaceae bacterium
CGTGTGGCAGCCCTCGCAGGTCGTGCTGATCGGCTTCCAGCTATGCGGGGTGTGGCACTGTCCGCACGGGGCATTCTTGTGTGCTTTCAGTCCAACGTGAAACTGGCTCTTGGTGCCCAGATCACTATGACAGCCGCTGGCCGCGCACCCAGCATACGCCTGCCGCGTTTCCGTCTGCTTATGCGGATTGTGGCATGTGCCACACACGGCCTTGTGGCCGGGGTCGTCCTTCGGCTCAAGTCCCTTCACTTTGTCCTTCATCTGATGGCAGCCGAAACAGCTGCCCACCGTGCCGTTCGCCACGAGATACTTGCGCGTGGAGTCCATCGACAAGTTCTCGGGCACCGGACGCGTGAACGTATGACACCCTGTGCAATGCTGCGACGTTTGCCCGGCCATCTTGCCCAGCCGGATTTGTGTGTCCTTCTTCGCGTGGCAGCCTGACTGCCCACAGGTCTGGTCGACCGGTTTGAAGCGGTGCACTTCCTGTCCGTGACACGTGACGCACGCGACCTCCTTCAGCGCCGACGAATCGCTCTTCATGTGCAACCGATGCCCGGCCGTGGCGATAATGCGCTTCCAGCTGCTGTCCGCCTCGCTGCGCACGTGGCATTCGGCGCACACACTGGTCGGCACCTTGGCGTGCTTCGGAATGTCCTGTGGCTTCTCGGCAATCCAGAAGTAGAGCTGACGAGCACTCGCAAACTTGGACTGACGATGACAGTCGTGGCATTCGAGTTTGCGATGTTCCGACTTGGCAAAGGCACCCCAGGCGTCTCCCATCACGTGGCACCCGACACAGAAGTCGTTGTTGTGTTCCATGTAGTGGTTGCCGGCATACGCAACACCGCCCGCCCCCAGCAGCATCACACCGGCCAGTGCCCCGAGACCGATCTTGTATCCCCTCGATCTGGTGGCGAACCATGACGCGAGGGCAGCGCGACGGAGGTACAGCTGCCACAGGATGACCGCACCAACAACGGCGCCCACCACGATGCCGCCCCATTGGACCCATGTGGGCGTGTTGAAGAACAACTGGAACATCCGGCCAACAAATCCCGGGACAGGGTTCTCAACGACCACCTGATTGGCGGTACTGCCATGAGGTGATCCACCGCTCGCGGTCTTCGCCATCGAGTCGGCGACCACGGCAATCTGTCCCAGATATCCCTGCATCCCTGTGTTCTCCTGTCGTCTTCATCGGCACAACCACAGAAACGCAAACCGGGGAGCACTGTGGTGCACTCCCCGGCGTACGCGATCTTCCAAAGCGTTACTTGCTACCCAAGGGCTTGTTCATGAACGTGTTTGACAGATCGAGGCCGACAGTGATGGCCAAGCTATAGTCCTTTTTCAACTGTGCGATGCTGGCGGTCAGCAACGCTTCCATCAAGTACGGGTTGTGCACCGTATTGCCCGTCATGGCATTCGTCGTCGGGTTGTACGCCGCCGCCGAGTTGAAGGCCGATCCCTCGCCCGTGGTGATCCGGTTGTCTGTGGTGCTGAACTCGGTCGGGCGAGCAGCCCGTGCCAGCGCGACCAATCGGTTGGTTTCGATCGCGAGGTTCTTGATGCGTGTCAGGGCCACTGCTTCCGCTGTGCGCGCCGCGTTCTCGGTGCCATGACAGCCGCTGCCGGTGCAGCTCTTGAAGCTGCGCTGCGTCACCGCGCACGTCTGCGACACGGTCGGGGCGCCGTTCGCGTCGACACACGGCGTTGGCAGGAACCGGTGTCCTGTCACGTTCTGGACGAAAGCGCCCGTTGCGTCCGACACGGTGTACTTGGCCACGTGACAACCAGCGCACAGTCGTGGATTGGCGACCGAGCCGTGCGTGGACTGAATTCTTGTCAGCCCACCGACGATTTCCATGCCGGGCGGCACCCACCCTGCTTCACCGGTAAGGAACGCGCCCTCGGCTGAGTGCGGGCCACGAGACGAGGTCGGATCGGGCACGCTGCGTCGGTTGTGGCACTTCATGCAGAGGTTCTCCTCGGTGTTGTTGACGTTGATGGGATAACGCAACTGGGCCGAGTTGTTCTTGGCATGCGGATCGTGGCAGATCGCACAGGTGATGGTGAGTGTATCGCCCGGGCCTTTGCCCTTCTCTTTGTAGTTCGTTCGTGCTGCGACACCCCACGATTTCAAAGCACCCTGACCGGTATGGCACCCCTGACAGTATGCCGAGTCGGCCGACACGCGCCACGCGCTCGTCTTTGACAGCGCCATCGTGCCGTGACCCGAGAGTCTCCACTCGTCAACGAACGGATTGTGCACGCCCGAGTGACAGCTGCCGCAGCCGTTGCTGAAACCCGAGGTTGCCTTGAGCGACACCAGCGGCACGTTGGACTTGGTGGGATTCGTGATGTGCGTCAGCCCGGCGCCATGGCACGATTCGCACTGCACGTCCTGAAAGCGCGCGGACTTCGTGGTGCGGAACCCGGCAAGCGTATCCACCGTGCCGTTGCCGTTGTTGTTCACGGAGTGGCACGCTTCGCAGTACGGCTTCTTGCCCGTATTCGCCTGCAGCGTGGCCCATGCTCTCGCGTGCTTCGTCTCCTTCCACTCGCCGGCGACCTCGACGTGGCACGAACCGCAGGTCGGATCTTTGGTGGTGTTGTCGCGGTAGCCAACAAAGCCGGCCGCCACCGACGGTGCCTCCTCAAAGAGGGGCTTGTCGCGGTAGACAATTTTTTCGTCGGTGCAGCCGTTCAACGTCGCGAGCGTGACCAAGGCGACGAGACTCCGGGCTGCCGACCGCAGTGTGGAACGCTCCATGACACCTCCCCGCGTAGCGTGCATGGCCCGCCGTGCTACCGGTTCGGACCGAGAATACTAGAACCTTCGCGTCAATGCGAATGCTCCAGTCTCGGTTTTGCTGAGCGTATTGTCTGTAAGGGAAACTCGCACGGGACATCGGGAAAATCCCCGACTTCGCACCAAGAGGCCGAGAGCGCTACGCGCAATCCCTACGCGCGATCCCCTACGCGCATCGCTACCCGTCCCCTACGCGCGCTGATTACTCGCTCGCGACACCAGCGAGGCCGTTTTCGTCGGTGGTTGGTGCCAGCGACGAATCGGCTGGCACCGGTCGGGGCCGCGTCCATTTACGAACTACCATCCAGATGCCGCCGGCTCCAAGCACAAGGAACAGCACAGGAAGCCAATACACCAACAGGTTGATGCCCTCCGCCCGCGGCTCCAGCA
Organism: Gemmatimonadaceae bacterium; assembly: GCA_031421995.1. Taxonomy (GTDB): domain Bacteria; phylum Gemmatimonadota; class Gemmatimonadetes; order Gemmatimonadales; family Gemmatimonadaceae; genus Gemmatimonas. The sequence goes on from JANOPS010000361.1 coordinate 3,206, forward strand.
AAATCCACTGCCCGTACTTGCCCAGGAAGTAGTCCAGGACTTCAGTTTCCGTTTTGCCATTGGCCAGCTGTTCGCGCACCAGCGTCTTCATCTGGGCGGAGAGTTCGGCTGGTGAATCCTGAATCGACTCGCCCTGACACACCGGGCAGCGAAGTCGCGACGCAATCCGCTTGACCCGTTCATCGAACTCGAGATTCACCCCTGGCAACGGCGGCGCGATCACGGCCTGAGACGCGGAGGGCGCGGTTGATTGCGTTGTAGCCGGCGTGGACTCCGGCGTGGACTCCGGCGGCGCCACGCTGGTCGCGCTTTGGGCGGATTGGAATCGCGGCGAGAACACCAGTGCGCTGAGCAAGAGTCCACGACGCAGCGTGCGACGCAGCGTGCGAGACAGCGCGCCTGGCAACGCGCCTGGCAACGCGCGTGGGCTGCGCCGACCCGCTCGCATGATCATCACGGTTTAGCCACGCCGGCTGCTGGTGGAGTCACGGCACGCGTCACGGCGGCGTCCGTCGAAACGTCTGGCGGCCCAACACGGGTGCTGTCGCCGTTCGCGATCAAGAGCGAGTCAAGCAGCTTGCTCAATTGCACCCTACCCACCGGCCCGATGAACTTGTGCGCCACACGCCCCCGTTGATCCACGACGAACGTTTCCGGCACGCCGTACAGTCCGTAGTCGATGGCCGTCCGCGCGCCCGGATCGGACAACGCGGGATACGCCTGTCCGCCCATGTCGGAGATCCAGCGCAGTCCGTTGTTTTCCTTATCGTTGTACAGCAACCCGTAAAAGCGCACGCCCTTCGGCGCGAAGGCCGTCGCCGTCTGCGAGAGATCAAGATGCTCGTCGCGACACGCCAGACACCACGAGGCCCAGAAGTTCACGACCACGATCTGGCCGCGATGTGCGGCGAGTCGGACCGAATCGCCGACCGGCAGACGCAGCACCGAGTCGGCGCCGGGCGCAAAGACAGGGCGCGTGAACACCGGTGCCTCGCGACCCGGCAACGGCGACGGAATATCGCGCGGGTTACGCGTCATGCCGTACGACAACAGGGCGATCGCCGGCGCTCCAAGGCCCGCAGTGAACAAGAACGCGCGTTTCCAATTCACAGTGTGCGCCTCAGGCTTGGTTGGATGGCGCGCTTGGCGGCAGGCTTGTCGCTTGCGTCATCGACATCGCGCCGCCGGGGAAGGCCGTGCCGGGTACGGACGAAGCAGCGCGCTGCGGCGCCGCATACGCAACCCGACGCGTGGAGCGCCGAGCGGTTGGCCACGCCGACAACACCGCACCCATCGCCACGACCAGCCCACCAAACCAGATCCACGGCACGAACGGTTCGAGAATCACGCGCAAGGTGGCCGACTGGCCATCGGGAGTGAACGCCATCAGGTTGATGTACACATCGCCCGTCGGTCGACTGCGCACGGCAGGCGTTGGCACGGGCTGATCCTGCGACCGATAGAAGTTCATACGCGGGTCGAGCGCACCCACCACGGTGCCGCCGCGCAGGATCTCGACATCGGCGCCAACCACCTGTCGCTGCGGTTCGTCTTTGCCCCACAGTGTTTTCAAACGCACCGACAGATCGCCCTTCACGGCCATCGTCTGCCCGGGCTTGAGCGTTGCCTCGCGCTCAAACCGAAAGCTTGATGAGGCCGTGATGCCCGCCGCGATGGTGATGATGCCCATGTGCGCCAGGAACCCGCCGTACCGACGACGGTTGCCACCAATCAACCGCACCAACGCGACCGGCGGCGCCTCACCGTGCGCGCGCATGCGCGCGCGGGTACCAATCGCATACTCCCGCAGGTTGCATACCAACGCGAATCCGGCAAAGGCGAACGCGGCGATGCCATATCCATCACGCATCCCCAAGGCCAATGCCAACACCACGATAAACACGGCCACGCCACCTGGGAGGATGAACGCCGTGCGCAACTGCTCGCGCGATGCCGCCTTCCACGGCAGCGCCGGACCCACGCCCATGAAGAAGAGCAGGGCGACGCAGATGGGGATCGTCATCTTGTTGAAGAACGGCGCGCCAACTGTGACCTTCACCCCCTTGAACGCTTCCGCCACCAGCGGGAAGAGCGTGCCGAGTACCACGACGAACGTGAACGCGGTCAGGAACAGGTTGTTGATCAGGAAGACGGTTTCGCGCGACGCGGCGGAATCGAGCTGCCCATCGCTGCGCAGCTTCTCGCTGTTGCCGGCCACCAGCACCAGCGACACGATGATGCAGAGGGTGATGAAGCCCAGGAAGTAGTAGCCGATCGTGCCGGTCGTGAAGGCGTGCACCGACGAGATAATCCCGGAGCGCGTCAGGAACGTGCCAAGAATCGTGAGCAGAAACGTCGACACAATCAGATTGACGTTCCACAGTTTCAGCATGCCGCGCCGCTCTTGCACCATCACCGAATGCAGGTACGCCGTTGCCGTGAGCCACGGCATGAACGACGCATTCTCAACCGGATCCCACGCCCAGTAGCCGCCCCAGCCGAGCACTTCATACGACCACCACATGCCGGCGATGATCGCCAATGACAGAAACGCCCACGCACTCAGCGTCCATCGACGCGTGAGACGAATCCAATCATCGGTGTGGATCTCGCCTGACAACAACGCGCCAACGGCGAACGCAAACGGCACCGTCATACCCACGTAGCCGAGATAGAGCAGCGGCGGGTGCACGGCCATCAGAATGTGGTTCTGCAGCAGCGGATTCGGGCCGGGCCCGTCGGCCGGTGTGGGCGACACCAACCCCCACGGATTGGCCGGACCGACCAGCAGAATGCAGAAGAACAAACACACCGTCATCAGCGCCACGGCCGCCCACGGCACCAGATCGCCTTCGCGCTTTCGATTGGTCCACACCACGACGGCGCTGTACATCGCCAGCACCCAACCCCAGAACAAAATCGATCCTTCCAGCGCGCCCCACAAGGAGATCACTGTATAGAACACCGGAGTCGAGCGACTGCCCACCTGTGCCACGTAGCCGACGCTGAAATCGTGCGTCACGAGCGCGTACACCATCGCGGCTGTCGAGATGGTCAGCAGCGCAAAGTTCACGTACACAGACTGCATGCCGCCGATCACAAAGGCCGGTCGCTTCTTGGTCAGTCCAATCACGGCGCAGACGATACCATAGACCGACATCGCCAGCGCAATCCAGATACTGGCGAGTCCGAGGATACGTGTCACGGTCCAGAACTCCGGATCAGCGTTTTGTCAAGACGGGCGGGATGGTCACCGTCGGCCTTCGTGGGGGCACGGTACTCATTCGAATGCTTCACCATCAGGCTATGCGATTCGAACACACCGTTGCGTGCGTATTTGCCTTCAACCACCACGCCGATACCAGCGCGAAACATCTGCGGCGGCGCGCCCGTGGAGTGCACGAGGACTTCCTTGGCACCGTCCGTGACCTTGAAGCGCAGGTCGAGGGCGTCGGCGTTCCACTGCACGGACCCGGGCACCACTTGCCCACCAAGGCGCACAGGCCGATCGATGGCCTTCTCACCCTTGGCCACGAGTTCGTTGGGGGTCAGGAAGTACACGAGGTTTTCTTCCACCCCGCCGTACATCAGATAACCGAGCGCGCCCACCACCACGACGATCGCGGCAATGGCGGCGGGCCGCCGCGGTTTACGGCGCGGCGCGGGAGAGCCGGACGTATCGTCCGGGTGCGGTGCAGAATTCGCGGTCATGTAGGCTGCCTGGTCTGGGAATGCTCACTACGGTTACGACGGGCCATAAGGACGAGCCGGATGGCGTAGCCCACCAGCACCACCCACGTGACTGCATACGCTGCGATCACATACGGCCACGAATCAACCACCATGCCGTTCATGCGGACGCCCTCCTGTTCAACGCTGCATCATCGCGACGACGTTCCGACACATATTCGGATAGCAAGCCGCGATAGCGATGCGCAATGAACACGATCAGCACCAACAGGAACGCAATAGAATTCAGCCGCAGTCCCCACGCATAGGTGGGATCGACGGTGCTCGGCGACGACTGCATCTGATGCAGCGTTCGCCACCACTTCACGGACATGTACACGATCGGGACGTTGAGCGCGCCAAGGATGCCCACCGCCGCGCTCCAACGAGCCCGACGTTCGGGATCATCGGTCATGCCGCGTAATGCGAGATACCCGACATACACCAGAAACAGCACGGCGGTTGAAGTCAGTCGCGCGTCCCAGGTCCACCACACGCCCCACGTGGGCCGACCCCAGATCGAGCCGAGGATCAGGGTGAGTCCGGTCAGGACCGCACCCACTTCGGCGCCAGCCGCGGCCTGCAGATCGGCGCGCTCCTCGCGCGTCCTGAGATACCGCACACTCTGGATGAACACCCAGAAGAACGCGAGAAACGCATTCCACGCAGCGGGCACATGCACGTACATGATCTTCTGCAGGTGCCCCATGTCGCGGTCGGGAACCGACGCCCAGACGAAATACGCCTGGGCAGCGATCACCACGATTGGCGTCGCCCACGTGAGTACGGTCAGCCACATGGCAGGAGCCGGCAATGTCAGCGGCTCCGAAAGCCGGGACGTGGCGCGGGACGGGGAGGGGGCCGCGCCGCGTAGACTTGATTCAGCCATCAGGTTGTTCCTCAGCCTTCGATTACGAACGGAAATGCCCACGTCGCTGCCACAATGAATATGGCATCGAACGCCGCGAGCAACCGGATCCAGGCCCGGCTATCACCCATCACATCACCCACCAGCAGCGCTGCCGTGGCACCGCTGGCCGCAATCAGGACCGGCACCAGCATCGGGAACAGCAGCAGCGGCAGCAAGACTTCGCGCGACCGGCTGCGGCTGGCCATTGCCGCGTACAATGTGCCAAGCGCCACAAACCCCGTCGTGCCGAGTACCAGGACCAGCAGCACTTCTGCCCAGCGCTCAGGGAACGCAACGTGGTAGAGCACCGCCGTCAGCGGCAGGGTGACGATCTCCACCAAAAATACAAACGCCAAATTCGCCAGGAGCTTCCCGACGTAAATGGCCCAGCGTTCGCCCGGGTACAATAGCAGCTGTTCCAGCGCCCCCGCCTCGAGCTCCAGCTGATAGGAGCGATTGAAGGCCAGCACGCCGCTGAACAGGATGGTCAGCCAGAGCACGCCCGATGCCGCGTTGCGCAGCCCCTCCGCGTCCGGACCCAAAGCAAACCCGAAGAACAGCAAGATCAGGCCGGCCATGGCCACGACGGCATTGAAGTTCGCTTTGGTGCGTCGTTCGGCGGTCAGGTCTTTCCACGCAACCGCCAGGGCCCGCTGCCAATCCGTGCGCCAGCTCTCGACCGCTTCGGCCGGAAACGTGTTACCATGGGCCGTAGCTGTGACGGTGGAGTCGGTCATCGTGCACCCCCACGTTCAACGCGAAGGGCGGGAGGCCGTACCGGAGTTGCCGAGGCCACGTCGAGCGGCGCGACATGCTCACTGTGCTGCGCGCCTACTTGAGCGACTACTTGGGCGACGACCGGCGCGTCGTCGAGCAGGCCGTCGCGCATCTCGATCGTGCGGTCGGGCAACCCGTCGGCACGCGAGAGATCGTGGGCCACCAGAATCACGCTGCCGCCGCGGTCGCGCGTCTCGCGGACCAGCACGTTGACCAGTTCCACGCCCTCGGTGTCCAGGGAATTGTATGGCTCGTCGAGCAGCAGCACACGCGGTGCGCGCAGCATCAACCGCGCGATCGAGAGGCGGCGCTGCATTCCGGACGACATATTCCGGGCGCGTTCATTACCCTCTCGGCCAAGCCCGACGCGATCGAGCGCCCGCTGGAGCACGAGGGCGTCGGTCGACGTGCCCAGCATGCGGGCGGCGAACTTCAGGTTTTCGAGGGCCGTGAGGTCGCCGTAGAGGCCGGGCTCGGTGGAGAGCAGGGCCACGATGCTCCGTACGGCCGACGGGTTCCGGACCAGATCAGCGCCGAGCACGGTGCCGTGACCGCGAGTGGGCCGGATAGCCGTGGCCGCGACACGCAGCAAGGTGCTCTTGCCACTGCCGTTGTGTCCAACGATCGCCAGCACTTCGCCGGCCGCGACCGAGACGGTCACGCCGCGCAGTGCCCAACGCCGTCCGAACCGATGTGCAATTTCGTGAAGGAGGATGGCCGTCACGTCATTCCTTGGGCCGACTGGAGTACCAGGTCGCTCTGAGCGCGTATCGTATCATAGAAAGTAAAGTAAGTCTATCAGGGATTCACCACTGGCGCGGCGGCGGGTTGCCGCCCTTTTTGCTGTCAGCGATGGTATGCTCCGCCCCAAACCCTTTTCAATCTGTGACCCAGAAATCGTCAACGGTGTGCCCCTCCTGCAATGCCAAGGCGTCGGGCAAGTTCTGCAACCAGTGCGGTGCGTCGTTGCTGGCCGACGGGTGCCGGAGTTGTGGGGCCGCGTTGCCGCCCGGATCGCGCTTCTGTGCTGAATGTGGAGCTTCGGTTGGCGCGGATGCCGTCGGTGCCGGTGGGGCGGTGCGTCGGTCGTCACGTGGCGCGTCGACCTATGCGCCATGGGGCCTGGCGGCGCTGCTACTGGTGATGGTGGTCGCGTATTTCCTGGGGCAGAGCGCAGAGGTCGCGAGTGTGGCGTCGGATCCGTCGGCGGCTGCCGCCGGCGGTCCGGTGGCGCCATTCGCTGCGGGCGGCGGCGGCGCTGGTGGGGCGCCGGACATTACCAACATGACGCCGCGCGAGCGCGCCGGTCGCTTGTACGACCGCATCATGCGGTACGCCGAGGAAGGGAAGCGCGACAGCGCGGCGTTCTTCGCGCCGATGGCGCTGGCCAGCTTCGAAATGCTGGGCGCGGAGCTCGATCTCGACGCGCGGTACGATTACGGTCGCGTGGCCGGTGAGACCGGCAATTTCGCGCTCGCGCAGGCGCAGTCGGACACGATTCTGCAGAAGTCGCCCAATCACTTGCTGGGGTTGGCGCTGGCGGCACGCACGGCCACGCAGCAAGGCAACACGGACGCGGCGGCCAAGGTGTGGATGACGTTTCTCGCCGTGAGGGATGTTGAGTTGGTCAAGAACTTGCCGGAGTATCAGGCGCATCGCGCGGACATTGATCAGGCCGAGCGGTTGGCGAAGGGCGGCAAGTAGGAGCGAACACCTTCTCGCTCGGTTGATGTCGCCCAGTTATCCAACGGTCGCGAGCCTAGCTCGTGTCCATCCTGAAACGCCGTGAATCGCTGTGAGGGGTGAGCGACAGCACGGGAGCAGGCCTGAGCGCTCAGGCCTGAGGAAAAGAAGGGGTGAGGCGCACCACAGGCGTGGGCTCTCAGGCCTCAGCGTTGAGGATTGAGCGCCTGCTTGAGGGATGAGGAGCGAGCGGTGAGCCCTGCTCAGGGCTGAGGCCTCAGGCTGGCGCTCTCCCCTGACCGGCTGAGAGCTCAGAGCCCACGCCTGTGGTGCGCCTCACCCCTTCTTTTCCTCAGGCCTGAGCGCTCAGGCCTGCTCCCATGCTGTCGCTCACCCCTCACAGTGCCGTGTGCCGTTCGCGGTGTTTCAGGATGGACACGCGCTAGCCGCTTTCCGTGAACGGCCAGCGCAGCTTACAGGCGTTCGAGCAGAAAGTCCGGCGTCAGCGGCTGCAGCATCGCAGCGAGTCGTTGAAACCAGCCCGTCAGCATCAGCACGCCAACAAGGATCAGGAGGCTGCCCGCGATCCGATTGACAAGCCCCATGCTCCCGCGAAACCGGCGAAAAAAATGCAGGAATCGATCGACGGCCAGTGCGCTGATGAGGAACGGCACCGCCAAGCCGATCGAATACGCTGACAACATCCCAATGCCCTTGGCGAGTTCGGACTCATTTGCCGCCATCAGCAGAATCGCCCCGAGCGTCGGGCCAAGACACGGCGTCCACCCTGCGCCGAACGCGATACCGACCAGCACCGTGCCCAAGTACCCAATGGGCTTGTCGTTCAGGTGCACTCGTCGTTCCCGTTGGAGCGCATCCACACGCACCACGCCGATCATCCACAGTCCCATCAGAATCATCAAGACGCCACCGACGCGAGCGATCCAGATACGATACGCCAACATCAATCGCCCAAGGGCCGTCGCGCCGGCCCCCAACAGCACGAAGATCAGCGAGAATCCGATCACAAAGAGCAACGCGTGCACGATCGTTGTGCGGCGTGCTCGCGACACGTCTTCCAGGCCAAGCCCCGTAATGAACGTCAGGTAGCTGGGCACCAATGGCAGCACGCAGGGACTCAGAAAACTGAGCAGTCCCGCGGAGAAGGCCACCAGTACGGTGAGAGAATCAGTTGGCATGGCGAGGCACGTGCAAGCAGTGGGGTACGGACGGGGACTGCACTACGGGCGCGGTCACTACGGGCGCGGGCGCGCGGCGCCGCGCCGACACGCACCGCACAGGCCGTAGATCACCAGTCGGTGTCGCTGTCGCGAAAAATCGTGCGCATCCGCGAGTAGCGTGGTCATGCGTTCCAGACGCTCGTCCCGAAACTCGGTGACGCGTCCACACGCGGTACAGAGCAGATGCTCGTGGTGGGGCACGCCCCGTGACGCTTCGAACCGCTTGAACCCTTCGCCGAAATCACGCTCAACCACCAGTCCGCTCCGCACGAGTACCTCAAGGGTACGGTAGATGGTCGCGGTACCCACGCTCGCACCCGCTTCGCGCACAATCCCGGCGACATCTTCAGCCGAGAGATGTCGCTCGGTGCCCAATACCACGTCGGCGATCGCGAGACGTTGCGCCGTGACCGGCAGGTTGTGATCGCGAAGGTAGGCACGAAACGATGCTCGGTCGCGGGCAAACGCCTCCGGCGCCGCCACGTCGGCAGTCATGCAGCAGGAACGTCAGTGATAACGGGCCACTCCATGCGGAGCGCCCGCGCGATCTGCCGCTCCGAGTAGCGCACGATCTCCGTCTCCTCGCCCGCTCGGCGCTGCACGCCACGTACGACCGTCTCCACCGTTAGCAGCGGCGCGTCGGCTTCGTCCACGACGTCCGCTTCCCAACGGCCACGCTCCGGTCCCTTGAGCACGAGTCGATAGCGCGCGGTGTAGACCGTGTGTCGTATGCGTGGTGCCGGCGGCAGGTCGT
>JANOPS010000362.1:0-1535 GCA_031421995.1 Gemmatimonadaceae bacterium
CCAAAGACGTCGCAATGAGATCTTGTCGCGCCGCCGAATCGGACGTGTCAGAAGTTTTGTGTGTGAGGGGTGCGGTTACGCCGTGCGTTTCGTAAAGCGGTCGCCGTACACGATCGCGAACTGATTCATGGCTTCATGCCAGGCTTTGGCGGAGCGAATGGTGTGGCCGTGCATGTTTTGGAGCGCGAGCCAGAGGAGCTTGATCGCCGCCTCATCGCTCGGGAAGTGGCTCCGCGATTTGATGATCTTGCGGAGTCGCATGTGCAGACTTTCGATCGCATTGGTCGTGTAGATCACGCGCCGCACCTCCGGCGGAAACGTGAAGTAGGGAATGATCTGAGGCCAGTGGCGCTCCCACTGGCTGACGATCGTGGGATAGCGCTGCCCCCACGACCCGGCCGCAAATGCCGCCAGCGCCTCGCGCGCGGCGTCGGCCGAAACCGCCGTGTAGATGGGCCGGAGCGCCGCAGCGAGCGCTTTGCGGTCCTTCCAGCCCGTGTAGTCGAGACTATTGCGCAGGAGGTGCACGATGCACGTTTGCACCGTGGTCTGCGGAAACGCGGTCTCAATGGCGTCCACGAGGCCCGTCAGGCCGTCGACGACGGCAATCAGGACATCCTGCACGCCGCGAGTCCGCAGCTCGTTAAACACCTTGAGCCAGAACTTCGCGCCCTCCGTCTGCTCGATCCACAAGCCGAGCACTTCACGCGACCCGTCGGCCAGCACCCCCAAGGCCACGTAGACCGCCTTGTTCCGCACCCCGCCGTCGTCGCGAATCTTGACGCGCAGCGCATCGAAGCAGATCACGGGATACATCGCTTCCAACGGCCGCTGCTGCCACGCCGTGACTTCGGCGAGGACGGCGTCGGTGACGCTGCTGATGAAGTCGGGCGACACCTCCGTGCCATACTGCTCGCGGAGGAAGCCCTGGATCTCGCGCACCGTCATGCCGCGCGCGTACATCGCGATGATCGTGTCGTCGAATCCCGTGAAGCGCCGCGCATGCTTCGGGATCAACACCGGCTCGAACGCGCCCTCGCGATCGCGCGGCACCGCAATCCGCACCGGGCCGTCCTCAGTGAGTACGGTTTTCTCCGAGTGCCCATTGCGATGATTGGTCTGCGCCGCCGTCGGCGTCTCGCCCACGCAATAGCCCAGGTGATGGCTCAGCTCCGCGCCCATCGCCCGCTCGATCAGCGCCTTCTTGAACGCGAGCGACACGGCCTGCACCGCCGCTGCGGACATCGGGCCTTTGACCAACTCATCCAAGAGCGCCGAGGGGATCTCGACGGTCGGGGCTGCTTCCGCAGCCCCTCCACCTGCTTTGCTTCGAGGCATACTGACTCCGGTCAGAGATCATGATATGCCTCACACACAAAATTTCTGATAGGCCCCGGGTCTTCGGTCTTGGTGCCTGGTTTCTGGTTGTTGGCAAATGGTTGTTGACAGTCGTTCGTCAACGCAACGCACCACACAGGCAGCAGCGGCGACGTTCATGCACCCAGCATGCAGTTCTCTGCGCCTCCAAGCCTCTG
>JANOPS010000363.1:0-1661 GCA_031421995.1 Gemmatimonadaceae bacterium
AACTCGGTGGTTGTCCGGATGACCTACGACGAGATCAGCACGCGCGCGGCGAAGAGCAGCGCGCAGAAGGCCAAGACCAAGGTCAACGAAAAGATCGGCGGCCTGATCAAGAAGAAGTGGCCGCCGCTGGAGCGGTAGTCAGTTCGACCGTTTTTTTCGGCGATCGAGAGCACAATGCCCCCATCTACCGTCACCGAGCAGCTTTCGACCAGCGCGATATCGTGCGGCGATTGGGCCAGAGCGTCCCGTCAGTCGTCGGCGAACAGCTCGGACAGCGGCAGAGCGAAACCGGGAAGCATCGCGTCGTCACACAGCGTATCACTAATCTCCAGCAGCGACACCGTGCCGTCGGCGCGATAAATGATCACCTGCTCGCTCGGCGGCACCACCACCCACACCGCCCGCGTGCCGGCCGTCAGGAAGTCGCCCACCTTGATAAGCAACTCCCCTGGGCGATCGCCGGGCGAGCGCACTTCGATGGCCAGATCCGGAGCTAATTCCGGAAACCCGTCGGGCATCGGCCCGGCGAACCGTTCGCGCGACACATAGGCCACATCCGGTGCGCGCACGGTATCGGGATTTCTCCCCAGCGTGAACCCGGGATCGGCGGTCGCGACCCGCCCGCGCGCCTCGGCCCAACCGTTGGCGCGCCGCTCCTGCGAGAGATGGGCGCGCAGGGCCGCCGTGAGACGGCCGGTGAGGTCACCGTGCCGAAAGCTCGAAGGTTCGCGCACCACCAGTGCGCCCCGAATGAGCTCCACGCGCTTGCCAGGAATCGCGTAGCCGACCAACTGTTCCGCGGTCATGCTGGGGAGCGTCATCGTCGTGCGGCTCCGCTGTTGAGTACGGGTTCGGGTCATGCGACAACGATATACGTCACCGTCAGCGCGGCGTCAGCGACCAGCACACATAAGCTACGCTCGGCGGCAACGCTGCGTCCACTCGGCGAGAGCAGCAAAGATCATCGCTTGCAGGGCCCCTTCAACGCCATGTAGGTTCTGCCCATGGTCTCAGCCCTCCTCGTGGCAACGCTACTGCTCGTTGCTCAACCGCCAGCCACCCAGCCGCCCGTCGCGCTCCCACCGGCGCGCGCTCTGCCGGTCGATTCCATCCCGTCGGCGCTGCAACGGCTCGCCGACAGCCTCGTCGCGGCGCGCCGTCGGCTGCCTGGCATCATCATCGCCGTGGAATCGAAAGCGCACGGTCGGTCATGGGCCGTCGCGGCAGGGCGCGCGGATACGGCGCGGAACATCCCACTGCGCCCGGAACAGCCGGTGCGCATTGCGAGCAATACCAAAACGTACGTCGCCGCCGCCATACTGCGGCTCATGGAGCAAGGGCGTCTCGCCCTGAGTGATCCACTCGCGAAGCATCTGCCCGTGGCGCTCGATTCGGTGTTGCGTCGCGATGGGTATCGCACCGACAGCATCACCATCGAGCAAGTGTTGAGTCATCGCGCGGGCTTCGCCGAACACCCCTCAGTCCCCTCCTATGTCGCGCGGTTGCGCACGCAACCCCGATATCATTGGACGCGCGAAGAGCGGGTGCGATGGCTCGTGGATAGCTTGGCACCCATCGGACCACCAGGCGCGCAGTTTCGCTATTCCGATTCCGGCTATGTCCTGCTTGGCGCGATCATTGAGAGTTACACCGGTAGGCCG
>JANOPS010000364.1:0-8202 GCA_031421995.1 Gemmatimonadaceae bacterium
TGCAGACCTTCAGCTTGCCGCTGGAAAGCATCGGTGGGCACTATCAGTATGCCGACAGCGGGTGTCCGGGCAAGTTCCTGCGTCGGTACCTCGTAGATGGCACGATCACGCGCATGGTGAAAGAACGGCTGCCGTGATGGTGGTGCGTCGCCTCGGAAACGGCGTCGAGACGGCGAAAGACAAACGGTTTTCAAGGAGTCGGAGTCGTTGAAACGCGGTTTTCAAGGGGTCGGAGTCGTTGAAACGCGGTCTGCATCATTTTGCCTTGAGCGTCTGCGGCCAGTTGACGAGGACCGTGAGCTGCGTGGACGCACCCGTTGGCTGCAGCATGAGGAACCGTCCGTCGCGCGCCACATCGTACTGGGCGTAGTTGGGCGAGGCGAGATAATTCCCCTCGAAGAGCGTGCTTCGCGAGATAACACGAAAGGTCGGCGTGCGCTCGATACGCGCGCTCACCATCTGACGACCAACTCGATAGCACAGCTGCGTGCCGTCGCGTGACCAGATCGGTTCCGTGCCACCGCCCGTCGAGACGGTGATCACCGGTCCCGGTCCGGGAAACGGGCGCACGTACACTTCGCGCCGCGCCGTTTCGCCGGTCACGTACGCCACCCAGCCGCCGTCGGGCGAGAAGCGCGGCATGGTAGCAGACTGCCCCGCTTCGACGAACGCGCGTGACGCATCGGCGCCCGCGGTCGGCACGACCCTGAGTCCGCCGTCGCTGTTCGGGCGATAGAGCAGCCACCGGCCATCGGTCGACATCACGGCGGAGTAGATGGCGCCATCGGCCCGCGCGCCGCGACTGCCGAGCACCTCGTAGCTGCCGCTACCGTCAGCCGGCTGCGACAGCAAGCCGCTGGGTGCCTTCACGTCGGAGCGGGTCGACTGATAGAACACGCGCGTCCCGTCGGGCGTCCACTCGGGCCGCAGGCCAATGGTGGCCAAACGACTCGTGGTCGCATTGGCGAAGGTGTACACCGCAATGCTGGCGTTGCGATTGCCGTCATCGCGCGAAAACGCGAGCTGCGATCCATCGGGTGAGAGTCGGGGGTCACCGGCGCGCATCACCGAATCGAGTCCACGAATCGGTGTCACCGTTCGCCCATCGGCGCTCACCCACAGCACGCGTGCGGCACGCCCGCCACTGGCAGCGACGAGCACGCCGGTCGCGCTCAGCGCCGCACTCCACGCCCCCACCGATACGACGTTGGCATCGCGAACCGCCTGAGGTGCCGATGGATCGAACGCCACACTGAGGAAGGCTTCGTCGCCGATCGCCTTATACAGGAGGTGCCCGGCCGCGAAGCCGAGCGGCAGGCCGACGATGTTCGAGTTCACGACATCGCCCTTCGCCAGCGATGTCACGCTCACGAAGTCGTCTTCAGCCCCGCCCGGCCCGTAGTCGGTGAACACAATGTGTTCGTCATCGGGCAGCGCCACCGGATTCATGTGCAAGTGCCCGGTCGCGCCTGCCGCGGCCTTCGTCAGCAGGCGCAACGCACCGCCGTTCGCCGACACTGTGCGGAGTCCCGAACCGCGCACGCCATATCCGCCCAACACGATGGTGTTGTCGCGCATCCAGACGATGCCGTTCGCCCCTTCGACATCGGCAATGGGTTGCGCCGGTCCGCCCGCGATTTGCGCCTTCATCAACCGGCCGCGATTGATGAACGCGACCCACTTGCCGTCGGGCGAGAACGCCACGCCGCCATAGCGGAGCCCGTCGGCGGACACGATCGCCTTGGTCTCCAGGGAATCGAGCGAGCGCACGCGCAACCGCGGCACGGTGGCCGAGTCGGCGATGTAGGCGAACTGTCGACCGTCGTTGGAAACGGCGAGCGCCTGCAACTGCACCCCGTCGCTGATGGGGACGGCAAAGCTGACCACCGGAGATGTTGGCGCGGTGGATCGTTCACGTATGGCCCACCCGGCGACCGCCATCGGCGAGAGCGCCGGAGAGGCGGGACAGGATGTCGGTCATCAGTTGGCCATCACGGCGTATTCCGTGGACGCCGTGAGCCGCGCGTCAGCGGTCACCAGCGTCAGCCCCAGGACCTGCGCCGTGGCCGCGAGAAATCGATCCGCCGGATCCTCATGCGACAGCGTAAGCTGACGACTCACGACCGCGATATCGTGCGTGAGAGGCGCTTCGCGCCGCGGGAGTGCGCGTACCATGCGCGCTACCCACTCCGTCGGCGTGGTGTCGACCCGCACCCGACCGCGTTCGGCGAGCAGCATTGCCTCCCACACGCTGATGGGCGAGAGCCAGAGCTCGTTCTCGGCAGACGAGAGCGCGGCCCGGACCGCTGGGGACAAGCGCTCCGGATCGAGGAGGGCCCAGAGCCAGATGTGGGTATCAAGCAGCAGCTTCACGAGGCAAGGATGTCCCAGTCACCCGGAGCACTCGCGGGCGCGATCAAATCGTCCACCATCGTCGCGGTGCCGCGCATCGAACCGACCCATCGGTCGCCAGCGCTTGCGGGCGACGGCGGGTTGATTTCGGCCACCGGTTCGCCGCGCTTCGTGACGACAACCGACGCACCGGTGCGGCGAACGCGTTCGAGGACAGCGAGACAGATGGCCTTGAACTCGGAAATGGCGATAGTTTCGACGGGTTTCGGAGACATGCGTTGAACGTAGCCGTTCGACTGACTATAGTCAACAACCATGGTCAGTTTTACCGCGCGCGTGAATCACACAGCGCCGTCACCGCTTGGCCTTCGCCAGCAGCTCGGCGAACCAGTTCTCCACGTACACCAGCGACGTCGCCGACGATTCGCGAATCATCACGAACCGCTGGCCGTCGGGCGACACATCGTACTGCGCACGATTGCGCGCGGTGCGATATCCCGCGACCGAGAACAACGCGCGCGGCGGCCCGGGCGTGAACACCGGGCCGGGTGGCACGGCGACGACCATCATCTGCCCTTTACTCTGGAAGAACAGTTCGCGGCCGTTCCCCGACCAGCGCGGCTCCGACCCACCATCACGCGACACGACCACCCGCTGCGTGGGATCGGGGAACGATTGCACCGCGATCTCCCGAAACCCGACCTGCTCGCCTGCGGCATACGCCAGCCAGCGTCCATCAGGGGACAACGACATCTGCAAGCCGCTGGTACTGCCGGTGGAGAGCGGGCGCAGTGTGGTGTCGCCGGTGAGTCGTCGCACGTAGAGCTCCGAAAGTCTGGTCGCACCCGCACCGACGACGTCTGTGCGGAGCACCAGCCATTGGCCATCGCGCGAGAGCTCCGCCTCGTAAAAATCTCGCGACGCGCGCACCAGTGGTGTGGCGTCTCCCGTGCCATCAACCCGCGCCATCATGGGCACGGCGAGCACAGAATCGCGTCTCGTTTGCGTCGCCACGGACACGAACGCCAGCGATTGTCCGTCTCCCGCCCATGACGGGCGCCAGTTGATCGCCCCCGTGCTCCGCAGCTGCTGCCGTGTGGTATTCGCTCGCCAGATCCAGAGGTCCGTAGACTTGTCGCGCACACCCACCGCGATGGATTGACCGTCGGGGGAGATGGCCGGGTATTCAAAGCGTCCGCGCCAACTGGAATCCACCGGCTCCGCGCGCCCGTCGCGCGTGACCCACACCAGCCCCGACGATGACGCAGCGAGACGATCCACCGCGTACACCGCCGCGCCCGACGCCGACAGCGCAATCTTGTTTGGGAGCACCCCGTCGATCACCGCGAAGGCCCCACCGGCGGCGCGCAGCGTTTTGACGTCAAACGGCACCGCAAACAATCCGCCGTCGCGGCTGGTGTACACCACATGGCCCGTATTCACATACCACGCGCCAAAGGCCTGCGGCACCAGCAGTCGTGCGCTGTCGGCGGCGGCATCGAATACCCAGACGGCGGATCCAAAGCTACAGTTAGAAGGGCAGACGGTAAACAGAAAACCGCGAGCCCCCGGCAGCGCACTGATAGACGCCACGTCGTTCTGCCGCAGCCCTCCGACCATCGATTTCTCGACTCTGGGCGCGGGCAGTGTCGTGCCGTCGGCCGAGACGCGTGCGACACCGGCGCCGAGCGTGTAGACAATGCTGCCATCGTCAAGCCAGGCGCCGAGCTTGTAGGCGGAGGACACCTTCTGCGCCGCCAGCGTCACGGCACCGCCACCGCCTGCCGCCGGAATCTTCCGCAAGAATCCATCAGTGGTGACGAAAGCAATCCACTTGCCATCGGGCGAGTAGAACGGCGAAATGCCGCCCTCTGTCCCGGTGAGCGACACGCCTTCGGCCGCCTCACGCGCTTTCCGAATCAGCATACGCCCACTCGGCGTGGAATCGCTATACACGATGGCCGAGCCGTCAGGCGCAATGGCGGCTTCGTGGGCAACGATCGAGGCCCCGGCGTCAAGCGGCGAGGGCAACGAGTACTTCCAGAGCGTGACCTGCTGGCGACTGGTGACGGTGGATGTTGCTGGCCCGCGCTGTTGCACGATGAGCGCAGCGCCGAGCACGGCGGCCGCGGCCACGGCCCACGGTACCACGCGCATCACCTTCGCCGCGCGCGATGTCGGCGCCGCGCGGCGCGCACCCGAGACGGCCGTGGTGGACGCGGCAGCGCCTATTGCCGTCGCAAACTCCGCCGCACTCGCGAAGCGATCGGCTGGCAGCTTAGCGAGCGCCGTGAGCACCGCGACCTCAATGTGCTCCGGCACCGTGTCGCGCAGCGTGTGCAACGGCGTGGGCTTTTCACTGAGCACCTTGGCCACGATGGCCTGCACGCTGCTGCCCATGAAGGGCGCATCGCCGGCGAGCATCTCGTACGTCACGGCGCCGAGCGCATAGATGTCACTGCGCGCATCGATGGTGCGTTCGCCCATCGCCTGCTCAGGGCTCATGTACTGCGGCGTGCCGAGACTCAAGCCCGTCTGCGTCATGCGCTGCCCGCCGGCGCTTTGCACCGCCAGCGCGATGCCAAAATCGGCGACGAGCGCCGACCCGTCGTGCAACAGAATGTTCTCCGGCTTGATGTCGCGATGAATGACGTTCTGTCGATGTGCGTAGTCGAGCGCGCTGGCGACTTCGCGGGCGATGCGCACGGCGTCGGCGATCGGCAGCTGCCGTTCGCGTTCCAATCGCGCGCGCAGCGTTTCACCGGTCACCAGCGGCATCACGTAGTACAGCAACCCATCCGCATCGCCTGAGTCGAGCAGCGGGAGAATGTGCGGATGCTGCAGGCGCGCCGTGGTGCGGATCTCGGAGAGAAACCGTTCGCCACCGAGCGCGGCGCCCAGGTCAGGATGCAGCACCTTGATGGCGACGTCGCGATCATGTTTCAAATCGTGCGCGAGGTACACGGTGGCCATGCCGCCGGCGCCGAGCTCGCGGTCGAGGTGGTAGCGGTCGGACAGCGCGGCGGTGAGACGTTCGATCGGAGACGTCATACCTATGCGGCCACGCCAAGAGTGCGCGCCGCCTGATCGAGCCGTTTGTCGAGGCTCCAGAGCCGCGCGTCATCGAGCACGGCTGAGGCGAGCAGGTGGATGTCGACGTAGCCGAGGCCTCGGCCCATGAGGCGTCGCGCGTCGATAAACGCGAGCGTCTCCTCGGGCGTGATCACGGTACTCACCGGGAGCTTGCCGAGCAGCGCGAGCACGACCGCGCGTTGACGGAGTGTCCCGCAGGCAAGCTCGCCCACCACAAACGGATGTGACCGGACCTGACCTCCCTCGAGGAGCGCCGCGAGTCGCGCATTATCGTGCCTCAGATGGTCGATCCAGACCGACGTGTCCACCAGAATCACGATGCGGTCGTGCCGCGAGGCGGGCGTGACCGGCGTCGCGGCGGCGCGGCGGCCTGTGGGTCTTTGCCGCCGAGCGCCGCGAGCCGGCGCGCGCTCTCCCGGGCGATCAAGGACCGGAGTCCCTCGTGCACGAGTGCGGTCTTCTCCTCGATGCCGGTCAGGCGACGCGCCTCGCCGAGCATGTCGTCATCCAGGTTGAGTGTAGTTTTCATACATATCAATATGGGTGTTGTATACATACGTCACAAGGGGAGGACCATCGGGGACGCCCTCGAGCGCCTTGCCGATGCCGAAGTCGGCCACCAACGCGTGTCCGTCCTGCAGCATGATGTTGTCGGGCTTGATGTCGCGATGCACCACGCCGCTCTGGTGTGCATGCTCCAGCGCTGCGGCCACTTCAGCGGCAATACGCACGGCCTCTGTCACCGGTAGCATGCGCTCGCGATCCAACCGGTCGCGCAGCGATTCGCCGCGCACGACTGGCATCACGTAGTACAGGGTACCGTCGGCTTGCCCGGAGTCGAACAGCGGCAGGATGTGCGGATGACTGAGCCTGGCGGCCATGTGGATCTCGCGCAGGAATCGTTCGACGCCGAGCGATTGCGCGACGTCGTCGCGCAGCACTTTGATCGCGACGTCACGATCGTGCTTGAGGTCGCGCGCGAGGTAGACAGTGGCCATGCCGCCTTGGCCGAGTTCCCGCTCGAGGCGGTAGCTGTGCCCAAGCGCCGCGCGCAGCCGCTCGTAGCGCTCGATCATTCCTTGTCAACCTTGGAGTCGCGCATCATACCAGCCGCCCACTCGTTTGGCGTTTGCACGGCGACGACGCCACTCGCTCGTTCGCGCACTTCTGCGTCGAGCGTAAGCAGCGTCGCCCCCGCGTGCCGTGCTGTCGCCACGTACACGGCGTCCGCGCCGCGCAGCGCACAGGTCGCCGCGATGTCGGCAGCCTCCGACGCGAGCGCATGATCGAGCGGGTAGAGCGTGAGGTACGGCGAGGCGAGCGTCGCTTCACCGGCGGCCAGTGCCAGCATACGATTTCGCGTGCGTCGCGCGATGGTGGCGCACACTTCGATGACGAACAATCCCGGTTGCTGCAGCGGCACGCGCTGTTCGATCAACGACTCGATCAACGCTGAACAGCGCGCGTGCTCGCGCTCACCCGTCGAGATGGCGGCCAACCAGACGGACGCATCGAGCGTCACCCGCATGCCCGACGCGGTCAACGCGACGTACTCAACGAGACTCGCTCATCGCGGCGCACTCATCGACGATCGCGATTGAGCGCGTCGACGAGTCCGCTCGATCCGGCGGCGGCCGTCGACACCTCCGCGCCGAGGGCGCGCCACCGGGCGAGCCACGCTTGCCCGGGGTCGGGCGTCGCAGAACCCGAGCCCGTTTCGGTCGCTTCGGTCCCAAGCTCGGGTGCCCGTCCATCCACCCACGCCGCAAACAGCGCGGTCGCGACCTCGCGCACCGCCTTGCCCTCCAGGGCGCTCTTGGACTTTACTCGGCGATACAGATCGTCCGGCAGGTCGATAGAGGTCTTCATGGAAAAGAATATTACGGTATTTACCGTATTCCGTCAATTACCGGTCAGGCACTCGACTGCGTCACGCTGTTCTCGCGTTGGCCTGAATCCGCAGCCACTCAGCCAGCGTTGGCTCGTCGACCAGACCCTGCGCGGCGCGAATGATCATATCGGCGACCTCCTCGGTCTTCCATGCGATCTGGATTCCATGCAGATCGAGACAGACGTCCATCGTCTGGAAGGCCGTCCGTTTGTTGCCGTCGTTGAAACCGCGACCGCGCGCGATCGCCACGGCATACGCAGCGGCGAGATCAAATACATCGGTGAGCAAGCTGTAGACGAGCCGGTTCGTGACGCGGGCAAGCGCCGATTCGAGTGACTTGTCTCGCGCTCGTCCCGGCAACTCTCCGGCGTTCAGAATGGCATCGTGAATGGCCTCGACCAAGTCCGGCGCGAGCAGGCGAAAGGTCACTTGTCCTTCAGGTAGGTGAGTACCGGTTGGTTCACTTCACGCCGGTGCGCGAGGCTTTGCTTCACCTCGTCCAGCGTGGCCAATTGATGTTCGGTATTGCTGAT
Source organism: Gemmatimonadaceae bacterium (assembly GCA_031421995.1). Classification (GTDB taxonomy): domain Bacteria; phylum Gemmatimonadota; class Gemmatimonadetes; order Gemmatimonadales; family Gemmatimonadaceae; genus Gemmatimonas. The sequence continues at coordinate 7,870 of JANOPS010000364.1, forward strand.
CGCCTCTGCGGGGACGAGGTAGCCGACCAGCGCCGAGTTTTTGAGGATGGCGATGGGCTGACCATTCGCTCGCTCCAAGACCTTGTGCGGTTCGCGCAGTTCGGTCATGCTGGCGATGTGTGGGGTGAGGAGTCTTTCCATGATTTTATGAGATTGGGTATACCTTGGAATGTATACCCTATTGTACAATTAAACCAGTGTTGCGCTCGAGATCAAATACGTGCGCGACGGCGTAGCGGGACCCGCGGCTTTAAGGCCCCGCCTCGAACAGTTCCGGCGGCGTACGCTCACGCCGGAAGACGCGACGTATCTTCGCTTCACTGGCACCCATCG
>JANOPS010000365.1:0-7853 GCA_031421995.1 Gemmatimonadaceae bacterium
TCTGGTGGCGCGCCAACGCCTCGTCAAACAGTATCGGCAATTTGCTGCTGCACCTCACGGGCAACGTGCAACAGTGGATCGTGACCGGCGTTGGCGGGGCACCGGACGTCCGCGATCGAGACGCGGAGTTTGCTGCAAAAGACGGCGTCGATGCCGAGCACTTGCTTCGTAGCCTTGAAGCGACGTGCCGTGACGCAGTCGCGGTGATTGCCGCTCTCGATAGCGCGACCTTGGCGGAGGTACGTCCTATCCAAGGACGTCAGACATCCGTCTTCTCAGCCGTGTATCACGTGGTCGAGCACTTCGCCGGTCACACGGGTCAGATCATTCTGCTCGCCAAAATGCTGGTGCCCGACACCGTGCGCTTCTACGACGATACCGGTGGGCTGGCACGACCGTTGTTTCTTGCTGACGGAGACTCCGACATTGCCTAGCCCACGTCCGACCCCATGCGTGGTGTTGTTCGTCGCCGATACGCTCTAATTCCGCGAGCGCGCGTGAGCGCAGGTGAGGACCTGTCCCGCCAGCGCGATCCCACTCAGCAACGCGCCTTCGACCCGCGGACCACCGCACCAATCGCCAGCGGCACCGATGCCGAGTGCCGCATCGTACAGAGAGCATTCGGCCGTCACGGGATCAACCAGAGCATACCGCCACCGATGGCTGGCGCGGTGTACAGGCGCTGCGTTGGCACCGAGCTCCGCGAACGCGGCGAGCATGGCGCCACTCACCGTCTCCGCATCGTCTTCCAGATGCGCCGCCGTCCAGTCGCGCGACGCATGCAGCACCCAAGTTTCGTCGCGTCCACGCTCAGGCTTGCTGGCGTCGCGGCACACCCACGACAGCAGCGCGTGATCGCGAAAGAATGCGCCATCCCAGTCTATTGCTGGACGCTCCGCAAACACCGCCATCGTTGCCCATGTGGCGTGCATGACGGCAGCACGCGCACGCTCGGCGAGCAGCGGCGCGACCGCGTCTAGCAGCGCCGTCGCTTGCGGCGCTGGCGTTGCCATCAAGACCACGTCAAACACCCCAAGATCGGCACCACTGTCGGCCACCAGCCGCCAGCGCGTTCCTTCCCGCGACACATTCGCTACTGTCGTGTTCAGCGCAACATCCAGACCAACGGCAAGGTGCTTGCCCAAGGCGTTCATCCCGGGCACCGCGACCCAGCGCTCACCCTCGTTGCGCACCGAAGTCCAGACCCCGCCCTCGTAGCTCGCGAGTTGCGCCTGCCACGGCGCGATCAGCCCCTGCTGTTGCCAGCTTGCGTACAGCCGTTCAAGGCGCGTATCACGCCTCGTGAAGTACTGGGCCCCGTGATCGAAATGCCACACACCCTCGCGGCGCATCGCGCATCGACCACCAACCCCACGCGATTTCTCAAACACCGTCACGGAAACATTGTGGTCGGCGAGGGTCCGGGCGCACAGCAGCCCTGAAACGCCGGCGCCGATGACCGCGACCCGTTGCGGATTTGCCCCCCCTCGGCGAGCCACACGCCGCGCATAGGCGGGCACGTTGATGCGCTCGGCCTGGGCATCGCTCGGGCGACTGCGTACCGTGCCCATGATCCGGGTTTCGGGTGTGAACGGCCGATCGAACTGTCCAAGACACCACAACAGTCCGCCAAACGAGGCCGGATCGCGTCCGTCCAGCGCGTACCGATGATTCAGGTCGATCAGCATTGCGAGCGCTGCTTCTGCATTTGCTGTCCATCCGGCCACGGCCTTGCCCCACGTCATCCGCACATTGTTGTGCAGCTCACCATGCGCAAGCAGCGAGTGTTGCATGGTATTCCAGAACGCATCGGGTGTTTGCCCGCGCGCCAGGTGCTCCCAATCGAGCAGCTCGCGCGAATCGGCTTCGTGCTGCGTCAACGTCGCGCGCGCCCACCCTGGCAGTGCCTGCACGGTGTCGTGGTCAGGGCGGTGATAACAAAAGGTATACGCGACCTCGCGCCAGATCAGCAGCTCGTCCAGCCACTTCGCGGTCCCGTCACCCGGGATCGCCGCCGCCTCTCGAGCAACACGCATCGGTGAGACCATCCCGTAGTGCAGATAGGCCGACATCCGACTCACGCCATCCTCCCGCGCGGGGTCGTTCCGCGTCTTGTCGTAGCGCCCTAGTCGGCCGCTGTCTACGAATGCACGCCACCGCTGATACCCCTGCTGGGTGCCGCCGCGCGTATCAGCAACCGGCCCGATGGAATGATCAATGCGGCAGTCGGCAATCAACGCGGCAAAGTCGGCATGCGCCAAGTCCACCGGCGCAAAGGGCAACGACGGCACGAACGGTGCACTCGCTGGCACATCACGCGACACCTCCGGCCACTCGCGCGACACGCGCTCACGGCGCAAGTGCTTCGTGGCGTCTCGATACGCGAACGCGCGATCGTATCCGACAGTGGTGAGCGTGACGGGAACCACGCATGCGGTATCGACCTGCCAGACCGGCGTCGCGCTGTGTGCCGCGAGCGCGTCCGTCCACTCGCGCAGCGGCGCGACGGGCATCAGCTCGGTCACCACAAGCGCGGCCGCGTCTGTCAGCGTCTGCAGATGCGGGCCGCGATGTCCATCGCGTTCCAGATGGAACGCCGTCCCAATGCCACGCGCCGTGAGCTCGGCAGCGAAGTCGCGAGCCCCTTCCAAAATGAACATGTGGTGCCGGTCACTCGCGAACGGGTAGCGTTCACTGAGTGCGTGGTAGACGAACACGGGAATACCGAGCGTCTGCGCAGCGGTCATCGCCACATCGAGCGCCGGGTTCTCGTGCGCGCGCAGGGCGGTGCGTGCCCAATACAGCACGTAGTCTCCTGTCCACTCGCGCGCGGGCACGGTGTTCGAGGGATTCACCACGCGTTCGGCGAGATGCGAGGGCAGCAGGACAGAAAGCAGCATGACGGGAACACGTGGAGGCGAAGTCGACACGCACGGCTGCGCGATGTCACTCCTTCAACAACGTGAGCTGCGCGGGCGTCGTTCCCTGGCTCGCCACCGCCGCATATGCAGCGCGGGGCGCCGTCACACAATCGACGGCGCCCCGCAGACCTGCAAACATCACAGCCTTGTTACGCTCGACGACGACGCGCGGCGCTCCACCCACCGAGAACAAGCAGACCGCTCGCCATCAACACCAGCGTCGCAGGCTCCGGCACCACGGTGCCGCTAAACGCCGCCTGGAACTGCGACTGAAAACTCGGGTCACCCGTGTAGTCCCAATCCTGCGACGATACGAGCCCGAGATCATCACCGTTATCGGTGAACACCAATCCTCCGCCCGAGGACGCATTGTCTGACAACCACACGGCAGCTTGCGCCGGCCTCGGCACGATGTTGCTGAACAGCCCTGACGTGGACAGAAAGGCCACGTACCGAGCGCCCGGCGTCATGGGAATGTTTGGCGTGGCGAATTGAAACTGCTGCGCCGCCGCCGTCGGCCCCACGCGCGTACCACTCGTATACAGGATGGGGCCAATGGCCCGCGTGCCATTCCAGGCCATCACGTAGCCACGGATCTGCAGCGCCGATGCGCTCGGCGTGTTGACGCCAAACTCGTTGCTGAGCCAGAGACTAAAACCGGTGAGCGCGCCAGCGCCGCCAACAAACGTTTGACCGATGGTCGCCGCACTCGGCACGCCGAAGCCGTACGTGACGTTTCCGTTAGATCCTTGCGTGATGGCCTGCGCACGGAGGCTTGTCGTACTGAGCGTCGCCATGGTTGCGGCGACGGCCATCATCGCGCGCCGCACATGGCGAGCGCGCTGCAATACTGAACGGGATGCGTGCATCAGAAAGCTCTCGGAGGGAAGTATCATGGGACCACCGTAATGGTCAGCGAAGTGGACCCAACACCACCGTCACGATCGGTAACGGTCACCACAATGGTATAGCTGCCTGCGACCGCGTAGCTCTTGCTGCGCACAAGCGCCGTGGTCGGAATGGTCAGTGAAGCGAACTGCGTGATGGGCGACCCATCGCCCCAGTTGATACGGATCGTGAACGGCGCGTCACGAATGCCGGGGTCGGTCCACCGTGTCCCCAACGTGCCAGCCACGCCCACGCGCCACGAAGCCGGAGGCGACAGGATCACGGTTGGCGCGACGTTTGCCACGGTGGCCGTCGTGGTCACGGTTCGCGAGGCACCGAACTGGTCACTGACGGTGAGCGTCACGGTATACGTACCGTTCTGCGCGTAGCGTTTGGTTGGCGAGATCGCTGTGGACGAGGTCCCATCGCCAAAGTCCCACGCGAACGACAGGACGCTCCCCGCATCAGGATCGCTGGATCCCGTCGCACTCATCGCGATATCGATGCCCTCATCGGCGCTGTACGGGCCGTTGAGCGCGGCCACAGGAAAACGATTGCCACGCTCCAGCTGCCCTTCGATGTTGTCGGGCAACAGCGACAACAGGTCGTAGCCGCTGAGCGCCTCGACCGAGTCGATCGTCACGCGGTATTGCTCCCACGCTCCACCCACATCGGTATCGTTTTTCATGACCACCGCAATCACCTCGGGCACGTTGCTGGTGTTCACGTTGGCCAGCCCTTCGTTGCGCGACATGATCACGGCGACTTTCCACACGTGCGAGGGAATCGTGATGACGCCTTGGTCCTTGATCGTGCCCTTGGAGCCGGAGGCGCCGGTCACGATGTAGACCTCTTTGTTCTGGTCGCGCGCCAGGCCGCGCAAATAGCTCTCCTGCAGCGCCCAAGGTCCTTGATTCACCGTGGCCGCCTGCGGGATGATATTGGTGAAATAGTACGTGCGCGCGTTGTCAAGACTGCTGCTGGTCCGATCGGCTGAGGGGGTCAGGTGTCCACGGTCAATCCCATAGCCATGGAATGCGGTGGCGCCCGTGTAGTCGGCCGTGGTGTAGCGTGGCAGGTTGGCCGGCAACAGCGGATCGTACGTGAAGCAGTCGCACCGATCTTCAGCGCCAAATTGCGTAGCATCCAGATTGTAGCTCACCCAATTCGGGATGTTGCGCGTGGGGCTGAACGACGTGGTGTACTCCGTGCGGCGCAGGATGAGATCATCGAGCGGGTTGGCATCGGTTGGATCGCCGAAGGCCGTGTTGCCGATGTATGACGCCGTCGCGCTGGCAACGGCGACACTCATGGGCAGCGAGACGGTGCCTGTGGCGACGCCGAGCGTGGCGCGGATGACGGCGGTCCCAGCGGTCAGCGACGTGATCACGCCGTTCGCGTCGACCGACGCGATGAGCGGTGTTTCGGACGTCCAGACGACGGTACCGGTAATCGTGTTGCCCACGGCGTCACGGAACGACGGAAACACCTGGTCTTGAAAGCCCACCGGCAGTGGCGGATCGCTGGCAACGCGACCACTGAAGCTCACCGATCCGGGTTGCGGCGGAAACACGCCCGTCCCGTTGCAGCCACCGAAGGTGGAAGTCGCCGGTACGGCCCACGACGCGCCGTCAGCGGAGCGCTGCAGCGATTGCCCATACGGAGATCCGTTCTCCGAGACGCCGATATCGGTCGATGATCGCCCGTCAGCCGGGCCACCGCTTGCCGTGAAGCTGCCTTCGTACGACAAAAACTCCACGATGCCACCGGCTGCGTTCACCAGCGCCATGCCATCGGGCGACCCGTTCTGAATGCTCTCTGGATAGTCGAGAACAACCACGCCGCGCGCACCGCAAGTGGCGGGAATGCTGCCCGTGAGTGCGCGCGTGCTATACGCGGTTCGGCTGGTCCCGTCGTACAGCACAACGCTAAAGCCCGTCAGCAACGTCCCGGCGGGACCCTCGATCTCAATCTTCTCGTTGACGTCGGTGCCCACGTTGTCGTAGTGCACCTCGGCAAAACGCACACCGGGCGCGGTGGGCGCGGCGGTGATGGTGAGTGAGGCGGTACCGGAAATCGTCCCCGACGTTGCCGTGATCGTCACCGCACCTGCCGCAAGACCCGTCGCGACGCCCGACGCATTCACGGTCGCGATCAGTGGATTGCTGCTGCTCCACGTAAACGTGGCGGAGGGAATCGTGACGCCCGCCGCCGTTCGCGCCGTCGCCGTGAAGTTGGCAGACCCCCCGGCGACGATTGTCGTCGTGAGCGGTGCCACCGACACGGTTGCCACGACATCAGGTGGCGGCGGCGTACCCACATCATCGTTGCATGCACCGAACGAGTTGGCCGCAGGCGCGGCCCACGTGCCATCACCGGCACGCGAAATCGAATGACCGACCGGCGTGGTCGACGCTTCGCTCACCAGCACGTCGACCGCTGTCATCCCCGCGGCAAACGCCTGCCCCGCTGCCACCGTAAAGGCCCCTTCGTACGATAGCAGTTCGACAACCTCATTCGCCGCGGTGACCAGCGCGAAGCCGTCGTTGCCGCCGTTTTGCAGTCCGTCAACGGGATACGTGAACACCAGCACGCCGCGATCACCGCAGGTTGCCGGAATGGTGGTACCCAACGCGATCGGCATGACGGGATCGCCGCTGTTCGTGTACGACACCGCTGCGGTGGGTGCGGAGCCGTTGTACTTGACGATCCGCCAGCCGCCAACGTTGGTGCCCGCCGGCCCCGAGATTTCGATGCGCTCTCCGGCATCGGTGCCGACATTGTCATAGTGGAACTCGCTGATGCGCACGTTCGGCAGCGCGGCGCTGGGCTGCCCAACAACCGGTAACGGTTCCTTCTGTGGCGCGGGATCGACCACCGCGAGATCGGTGCACGACGCGACGAGCACCGCAACGGTTGTCGCCAGCACGCGCTGCAGATTCGCAGTTTGAGAACGGAGCATCGGTACGGAGTGGCAAAAGAAGACGACACCTACATGACCGCCGGAAATCTGCTACGCCGCTCGCGCTTTCGCCCCTGTCTCGCTGGTGCCACAGGTATCGACTCGGCAACAGCACGTCGCGCCTAACGAGCTCGGCGGTGGCTCCAAGCGCGCAGGTCACACTTGCCGGTCGCTCCTCCGCATGCGAAGATCGTTGCAACACTGTCCCGTTCGGTACCCACTTCCCACGATGGATCTGCGCAATGCGCCTGCTCTCCAATCGCTCGCCGATGCTGGGCCTGCTGATCTGCCTGATACTTCCGCCGTCGAATGGCGCCGCGCAGACGCCGGCAGCAAGCTGGGCTCGCGCAGGCACGCGTGGCGACTTCGTTCTTCGCGATTTCGCGTTCGCGTCCGGCGAGCGGTTGCCTGCGCTGCGACTGCACTACACCACGCTCGGCACGCTGCAACGCGATGCACAAGGCATCGTGCGCAATGCCGTCATGATTCTCCATGGGACCGGTGGCGCCGGCGGCTCGTTCCTGTCCAATGGCTACGCGGGCGAGCTGTTTGCTCCCGGAAAGCTACTGGATAGCGCCAAGTATTTCGTCATCCTGCCGGATGGCATTGGCCACGGCGGCTCCAGCAAACCTAGTGACGGCCTGCACGCGCGGTTCCCGAAATACACGTATGATGACATGGTGACCGCGCAGTACCGCCTGCTCACCGAGCACCTGCGCGTCAATCATCTGCGGCTCATCATGGGCACGTCGATGGGATGCATGCACGGCTGGGTGTGGGGTTACACGTACCCGCAGTTCATGGACGGTCTGGCTCCATACGCCTGCGTGCCAGCGCAGATCGCGGGACGGAATCGGATGATTCGCACTATGGCCATGGACGCCATTCGCAACGATCCCGCCTGGAAGGGCGGCGAGTATACGTCGCCCCCGCCGGGCCTACGCGCGGCGCAGATGATGCTTTACATCATGTCCAGCGCGCCGCTGGTACAGCAAACGCAAGCTCCCACGCGCGACAAGGCGGATTCGGTCATCCGCGCCTACCTCGACGCGCGCATGGCCTCCACCGACGCGAACGATTTC
>JANOPS010000366.1:0-59698 GCA_031421995.1 Gemmatimonadaceae bacterium
TGCGGTCAATCCGGCCAATGGCGATCTCATTGTCATCGAGATGAACCCGCGCGTGTCGCGATCGTCGGCGCTGGCCTCAAAGGCCACCGGATTTCCGATCGCCCGGATCGGGGCAAAGTTGGCGGTCGGCTTTACCCTCGACGAAGTGGCGAACGACATCACCAAGACCACGCCGGCCAGCTTTGAGCCCGTGCTGGACTACGTCGTCGTGAAATGTCCGCGCTTTGCGTTTGAGAAATTCGTCGTGGCCGATCCAGGCCTGACCACGCAGATGAAATCCGTCGGCGAGTCGATGGCCATCGGACGCACGTTCAAAGAAGCGTTTCAGAAGGCTCTGCGCGCGCTCGAGTCAGGTCGCGCGGGCTGGGACATCGGGGAGCGGTTGAGCGATGATCGACTGACCGAAGAATCGAAGGAAGCGTTGCGTGGAGCGCTGCGACGCCCAACGCCGGAACGTGTCTTTCAGCTGAAGCGCGCGATGTCTCTGGGGATGGACACCGCGGAATTGCACGCCGTTTCCGGCATTGACCCGTGGTTTCTCGACCAGCTGCGTGAGCTGTTTGATGCCGAAGGGTGGTATCGGGAGCTGCCGAGTGTCGACCGTGCGGCGATGCTGCGCATGAAGCGCATGGGCTTCGCTGATCGACAACTGGCGGCATTGCGCCACGACACGGAAACAGCGACGCGCGCGCACCGCTGGTCGCTTGGGGTGCGGCCGTCGTACAAGATGATTGATACCTGCGCGGGGGAGTTCCCGTCCAGTACGCCGTATCTCTACGGCTGTTATGACGAGGAGAGCGAGGCGGTGACGACGGGTCGTCCCAAGGTCGTCATCCTTGGCTCCGGTCCCAACCGCATTGGGCAAGGCGTCGAGTTTGATTACTGTTGCGTGCGAGCGGTGTTGGCGCTCCGCGAACAGGGCTACGAGACCATCATGGTCAATTCAAATCCGGAAACCGTGTCTACGGATTTCGACGTGTCCGACAAACTGTTTTTCGAGCCGCTCACGTTGGAAGATGTGCTCGAGATCGTTGCCCGTGAAGCGCCGCTCGGCGTGATTGTGCAGCTGGGTGGACAGACGCCGCTCAAGCTTACGCGCGCCCTGGAAGCGGCGGGCGTTCGCATTCTCGGCACGTCGCCGGATGCCATCGACATCGCCGAGGACCGCCGTCGATTTGAGAAATTGACCCGCGAGTTGGGAATTGCGCAGCCCGCCAACGGCACAGCGACCAGCGTGGAGGAGGCCGTCGGCATCGCTGACGGGATCGGGTATCCCGTCTTGGTGCGGCCGTCGTATGTGCTTGGCGGGCGCGCCATGGAAATCGTGCACGATGCGCCGTCCCTTCGCGATTACTTTGCCCGTGCGGCGCGAGTCAGTGAGGATCGCCCCGTGCTAGTTGACCGCTTCCTGGAGGATGCGTTTGAAGCGGATGTGGACGCGCTGAGCGACGGTACCAACGTGGTGATTGGCGCAGTCATGGAGCATATCGAGAGCGCGGGCATTCATTCGGGCGACTCCGCATGTGTCCTGCCGCCATACCTCATCCCGCCAGCGGCGGTGGAGGAGATGAAGGCGCATACCGTGGCGTTTGCAAAGGCCCTCGGGGTCGTCGGTCTCATCAACGTGCAGTTCGCCTACAAAGACGGTATCGTCTACGTGATCGAGGTCAACCCGCGCGCTTCGCGCACGGCCCCCTTTGTGTCGAAGGCCATTGGCGTGTCACTGCCGTCGGTCGCTGCGCGGCTGATGCTGGGCGAGACGCTCGCACAGGTGGGCTTCACCCACGAGATCATCCCGCCGTACGTCAGCGTGAAAGAGGCGGTGTTTCCGTTCAATAAGTTTCGTGAATTCGATCCCGTGCTTGGACCGGAGATGCGGTCCACGGGTGAGGTCATGGGCATCGACGACGACTTTGGAACGGCGTTCCTCAAGTCGCAGCTGTCGGCGGACAACGCGCTCCCGCGCTCCGGTGCGGTGCTGCTCACGGTGAATGACTCCGACAAGCCCGCGGCCGTCGCACTCGCGCAGAAGTTCACCGCCTTGGGCTTTCGCCTATTCGCGACCAGTGGAACGGCCTCCTATCTCCGCGAGCGCGGCGTCGCGGTCGCCACCGTGCTCAAAGTTCACGAAGGACATCCACATGGGGTGGACCTCATCTTGAACGGCGACGTGCAGTTGCTCGTCAACACGCCGCTGGGGAAACACGCCCAGGTGGACGATGAACGGTTGCGGCAGGCTGCGATCGCGAATCGCGTGCCGTACACCACCACGCTCTCGGCGGCCAACGCCGCCTGCGCGGCGATCGGCGCGCGTCAGTCACGCGAGCCGACGGTGCGCTCTCTCCAGGAATGGCACGAGTTGCTGCGGGAATCGCAGGCACGCGCGGCACTCGCGACGGGAGTCCCGACCGTATGATCGGCGCGCCAGGGCAGGGGCATGTTGGCGCGCTCGTGCGGCTTGGCGCGGGCGCGCAAGTGCACGAATCCGCCTACGTCGACGATGGTGCGGAGATCGGTGCGGGCACACGCATCTGGCATTTTTCACACGTCATGCCAGGCGCCGTCATCGGCGCGCACTGTTCGCTGGGGCAGAACGTGGTTGTCATGAACGGTGTGCGCATTGGCAACAATGCCAAGATCCAGAACAACGTCTCGATTTATGAAGGGGTCGAGCTTGAAGACGATGTCTTTTGCGGGCCGTCAATGGTCTTTACCAACGTCTATAATCCCCGCAGCGCCGTCTCGCGCAAGGACGAGTACCGGCGCACGATTGTCCGTCGAGGCGCCAGCATCGGCGCCAACGCCACGATCGTCTGTGGTCACTTCATTGGGGCCTACGCGTTCATTGGCGCTGGCGCCGTCATCAATCGCGATGTGCCCGACTACGCGCTGATGGCGGGTGTGCCCGCACGGCGAATCGGCTGGATGTCAGCGGCGGGCTTTCGGCTGGAGGCACTGGGCGACTCACCGGACGGCGTCTCCATGTCGGACACTCACGTGGAGTTGTTGCGCTGCACCGGCACTGGCGCCCTGTACGAACGGCTCGGTGAGCGTGTGGTCCCGGTCGACTCGTCTTCACCGAACGACGCAGGAGTGAGCGCATGATTCCCACCGACCGACCGATTCGACTGGCGCTGGTCGGCTGCGGTCGCATTGCGAAAAATCACTTCGAGGCGATCGCGAAGCTGGATGACGTGGAACTGGTGGCGGTCTGCGATCTCGTGGAATCGCGCGCGCGAGACGCGGGGACTGCGCAAAATGTGCCGTGGTTCACGAGCCTCGAGCACATGCTTGCGCAGGTGCCCAGTGATGCGGTGGTGATTGCCACGCCGTCAGGCCTTCACCCGCAGCACGGGATTGCGGCCGCGAAGGCCGGCCGCCACGTGATCTCTGAGAAGCCGATGGCCATTTCGCTGGCCGCGGCGGATGCGCTCGTGCAGGCGTGCGACGAGAACGACGTACAGCTGTTCGTCGTCAAACAGAACCGACTCAATCCGCCGATCCAGCTCTTGAAACGCGCGGTGGATCGCGGGCGCTTTGGGCGCATCTACATGGCGAATTGTACGGTGCGCTGGACTCGTCCCCAAGAGTATTACGATCAGGCACCGTGGCGGGGGACCTGGGAGTTTGACGGCGGAGCGTTCATGAACCAGGCGTCCCATTACGTGGACCTGATTCAGTGGTTGGTCGGGCCCGTCGAAAGCGTGATGGCCAAGACCGCTACCATGGCGCGGCGCATTGAAGCGGAAGACTCCGGCGTCGCGGTGCTGAAGTTCCGGTCTGGTGCCATCGGAACCATCGAGGTCACGATGCTGACGTTTCCGAAGAACCTGGAAGGATCGATTACGATCCTTGGGGAGAAGGGCACTGTCAAGATCGGTGGAACCGCCGTCAACAAAGTCGAAACCTGGACGTTCGCAGACTACGACGACGACGACAAGATTCTTGAACAGGCGAACACCAACCCGCCCACCGTGTATGGTTTTGGACACGAAGCGTATTATCGGAACGTGGTATCGGTGTTGCGCGGCAACGCGGTCGCCGATACGGATGGCCGTGCCGGACGGAAATCGCTGGAGCTGATTCTGGGTATCTATGAGTCGGCGAAGACGGGCCGCGATGTTCCGTTGCCACTTCGTGTCAGTCTGTGATGGTCCCGTCACTTCCCTCGTCCGCGCGAGTTTGAATTTCATGGCCGTTCCGTTACTCGATCTGAAGGCGCAGCATGCAACCATCAAAGACGATGTCGTTGCCGCGTTGATGGACGTTGTTGAACAGCAGTCGTTCATCCTTGGCAAGGCCGTCGGTGAGTTGGAGTGCAAGATTGCCGGCCTGTCGCACACGAAGTTCGCGGTGGGCTGCGCCAACGGGACTGATGCCATTCTGCTGGCCTTGCGCGCGCTGCATGTCGGCGCGGGCGACGAGGTGATCACCACCCCGTTCACGTTCTTTGCGACCGGTGGTGCCGTGCATAATGTCGGTGCGCGGCCAGTGTTCGTGGACATCGACCCGCGAACCTTCAATGTGTCGCCTGATGCGGTGCGCAGCGCCGTGACCTCGCGAACGAAAGCGGTGATTGCCGTCGACCTGTTCGGCCAGATGGCGCCGATTGAGCAGATTGCGGCGGCCGTCGGTGGGCATCCGGTGATCGAAGACGCCGCACAGTCGATTGGCGCCAGTCGCGTAATCAGTGGCGCGACGGTGATGGCCGGCGAGGCAGCCGCCATCGGGACGTTCAGCTTCTTTCCGTCGAAGAACCTTGGCGGATATGGCGACGGCGGCATGATGGTCACCCAGGACGAAGCGCTCTATGAGACGCTGATGAAACTGCGCGTCCATGGCGGACGCACCACCTACTATCACGAGATCGTCGGATTCAACAGCCGTCTGGATACGCTGCAAGCCGCAGTCCTGCAGGCGAAGCTGCCGCACTTGACCGCATGGAGCGCGGCACGGCGGGCGAATGCCGCGTATTACGACGCCGCATTTGCTGACGTACCGGAGATTGCGACACCTTATGTCGATCCGGCCAATACGTCGATCTACAATCAGTACACGATTCGGGCCGACCGTCGGGATGCGCTGCAGGCGCACTTGAAAGCGGAGGGGATCGGCAACTCGGTGTACTATCCACTGCCCTTGCATCTGCAACCGTGTTTCGCCTACCTCGGGTATCAGGAAGGACAGTTCCCCGAAAGTGAACGGGCGTCCAAAGACGTGTTGTCACTGCCGGTCTTTCCGGAACTGACCGCGGCGCAGCGCGATGAAGTGGTGACATCTGTGCGCGTGTTCTATGGGCGGAGCGCCGCATCGAGGACTGCGTGATGAGCACACAACAAGAAGTGCTCGACCGTATTCATGATCGCCGCGCAATCATCGGAGTCGTCGGGCTGGGCTATGTCGGTCTTCCACTCGCGATGGAGTTTGCCAAGGCGGGTTTCCGCGTCATCGGCTATGACGTGAGTGAGCGTGTCGTCGACCTGCTCATGTCCGGGCAGTCGCACATTCAGGATGTTGCAGCCGCAGACGTGCGCGCGACCGTCAGTGCCGGGACCTTCGTGGCAACCACGGTCGAGACACGGCTGCGCGAATGCGATGCGATTTCAATCGCCGTTCCCACGCCGTTGTCCAAGACCCGCGATCCGGACATGTCGTTCGTGCTCGCCGCCGCCGACGCAATTGCCCGACAAGCGCATACGGGACTCTGCGTTGTGCTCGAGAGCACGACCTACCCGGGCACGACGAGGGAGCTCCTGCAGCCGCGATTGGAAGCGATGGGGTTGGTGGTCGGCGTGGACATCTTTGTCGCCTTCAGCCCCGAACGTGTCGACCCCGGCAATGCGGTCTACCACACGAAGAACACGCCCAAGGTCGTCGGTGGCATCACGCCCGCCTGCGTCGAAGTGGCCAGCGCCCTCTACGAAAGCTGCATTGATACGGTGGTGCCGGTCTCCTCCCCCGAGGCCGCGGAACTGGTGAAGTTATTGGAAAACACCTTCCGTGCCGTGAATATCGGGCTTGTGAACGAGATCGCGATCATCTGCGACAAGCTCGGTGTCGATGTGTGGGAGGTGATCGACGCGGCCGCGACGAAGCCGTTTGGGTTTATGAAATTCACGCCAGGGCCTGGGATCGGCGGGCACTGTATTCCGCTCGACCCGCACTATCTGGCGTGGAAGATGCGGACGTTGAACTACAAGACGCGGTTTATCGACCTGGCCAGCGAGATCAACTCACACATGCCCGAGTGGGTGGTCCAAAAGGTCGCCGATGCCCTGAACGACATGCGCAAGGCGGTGCGTGGCAGCCGCCTGCTGGTCCTGGGTGTTGCCTATAAGCGCGATATCGACGACGTGCGGGAGAGCCCGGCGCTTGACGTCATCCGTCTGCTCGAGGAACGCGGCGCGCACGTCGAGTTTCACGATCCCTTCGTGCACGAGTTCCGGGAGGAGGGACATGTCCGGAAGGGAGTCGAACTGACCGAGGAGATGTTGGGCTGGGCGGATGCCGTGGTCATCGTCACCGATCATCACGGGGTGGACTACCAGCGCGTCGTGGATCACGCCACTCTCGTGGTCGACACACGCAACGTGACCTCGTCGACGACGGTCGGTCGGGCGAAGGTGGTGGGATTGGCCTCAACGACGCGCTCGCCAAGACTATCATGATTCACGGTCCGACCATGATATTGCGTGTTCTTGCCCGAGTCGCTGCCGTGGACCCGTGCTATCCACTTCGGGTACCAACCTCCGCATGACCCTCCCCGCGACTCGCTCCAACCGCCTTGAGTGGCGCATTCTGATTCTGCTGAGCATGGCGGCTTTTGCCGCATGCTCCGGCGGATTCCGCCCGCAGAACTATGCCACACCGGAGGCCCTCTTCCGGGCTTCGCTGATCGAGTACGAGCGAAAGAACTGGGAGAACGCGCAGATCGGGTTTGAGCGTCTCACGAACGACCTCTCGGCGCGCGATCCGCTGTTAGCGCCGGCGTTCTACTATTTGGCCATGGCGCACGAGCGGCGAGGGGAGTTCCTCCTGGCGGCCCAAGCGTTTCAGCGGGTGACGGACGGATTTCCCGACGACACCCTCGCGCCAACAGCGATGCTCGGGGTTGGGAGAAGCTACCAGAAGCTCTGGCCGCGTCCGACGCTCGACCCTGAGAATGGCCAGAAAGCCGCCTCGCTGCTTCGAGCGCTGCTGTCGTCGTACCCAGACGCCAAGGAAACGGCCGATGCCAAGGCCCGGATCGCGCAGCTCGAAGAGTGGTTCGCGCAGAAGGACTACCTGACGGGCGTGCACTATGTGCGGGTCCGTGGCGCCGTCGACCCCGCCATCATTTACTTCAAAGACGTCGTCACGACGTACCCGAATACCAAGGCGGCTCGGCTGTCGTGGCTTCGGCTGCATTCGCTGTACACCAAGATCCGGTGGAAGGACGATGCCGCCGAGACGTGTACCGCGATGTGGAAGGCGTATCCAGGTGATGCCGACGTCAAGGTCGCCTGCGGCGCTGCCGACACGGTCAAAGCGGTGGCGACGCCCGCGAAAACGCCGCCGGATTCAGTCGCTTCGCCGGTCGCGTACGCGCGCCCCGGTCCGCGCTAAGCGCGACCCGACCCATCGGTTCATGCGCATCGGCATCTTCGGCGGCTCCTTCGATCCGCCGCACGTGGGGCATCTCCTGGTGGCCTCGGATGCGTATGAGGCGTTGTCTCTCGACCGGATGCTCGTCATTCCGGCGGGGCAGCAGCCGCTGAAACGAGGGATGCGCACGCGGGCCGAGGATCGACTCGCGATGACGCAGCTTGGATTTCGTGGCGTTGCCGGATTCGAGGTGGACCCCATCGAAATCGTACGGGGCGGGTTATCTTACATGGTTGACACAGTGGAGAGCCTCCGGCGGCGTTGGCCGTCGGCGGAACTGCACTTACTGGTCGGGGAAGATGCGGCCGCCACGTTCTCGCAGTGGAAAGAACCGGCGCGGCTTCATTCGATAGCACAGGTCGTGGTGTTGAGGCGTGAAGTAGCCTCGGCTGACCCCGTCCCGTCACCTGAGCCAGCCAACGCGTTGGAGTTGCCGGAGCACCAATTGGCAACGCGACGGGTGGATGTGTCGTCAACCGAGATCAGGGCACGTGTGCGGGAAGGTCGCTCCATCCGGGGCTTCGTCACCGACGCGGTTGCCGAGTACATCGTGTCCACCGGTTTGTATCTCCGGGACCCGAACGACGCTGACGTCTCCGAGCGCGCCTGACTGGTGCGACGGGCGCGGCCGATCGGGCGCCCCGACATCACGTAGAGGCCCGTATATGTTCAACAAAATTATCGGAAAGCTGTTCGGCACCCGGCACGAGCGCGAGCGCAAGCGCGTGCAGCCCATCATCGACGACATCGTGTCGATCGAGCAGCGGTTGGCGACGTTGTCCGACGCGGACATTCAAGCACAGACCGCGAAGTTCCGCGCCCTCTTGGCCGAGCGCACAGGCCCCATCGAAGCCCGCATTGACGCGCTCAAGGCCGAGAAGCGCTCGGCCGCCAACGTCGACGATCGAGAGCGGATCGACATGGAGCTGCACGGCCCCGACGGTCGAAGTGGTGCGGAAGCGGAGCTGCGGGCGACGATCGCCGAAGTGCTGGACGAGATCTTGCCGGAAGCGTTCGCCACGGTGCGCGAGGCGTGCCGGCGCTTGGCCGGCACACAGGTGGTCGTAACCGGCAACGAGCTCACGTGGGACATGGTGCCCTACGAGGTGCAGCTCATTGGTGGCATTCAGCTGCACTTGGGGCGCATCGCGGAAATGGCCACGGGCGAAGGCAAGACCCTCGTCGCGACGTTGCCGCTCTACCTCAACGCGCTGCCGGGGCGGGGCGTGCATCTGGTCACGGTCAACAACTACCTGGCCCGTCGCGACTCGCAGTGGATGGGACATCTGTACCGGTGGTTGGGCCTGACCGTGGGGTGCCTCGACGATACCGAGCCGGGCTCGTGGGAACGTCGCGAGGTCTATGGCTCCGACATCACCTACGGCACGAACAACGAATTCGGGTTCGACTACCTGCGCGACAACATGGTCACGACGCTTGATCAGCGCGTGCAACGTCAGCACATCTTCGCCATGATCGACGAAGTCGATTCCATTCTGGTCGACGAAGCGCGCACGCCCCTCATTATTTCCGGCCCTGTTGGGAACGATGGCGACATGCAGTACGCGGAGTTCAACGGCGGCGTCGTGCGATTGGTCCGGCGTCAGTCTGACTTGGTGAATGCGCTGGTCGCCAGTGGCGAGCGCGCGTTGGAAGCAAAGGACACGGTGACGGCGGCGCTGGAGCTGTATAAGGCGCAGCTGGGGTGGCCGAAGAACAAGAAGCTGATGAAGATTCTGCAGGAACCCGGCGTGAAGCAGCTGGTGCAGCGTATGGAACTGGATCGCATTGCCGATCGGAAGTTGCCCGCCAGCAAGCAGGAGTACCGCGACCTGGAAGATGATCTGCTCTTCGTGCTTGACGAAAAGGGACACACGGTCCATCTGACCGAGCAAGGCCTCGACTGGCTCTCGCCTGACGAACGCGATGCGTTTGTCCTCCCCGACATCGCGACGCTCATCGGGCAGCTCGACAAGGACCACGAGCTCAGTGCGCCAGAACGGTTGGAACGTCGCGCGCTGATCGAACGGGAGTACGCGACGAAAAGCGAGCGCCTGAATATCATTCATCAGTTGCTCCGCGCCCACGCGTTGTACGAGAAAGACGTGAACTACGTCGTGCAGGACGCGCAGGTGTTGATTGTCGATGAGTTCACCGGACGCACCATGCCGGGCCGCCGCTGGAGCGAAGGATTGCATCAGGCGGTCGAAGCGAAGGAAGGTGTTCAGGTGAAGGGCGAGACGCAGACGCTCGCGACGATCACCATTCAGAACTACTTCCGCATGTATGAGAAGCTGGCCGGCATGACCGGTACGGCGGAAACGGAAGAGAATGAGTTCCACCAGATTTACGGGTTGGCCGTGTCCGTGATTCCCACCAACCGGCCCATCGATCGTGACGATCGACAGGATCTGGTCTACAAAACGCGCCGCGAGAAGTACAACGCGATCGTGGAAGAGACCAAGCGGTTGCACGAACTGGGGTATCCGGTGCTGGTGGGGACGGCGAGCGTGGAAGCGTCGGAAACGCTCGCCCGACTCTTTGCCCGCGCCGGACTCAAACATTCTGTGCTGAACGCGAAATACCATCAGCGCGAGGCGGAGATTGTTGCCGAGGCGGGTCGCCCCGGCGCTATTACGATCGCCACGAACATGGCGGGTCGTGGCACCGACATTAAGCTCGGGGCAGGGATAACGGATGCACGCCCGTCGACTGTGATGGACCCAGACGGGAAGCAGATCAATGTCGACGAAATCGGTGGCCTGCATATCGTCGGTTCCGAGCGTCACGAGTCGCGTCGCATTGATCGGCAGCTGCGCGGTCGCGCGGGCCGACAGGGCGATCCCGGTGCGTCGCAGTTCTTCTTGTCGCTGGAAGACGATCTGATGCGCCTGTTTGGCTCCGAGCGAATTGCGAAGTTGATGGATCGGATGGGCGCGCAGGACGGGGAGGTTCTCACCCATCCACTCATTACGCGGTCGATCGAGCAGGCGCAGAAGCGTGTCGAGTTGCAGAACTTCCAGTCACGCAAGCGGCTGCTGGAGTACGATGACGTGATGAATCAGCAGCGCGAGGTGATTTACTCGCTGCGCGCGTTCGCCTTGGAAGGTGGTGAGGAACTGAAGGCCGAGTCGATCAAGATGATTGAGCGCGGCGTGAAGCGACGTGTGGAGCAGGCGCTTGCCACGTTTGATAGTCCCGAAGAGTGGGACTTCGAGTACGTGCAGCAGGACTTGCTGATGCACTACATGCTGTCCGTCCCCGCTTTTGCGGCGGACGTGAAGCCGCTCACACTCGAGGACGCGCAGACGGCCGCAACCGAGGCGGCGCGCGCGGCGTTCGCCGAGAAGCTCGAAAGTCTGAACGCCGTGACAGACGAATCAGGGCAGGGCTTCGCCCCGCGCTTGCTGTCGCTGGTGATGCTGAACGCACTCGACGAAAAGTGGAAGGACCACCTCTACGATCTCGACCAATTGCGAGCCTCGATCCACTATCGCTCCTGGGGCCAGAAGGATCCGTTGGTGGAGTACAAGCAGGACGCGTACACCATGTTCGTCGACCTGATGCACGATCTGGCGAACACGTTTACGGAGCGATTCCTCAAGGCCCAGTTGGTCTTTGAGCAGGCCCCCGTCGAGAGTTTTCAACCCCCCGCACCGATCGACGCCCGATTGCCGGATGGTCGGCCGGCGAAGCGCTTCAACGCCATGGGGATTCTCGAGGACGTGACGTACGAGGATGAGCAGCTGCCCGATCAGGTCGGTGTCGCCGACGCGGGACCCGAAGACGAGGAAGATGGAACGGACGACGCGCTCGGGGGCGCCTCGCGTATGGTCGCCCGTGGAACGCCAAAAGTCGTTGGGGCCGGCAGCGGGGTCCGTTCGCTCGAGGTCGCAGGTGGCGCGATGGCGCCAGGGTGGGAGAGCACGCCGAGGAACAACGCCTGTCCCTGTGGGTCCGGCAAGAAGTTCAAGAAATGCCATGGGGCGAACCTCTAGGCAGCTGTGCGGGTACCGATCAAGAGGGGTGGGTGCGAACGCCCCTCTTGCGTAAAAGGACCAAACGCCGCATGTTTGGTACAGTTGTACCTACAGAGTGCTTGTTGTACTCACCCACTATGGCGGGATCGGGTCCTATGGTGAATCAGACTCTTCGCATCAGGTTCGCAGTGTCGGCGCTGTGTTTGTGTAGTCTGTCATCATCCGCGTTCGCGCAGTCTGGGTCTGGCGACGGGTACCTCTTTCACGCGCCGCGCGCCAATCTCTCCCTGAGATTTGGCGTGGCGCGCCCTGATGCGCGGAGCAACGTCTTCTCGCAAGTCACGAGCGATCTGACCCTGAATCGCGGTTCATTCGCGGGGGTATCGGCGGCTGTCGACCTCGATGTCCCGATAACCCAACGGATTGCACTCCAGTTCGGCGTGGGCATCAGTTCGCGGGACGTCACGTCAGAGTACCGGGACTACGTGGACAACAAGGATCTGCCGATCGAGCAGACCACGAGCTTTCGGAGAGCGCCACTGACGGCTGGTCTCAAGCTCTATCTGTTGCCGCCGGGCCGCTCGCTCGGTCGATTGGCATGGGTCCCGAGGCGCTTCGCGCCATACGTGTCTGGCGGCGGAGGCGTGATGTATCACAATTTCCGCCAGTCTGGTGATTTTGTCGACTTCCGAGACTTCGACGTCTTCGCATCAACCGTGGAGACGCAAGGATGGACGGCGAGTGCGTATGGTGCGGCTGGTGTGAACTATTCGCTGTCGACGCGCCTTGGCGTCACCACGGAAGCTCGATATGATCGGGCGCGGGCTCCGATGGGGAGGGATTTTGTTGGGTTCGACCGTATCAACTTGTCGGGCGTTTCGGTGACGACGGGCCTCCACCTTCGCTTCTGAGCCATCCATGAAATCCAAGATGCTGAGAGTTCGCGCGGTGCTCATTGGGGCGTCGGCGTTCGCCGTGATGCTCCTGTCGGTGCGCGCCAGCGCGCAGTCCGGTCGTGAGATGTCGGTCGCCATCCACGAGCCGCGCTGGCAGCCGTGGCTTGGGTGTTGGACTCCCACGGGAGCCTCACCGATGCAAACGGTTGGCGCTGAGGCGTTGGGATCCTCCGCGCGTGCGATGTTCTGTGTCGTGCCTGGTGCCACGGCGACGAGCGTGGATATCGTCAACTTCGCTGGCGGCGCCATTGTTGAGCGCACGGTCGTCGACCCGGGTCGCACAATCGCCAAGTCGGTCGATGACTGCTCTGGAACCGAGTCTGCGACGTGGAGCGAAGATGGTCGTCGGCTGCTGATGCGTGGCATGTTCACGTGCGCACGCGGCGTCAAGCGTCTGGAGAGCGGGATCATGTCGATCGACGCCGACGGCCAGTGGGTGCAAAGTCAAAGTGTGTCGATGAACGGCAAGGCGTCGACCTTCGTCGCGAAGTTCCGTGATACGGGGATTGCGATGGAGGGCATCATTGACGGCGCGTTGGTGGAACGGCCGCTGCTCGATGCGGCGGGGAAGCGGCTGTCTCCTCCGCGAGACGGGTGCGTGGGGACGGAATCGGTGACGCCGATCAGCGAGACGCGTCGGGTGACGGTCAAGTCCGACTACACCTGCGCCGGCGCGTTACGGCGCGTCGCCGATGCCACCTTCGTCCGTGGCGCCGACGGGCGGTGGGTACGCGAGGGGGGCGCTGGGGTGTTTTTCAGTACGCCGTCCGCTCGCGCCGATGCTGGGGCACCGGTGTCCACCAGCGATGTCCTGGAAGTGGCGAAGGCCGTCGATGCCTCTGTCACTGAGGCGTGGCTGACCGATCGGCAGCAACAGTTCTCGCTAACCGGGAAGGAGTTGGTACGTCTCGCGGATAATGGAATGCCATCGCGCGTGCTTGATATGATGGTCGCCGTGTCCAATCCCCGATCGTTCACGATTCGCCGTCCAGGCGAAGGCCAAGTGGGAGCGGAGCCGTTAAGCCGCACGGATGTTCGTCGCGGCGCCGGCGATGTCGATGGCCGCTGTGGGCTCGCCTCCGACTGCTACGGCATGATGGGACTGGGGTGGTTGTACGGCGCCGATCGCTACTATGGTTGGGATCCGTATGGCTTTCAATTCAACCGCTTCGGCTTTAACAATCGTCTCGGCTTCAACAACGGATTTGGCTTCGGTGGAGGCGGGTTTTTCGGCCCGGGCTATTTCTACGGCAACGGTCCGATCGTGATCGTGAATCCCAATAGCGCGCCTGCGGAGCCGCGCGGTCGGCTGATCTATGGTCAGGGATACACGCGCGATCGCGGCTCATCGCCTGCACCGCGAGCGAGTGACTTCTCTCCTTCCTCCGGTTCATCATCTGGCGGAAGTGGATCGTCATCCGGTGGGAGCAGCTCCGGCGGGAGCAGCTCCGGCGGCAGCAATGGCGGCGCCCGTACGGCCAAGCCCCGCGGGAGCGGCGGTCTCTAAAGACCTCCACCTGTGATCGTGAGCGAACGAGGACCGGGAGCATTCGGTCCTCGTTTTGCATTCGGCGGCGTGGTCGAATCACCTCACGTGGCCTCGGCGCACGCGCCCGCGCGAAAAGGAGCAGAGGCAGAACACCCCGATACGGCGAAATCGACACTTCAGGTGATCATTGCGAAGTCCATCTTCTCAAAGCACTTGCAGCGGGTCCAATAAGGATTCGTGTGAGACGGACTCCTCTTCCACATTGGAGCCACGTATGCCGGTTTCGAAGGGTCTTTGCAGTAGCCAGCCGCCGCAGCGCACGCTAACTATTCGGGAGCTCCCAAGCACGGAGCGTCCGCGTGAGCGGTTGCGGTCACTGGGGGCGCAGGCGCTCAGCACCACCGAACTAATCGCGACGATTCTCGGGACTGGCGGGGTGGGCAGGTCGGCATTGCACAACGCACAGGCCGTTCTTGAACATGCCGGGGGGTCATTGGGACGACTGGCGATGACGCCGATGGCGTCGCTGACCCGAGTGCGTGGCGTTGGGCAGGCGCGGGCAACGGCTATTCATGCGGCGCTCGAACTGGGTCGGCGACTTTCGCTGGAAGCGCGTGACGCCGGCGTACCCCTTCGGGGACCGCAGGACGTCGTGGCCGTGTACGCGCCAAGACTACAGGAGTTGCCGGTGGAGGAGTTCCACGTCGCCATTCTTGACGCGCAGCATCGTCTCGAACGCGATGTCTTGGTCACGCGCGGACTGTTGAACTCCTCGTTGGTCCATCCACGCGAGGTGTTTCGCGAGGCGATTGCCGAACGGGCCGCGGCGGTGATTCTCGTGCACAATCATCCAAGTGGTGATCCCGAACCGTCGCGCGATGATCGCGTCGTGACCGAACAATTGGTGGCAGCCGGGCGTTTATTAGATATCCCTGTCCATGACCACATCATAATAGGTCGCGGGCGATACCTGAGTTTTGCGGAGGCAGGTCTGTTGTGACGTCATTCGTGCTGCATGAGGCAATTCCAGGATTCGGCCCGAGCGCCGAGATCTCGTACGACAAGCTCGATCACGAGCTGCTCGTGCGGGCCTATCGGTACTCGGACGCGGCGCATGCGGGTCAGGTGCGCCATTCTGGCGAGCCATACGTGTCGCACTGCATCGAAGTCGCGCGGATCCTGGCAGACCTGCAGCTCGACACCGCCACCGTGACCAGCGGGCTGCTGCACGATATCGTCGAGGACACCGACATCACGGTCGAGGATATCGAACGGGAGTTTGGCGCCGAGATCGCGCAGATCGTGGATGGGTTGACCAAGATCGCCAATCTCCCACTGTCGTCTCGCGAAGAACGACAGGTCGAGAACTACCGCAAACTGTTGCTCTCCATTGCGAAGGATGCGCGCGTCATCTTGATCAAGCTTGCCGATCGTCTGCACAACATGCGGACGCTCGACTGGCTCGCACCGGAAAAGCGGCGCCGTATCGCCCAGGAAACACGGGATCTCTACGCACCGCTGGCGCATCGTTTCGGCATGGCGAAGATGCGGTGGGAGCTGGAGGACCTCGCGTTCAAGCACTTGGAGCCTGAGGCGTACAAGACGCTGGCGAAGATGGTGGCGTCGAAGCGTGGGGAGCGTGAGGAACTCATCGCCCAGCTGCGCGATCCGTTGGAAAAACGTCTGGCCGACGCCGGCATTGCCGACGTGGAAGTGACGGGCCGACCAAAGCACTTGTGGTCGATTTTCAAAAAGATGCAACAGCGCGACCGACCGTACGAAGACATCTACGATCTCCTCGCCATTCGCGTGATCGTCCCCAACGTGCTTGAGTGCTATCACGCCCTCGGCGTTATTCATGACGGATGGACGCCGGTTCAGGAGCGCATTAAAGACTACATTGCGCAGCCGAAGTCCAACGGCTATCAGTCGCTCCATACGACGGTGTTTGGGCCCGGGCGCCAGCTCTTCGAGATTCAGATCCGCACGCGCGATATGCATCGCACGGCGGACTTCGGCATTGCTGCCCATTGGTTGTACAAAGAGTCGAACAAGAATACCGATGAATTGGATCGACACCTGACATGGTTCCGCCAAGTGCTGGAGTTGCAGTTGGATGCCGAAACTCCGGGCGAGTTCCTGGAGTTTCTCAAGTTGGACTTGTACCAGGACGAGATCTTCGTCTTTACGCCGACGGGCGACGTCATCCAGTTGCCCAAAGGCGCGACGCCGCTGGACTTTGCGTTTGCCGTGCACACCCAGGTCGGAGCACGATGCGCTGGGGCCAAGGTCAACGGACGCATTGCCCCGCTGTCCCGCGAGCTCAAGAATTCGGAGACGGTGGAGATTCTCACGAATCCCAACGCCAAGCCAAGCCGAGACTGGATCGCGCATGTCCGAACCGGACGAGCGCGTCACAAGATCCGGCAAATGCTGCGCCTCGAAGAGCGTTCGTCCGCCATGCGCTTGGGTCGAGAGATCATCGAACGGGAGCTGCGCCGTCGTCGTCTGCCCAAGACCGATGACCAGGCACTCCTCTCCGCCGCGAAGACGCTCAAGCTCAAGGACGCGACGCATCTCATCGCGTCGATCGGTGCCGGTGATCTCCACGTGATGCAGGTGTTGAAGCTGCTGCATCCGGAACTTGAGAACGCGCCCGAACAGCCGAAGCAACCCAGCACCCTCGAACGCATCGTTGATCGCGTGCGCGGCACGGGCAAGGGCATTCGTATCCAAGGCGCCGACGGGCTGTTGGTGCGTTACTCCCAGTGTTGCCAGCCGGTTCCAGGCGACAAAGTGGTGGGCTACGTCACCCGTGGTCGAGGTGTCAGTATCCATCGCGACGACTGCCCCAACCTCCTGCTTCTTGCCCACGAGCCCGAACGACGCCTCGACATCGACTGGCACGAGATGGCCGGCGAGCGCTTTGTCGTGCGGCTCGCCCTTGATGGGACGGATCGACGCGGGCTGTACGCTGACGTGGCCGCTGCCGTGAGTGCCACCGGCACCGACATCAAGAGTCTAGAACTCAAAACCACCGAGGGACGGGTGGTGGGCGCGGCCATGGTCGAAGTCGAGAACTTGGCCCACTTGGAGCGGATCATCAAAGCGGCGCGTCGTGTGAAAGGGATCTCTGCCGTAAGTCGGCGCGAGAAGATCACGAGCGACGAGTAGAGCCCGCTATTCCGGGGGCTGTCGAGCCACCGGGACCGAACAAACGCCGACCTCTCGATTATATTGTGGCGATATGAGCGTGCCTTTCCTTCTCCAGTCCCCGTTTTCGCCCGCCGGCGACCAACCGCGCGCGATCGCGGAACTCTCCGCCGGCCTGAATCGCGGCGATCGCATCCAGACGCTGCTGGGGGTCACCGGCTCCGGGAAAACCATGACGATCGCCAACGTGATCGCCCAGTGGAAGCGCCCGGTGCTGGTGCTGTCGCACAACAAGACGCTTGCCGCCCAGCTCTATGGTGAACTGAAGAGTTTCTTCCCGACCAACGCCGTCGAGTACTTCATATCGTACTACGACTACTACCAACCGGAGGCGTACGTGCCTTCGAGTGACACGTACATCGAGAAGGACGCAAGCATCAACGAAGACATTGATCGCCTGCGCCTGCGCGCGACGTCGTCGTTGATGGAGCGGGATGATGTCGTCATCGTATCAACGGTCTCCGCGATCTACGGATTGGGCGACCCCGTTGCCTACCGCGAGCGCATGGTGTCGCTTGCGCGTGGCCAGACGATTGCCCGCGACGACATTCTGCGCGCGTTGGTCGGTATTCAGTACATGCGCAACGACGTGGCCTTCGAACGCGGGACGTTTCGGGTGCGCGGCGATACCGTGGAGATCTTCCCTGCGTATGAAGAACAGGCCGTGCGATTGGAGCTCTGGGGCGATGAGATCGAACGGATTTCCAAGATCGATCCCCTGACTGGTGAGACCATCGCGGCCCTGGAGCGCACGGCCGTCTATCCAGCAAAACACTTTATCACGTCACGCCCAACGATCGAGCGCGCGTCGGCCGCCATTCGCGCGGAGCTTGGCCTGCGCCTTGAAGAGTTACGCGGACAGGGAAAACTGCTTGAGGCCCAGCGGCTGGAGCAGCGCACGCACTTCGATCTCGAAATGATGGCGGAGATCGGAACCTGCGCGGGCATTGAGAACTACTCCCGCCATCTGAGTGGTCGGGAATCTGGTGAGCGTCCCGCGTGTTTGCTCGACTACTTCCCCGACGACTATTTGGTGGTGGTTGACGAGTCGCACGTCACCTTGCCACAGGTCCGCGGGATGTATAACGGCGATCGCGCGCGCAAGTTGACGTTGGTCGACTATGGATTTCGACTGCCCAGCGCGCTGGACAATCGACCGCTGGTCTTCGAAGAATTCATGGCGCTCGTGCCGCGCTTGATCAATGTCTCCGCCACACCCGGGGAGCTGGAGCTGCAGCAGTCGGAAGGGATCGTGGTCGAGCAAGTGATTCGCCCCACCGGACTCTTGGATCCGGTGCTCGAAATCCGACCGGTCAAGGGACAGGTGGATGACCTGCTGCATGAAATTCGTGAGCGTGAGCGTCGCGGCGAACGTGTGTTGGTCACCACGCTCACGAAGCGGATGTCCGAGGACCTCACCGACTATCTGCAACAGATGGGTGTGCGGGTACGCTACATGCACTCCGACATCGACGCGATCGAACGTATGGAGATTATTCGTGGCCTGCGACTCGGCGAGTTCGACGTCCTGGTCGGCATCAACCTCCTGCGCGAGGGATTGGATATGCCCGAGGTGTCGCTGGTCGCGATTCTTGACGCTGACCAAGAGGGGTTTTTGCGCTCTGATCGCTCGCTGATCCAGACCATTGGTCGTGCGGCGCGACACTTGAGCGGCAAGGCCATTCTGTATGCGGACCGCGTGACGGGATCCATGCAACGGGCGATCGACGAGACTGATCGACGCCGCACGATCCAGCGTGATCACAATACCGAGCACGGCATCATTCCCCATGGCGTGACGAAGAGCATTGACGAAGTGCGCTTTATTACGCGTGTGGCCGATGCGCGAATCGAGAAGCATCCGGACGCGGCGCCAGCGACGAGAGCCATTGGCGGTGAGCGCGCGCCGCGCTCGCGCGAAGACCTCACCACGCTCGTGGGGGAGCTCGAAACCGCCATGCGTGAAGCCGCGACCGCGTTGGATTTCGAGGCCGCCGCGCGACTGCGTGATCAGCTCTTCGAAGTACGAACGGCGCTTGGCGAAAAGCCGGAACAAGCGCGCGGGCAATCCAAAGCGGCGAAGCGTCCGCCAGGGTCTGCGCCAGGGTCTGCGCCAAGCGCGGCCCCCCGCCGCAGCGGAGGACGACGTGGCCGATAACCTCGATTCGCGCGTGCAGGCATCAAGACGGGCACTGTCCATCGCCGTGCCACCGCAGGCGCCGACGCTCGACGCGCTGACTGGGTGGGGGCGAGCCCTCGGCGCCCTGCTCACGCGCCCCAGCGTGATCACGCTATCTGGCGACGTCGGCGCAGGAAAGACGACGCTGGCTCGTGCGCTGTGCGAAGGGCTGGGGGTGCTGGACATGCCCAGCGTGACGAGCCCTACCTACGCGTTGGTGCAAGAGTACCCGCTCCAGACGGGCTACGTGGTGCACGCCGATTTGTATCGGTTGCGTTCACTGACCGAGCTGCTCGCGCTCGGCTGGGATGACATCGTGGCCGCGGCCCCCGTGCTGTTAATTGAGTGGCCGGACTGCGCGCGTGAGACGCTGCCCAGCGGTGTGATCCAGATCGCCCTCCACCACGACGATGCCGAGCGTGGGCGGCGAGCGCTCTCGGTGTCGGTCTCGGAATCCGCATCGTCGGTGTTGGCGTGACGGAGCACGGTCGAAGACCGTCTCACAGGGGAGTGGCCTCGCCGGCCTGCCTTTCTTCTGACCTTTTGGCTTGGTGTACGACGTGTCACTGCCTCAACCTCCTGCCGCTCGCGAGCCAACGGTCAGGCTTGCCGAGGTCATTTCGGCGCTCACGTTTGCGCTGGATCTGACGGAGGGGCAACGTCCGGGACACACGTTGCGAACGGCCGTCATCGCGATGCGTCTTGGACGCGAAATGGGGTTGGATACGGCGTTGATGGGTGCGCTGTACTATGCGGCGTTGCTGAAAGACGCCGGTTGCTCCAGCAATGCCGCGCGCATGGCCGCGCTCTTCGGCACTGACGATCAACAGGTCAAGCGCGATATGCGCTTGGTCGATTGGCACGACCGCTGGCGCCTGGCGATGCGAACCGCCAGCAACTGCGGTGTTGGCCGAAGCCCCATCAAGCGGATGCAGCACTTTCTCCGTATTGCCCAGACGCCGCACATGACGCGAGAGATCATTCAGGCGCGTTGCGAGCGGGGGGCGCAGATAGCGGTCGCTCTCGGATTCCCGCACGCGACGTCAGAGGCGATCGGTCACGTCGATGAACATTGGTGTGGTCTCGGGTACCCGGTAGGCCTCGCTGGCGACGCCATCCCGATACTCTCGCGCATCTTGCTGATCGCTCAGACCTTCGAGGCGTATTGGACAGAACAAGGCCTGCGTCCCGCGCTGGCGATGGCGAGAGCGCGCAGCGCCCGCTGGTTTGATCCGGCCCTCGTGCGATGCATGGAATCATGGCGTCGCGACGGGGCGTGGTGGACCACGCTCACCGATGTGGAACAGCTGACCACGACGGTGGTCACCCTCGAACCGGGCGATGTCCCATTGGTCGCCTCTGAGGATCGTATCGACGCCACCGCGTCGGCGTTTGCGTCGGTGATCGATGCCAAGACGCCGTTCACATATCGCCACTCCGCCAACGTGGCGCGTTATGCGGTGGCGATTGCCACGTCGCTTGGTGCAAACACCGATCGTTCGCGGACCGTACTGCGAGCGGGACTCCTGCACGACATCGGGAAACTTGGCGTCTCGAACCGCATTCTCGACAAGCCCGCCGCACTCACCGAACAGGAGCGACGTGAAGTCCAGAAGCATCCGCGATGGACGCTGCAAATTCTCGAGCGCGTGCCAGCCTTTCGTGCGTTCGCGGCCGCGTCCGCACAACATCATGAGCGCCTCGACGGGCGCGGCTATCCCTGGGGGCTTCCCGCCGAGCGACTCGACGTGACGTCACGCGTCTTGGCGATTGCGGACGTGTACGAGGCGCTCACCGCCGATCGCCCCTATCGTGGAGGAATGCCCGTTGACCGCGTCATGACCATCATGCGGGAGGATCGAGGCACGGCCTTCGATCCCCGACTGCTGGATGCTGCCGGTGCCTTGGCGGAGGCGGGCGTGTTTGCGGAGTTGGCATCCGCGCCTGATTCCCCCTCTGCGACGCTGCCAGCCACCCCGAGGTCGACGAAACCTCTCCTGCTCAAAGCGGTGGCGTAGCACCCTTGCCGCGCGGTGCGCGATCGGAGATCGTGCGGGATGCACATTCTTTGCGCGGCCGCTCCGTTCCACGATCTGCCCTGATGGCAAACGCCACCCCGGCACCATCGCGACTTGGTTGGACGCTGGTCATCGAAGCGTCGTCGGCCAGAGGCTCGGTGGCACTCATCCACGGTCCGTCGCTTCTCGATGCGCGCGTGGTGCCAATGGGTGCGTCACGCGACGACGCGATATTTCCCGCGATCGTCGACGTGCTGGCATCGCAGGCCATCACTCCACGCGACCTGGGCGCGATTGTATGTGGCGCAGGACCGGGGAGCTTCACCTCGTTACGCATCGCAGCGGCGGTGGCGAAAGGGATGGCGCACGCGGCCGGCACACCGCTGTTCGCGGTGTCGTCGCTTCTCTTGGCCGCGGCCGCCCATCAGGAAGCCGGCCGGTATCTGGTGCACGCCGATGCGCTGCGTGGCGAACGCTACTCACTGCCGGTACGCATTGAGCGCGGCGGCGGCGTCGCGGCCGAAGGGGCGATGACGCGAGTGGCGCTGGGCGACCTTGCACGGGTCGCGGACGGTCGCCTTCTGCTTTGCGTCCCCGGTGCTGACGGGCGTGCTGACGGCGAGGCTGTTGCTGCGGATGCGTCGCACTTGACGCGCGTGATCGCGTGGGACGCGTCCGGCCCCGTTTCCCTTGAGCAGTGGGAGCCAGCATACGGTCGTCTCGCAGAAGCGCAGGTGCAGTGGGAGGCGGCGCATCAGCAGTCGCTCACGTTGACGGAATGAGTCCCGAGCGGCGCGCGCACCGCACGCGGGACCCGCAGGTACACGTGCGCGTGGCAACGCGCGCGGATGTCGAAGCCATGGCGAACATCGAAGCCGAGGCGTTCAGCGATCCGTGGCCGCCGTCGGCCTTCGTAGACCTGTTGGCCCAAACGCACGCTCGGGTGATGGTTGCGGTGTGCGACGGCGAACTGGCCGGCTACTGCATCCTGCTATCGGCGGTCGATGAAGGGGAACTCGCCAACATCGCGGTGCATCGAAGCGCGCGAGG
The DNA here is from genome assembly GCA_031421995.1 of Gemmatimonadaceae bacterium. Lineage (GTDB taxonomy): Bacteria > Gemmatimonadota > Gemmatimonadetes > Gemmatimonadales > Gemmatimonadaceae > Gemmatimonas. The sequence goes on from JANOPS010000366.1 coordinate 22,530, forward strand.
CCTCGGCGTCGGGGCGGACCTGTTGGACGAGACGATAGCCCACGCCGCGCAGCAGGGGATTGCGTCGGTGTATCTTGAGGTGCGGGTGTCGAATAGCCCTGCCCGTGGGCTATATGAGTCACGCGGATTTCACCCGGTTGGCCGACGACGCGCGTACTATCGCGAACCGCTGGAGGACGCCTTGATCCTTCGCTGGGAGCACTTGGTCGACCGCCGTCCGGCAACAGCATTGTAGGGCTCGCAACGCGGGGGTACTGCACTTCGCGCGAACTGTCCTAGGTTTCCCGTCACCCCCCGGCCGACATCGTCGTGTCCGATCATTCCGCATCGCAAGGAGGCAGTGATGAGCCGCAGCATGAACAAGGCCATTCTCATTGGCAACGTAGGCAGTGATCCAGAAATCCGTACCGTCGGCACTGGCGGCAAGGTGGCGCAATTCTCTCTTGCGACCAGTCGCTCGTGGAACGATCAGAGTGGCGCCAAGCAGGAAAAAACCGAGTGGCATCGCTGCGTCGTCTGGAACAGCAGCAAAGGATCGGGGCTGGCCGACGTGGTCGAGCGGTACGTGAAGAAGGGCGAAAAGATTTACGTCGAAGGGGAGATTGAATACCGTCAGTGGACCGACAAGGAAAACCAGACGCGATACACCACCGAAATCCGTGTTCGCGAGCTCATGCTGCTAGGCGGTCGTCCCGGCGGCGGCTCCGATGACATGGAGGGGGGAGCTCCTCGCCGAAGCACGGCGCCGGCCCGGAGTAAGCCAGCCGCTGCAGCCGGGGCCGCCGGTGGAGACGATTTCAGTGATTTCCCTGGCGCGTTGGAAGACGAAGACGACGATTTGCCGTTCTAAGCCAACCCGTCATTGGGCCGGTTCACGGTTCTGAGAGTGGGTACTGCCGAAACAGGTCGGGCCCATCGCGTAACAGGGGAAGCGTGACGTGCGTTTCGGGCGTGCGTCTTCCCCTGTGAGCCCTCCGATAATCGTCGGCCGGGCCGCAGGTATTCCGTCAGCACGACGGCGACCAGTCACACCACTGCGAGGCTCGCCGATGCGCGTCGCCCAAAAACTCTCTCTGTCTGCTTTACGCCAGTCGCCGACTCGCCTGTGGCTGCTGCGAATTGGCGTCGCGATTTTCGCCAGCGTGCTGCTCGTGGCGGTCTGGCATCCCCACTGGCTGAATGCGCAAGTCGCGCCGCCACCTGCCGCATCGACGCCGCCGGTTTCGCGCGCCAACGCGCAGCCGCCAGCGACGAAGCTCGCACCGCTGAAAAAGCGTGTGGCGGCCAAGCCGTTGACCGTGAAGGACACGGCCTCGACTACGCATCGGGTCAAAGCCGGCGAGACACTCTGGAGCATCGCGACGCGCTACTACGGCGACGGGCATCAGTGGCGTGCGGTAGCGCGACGCAATGGAATTGAGATGACCGGTGAGACGGCGCTACGGGCCGGCGCCGAGCTCGTGATTCCTTCTCCCCGATACGTTGCGTCCGCGGCATCGGCGATGCCCGCACCTCTCGACACGACGGCGACGCCCAAAGCGGCGCTGGCTCCGGCGCTCCCGGCGCTGCCGAAGGTCGATGCACCGAAGCCGACGGCCGAGGCCGCGAAGGCGGGCAGCAGCCTGACGGCGCAGACTGTGGGCAAAGCGAACGCCGCAACGCCGCCCCTCACAACCTCTGGTGCCGCGGGCAAGCGAGAGGCGAACGCACCGAAGGTGGCCATCGCCGCGAATGCCACCGCGGCTGAGGATACCTCCGACTTGACCACGATGGTGCGGCTTCGACCGGTCATCAAAGCCGAACGCCTGCTGACCCGTGGTGCGGCGCGCATCGGGCTGGTGGACAATGCTGAACTTCGCGCGGCGCGCAAAAGCCGTGATCAATCGACCATTTTTCTGATGCACTCCGGCGGCGAGTCTGTGACCGGTGCTTCCACGGTGTCGTATCACGCGCCGGTTGCTCCACGCCGTGGCGAGTACGCCTCGGCCCCATTCCCCGTTGACGAGCCGCGCTGGCAAAGTGCCGGTCGCGTGCAGCGCCGAGTAGATGATGCAGGTCCATCACGTTTCGAAGACGCGCGCATGCAGTTGGCGGATGAGGTGATCATCGCGCCTCCGTCCGGTGTGACGCTTGCGGTGGGGGATCAACTCGTTTCCGTGAAGCGAGCGGGCACGACGGCCAACGGAACTCCTGTCGCCTTTCCGACGGGGGTGCTCGAGGTCATCTCCGTGGGAGACGGTCGTCTGGTGCGAGCGTTTGTGCGCTCCGAGAGTGGGGTGATCGAACAGGGCCAGGCACTCTTCCCGGTCGAAGGGAACGCAGCGCCGGTCGGTCAGGCGCTCGTGTCCTCGCCCAGTGGTGACGTGCAGACCACTGTCTCCTGGATTGAGACGACCGCCGTGATGCCAACGCTGCAGAGCTTCGTTCTGCTTACCGCCGGAGAAGCGCAGGGTGTGAAAGCCGGCGACCTCTTCGCGCTCGTTCGGCGCGCCGACTCCGGCAAGCAGGAGCGGCTGGCCGTGGTCCGTGTGGTCCGCGTCGCGCGCAACGGGAGCGCGGCAATCATCATTAAGCATGACGCGGTGGGTGTCGACCGTGGGCTGACGGCGCTGCGCGTTTCTCGAGTCCCATAGCACGCGGCGTCGCCGCCGCTCGCAATGAGGCGAGTTGCGACGCGATTCCAGGTGCCGGATGCGCGCAGGTCGGGAGACTGCGGAGCAACTGCAGGGAAGGACGTCACGTTCTGTCGTTCTCCACACGGGTAGTGCAGGCAAACATCGCGCGCCCGTGACTCCCATGTCGCGGGCGCGTGTGTACATTGCGGGCTTCCGAACGTCTCCTACGGCGTGCGGGGCGGCCCGTATTCCCGACACTTGAACGGAGTGCATCCGGCCGCGTGGTGCGGGGAAAGTGTCGGTCACCTAGACGCGAGGACGCGACGGCATGGCGAAGAGGGTATTGGTAACGGGTGGTGCAGGGTTTATCGGCTCACATGTGGCCGACAAGTTCCTAGCCGAGGGCTGGGACATCACGGTCCTCGACGATTTGTCGAGCGGGCGAGAAGAGAACCTGCCTCCGTCCGCTCGGTTTGTTCGTGGGGACATCACGACCCCCGAAGCGGCGGCGCTGGTGCGCGACGGCCGATTCGATGTGATGTGCCACCTGGCGGCGCAGATCGACGTCCGTCGTAGCGTGCTGGATCCCGTCTTCGACGCCACGCGGAACATCCTGGGCACGCTGAACTTGCTCGAGGCGGTCAAGGCCAGCGGTCATGCTACTCGCGTGGTCTTTTCGTCCACCGGCGGGGCGCTCTACGGGGACTTTGATGCTCCACCAAGTACCGAGTTGTACTCCAAGGATCCGGAAGCGCCGTACGGGATCGCCAAACTCGCGGTGGAGTATTATCTCGCATATTACGGTCGCGTGCACGGTCTCGACACCGTCGCGCTGCGATACGGGAACGTCTACGGTCCTCGCCAGGACCCGCACGGTGAGGCAGGGGTCGTCGCCATTTTCTGCAACCGCATTCTCGACGGGCGCGTCTTGACGGTGTATGGCGATGGTGAGCAAACACGAGACTACGTGTACGCGGGTGATGTGGCCGTCGCGAATTATCGCGCCGCGACTGGTACCTTGCCGGCGCCCGGTCGACTGGATGCGCGTGCCTTCAATATCGGCACCAGCGTCGAGTCGTCCGTCAACACGTTGGCCACCACGTTGCAAACGGTTGCCGGGGCAACGGCCGCTATCGACTACGCGCCTGCACGCGCAGGCGAGTTGGCGCGCTCTGCCCTCCAAACCGATAAGGCCCGTGCTGTGCTCGGATGGGAGCCGTCGGTGTCACTCGCTGAAGGCCTCGGCAATACGTTCAGATATTTTGCCGGCCGCCGTAGCGGCGCGGTCACGCGTTGACGATGGCCGCCGTCCTTCCCGCGCTCCTGCTTGCGCAGCTCGGCGCCAAGGGCAACGGCGCCGACGCCACGTTGGTGTCATTGATCCTCGGTGCCGACCTTGTCACCAAAGGCGTGCTGGTGCTGCTCGTGCTGCTGTCCTTGCTGTCGTGGGCCATCATGTTCGCGAAGTGGCGCGCGTTTCAGACGGCCGAGTCCACTGGCCTTGCATTTATGAAGGAGTTCGAGCGAACGCGAGGTGTCGACGAGGCCACAGTGCTCGCGCAGCGCGTTGCACCAAGCGCATTCACGGCGGTGTTTGCGCGCGCGGTGCGCTTCCTGAACGACACCAGGCCGGCGATGGGTGCCACGGCAGAACGATCGGCGCGCCTGTCGGGATCGCAGGTTGAGGCGCTGCGACTCGTGCTTGATGCCGAGTCGGCTAAGGAACGTGAGGTGCTCGGGCGCTTTATCACGTGGCTGGCCACCGTCGGCAGTGTGAGCCCGCTGATTGGGCTGCTCGGGACGGTGCTTGGCGTGATGTCGGCGTTTGCCGGCATCGTGAACACCGGCTCGGGGAACATTGCGGCAGTGGCGCCGGGCATTGCCGCCGCGCTGTCGGCAACGGCCGCCGCGTTGGCGGTCGCCATTCCAGCGGCCTTCGCGTACAACTCCTTCGCGGCACGGCTCAACAAGTTCGACAGCGCGCTGGAGGGATTTGGCTCTGAGCTGATTGCTCTGCTCGTGCGCGAAGGGCGCGTGTAGCCGTGATGCGCGGACGTCGTCGAGCGGGCGCGTTGCATGTCAACGGCGAGATCAATGTCGTCTCGTTGATCGACGTGATGATGCTCCTCATGGTGATCTTCATGATCGCCGCACCGATTATGCAGGGTGGTGTGGACGTATCGCTTCCCAGAGCGGACGTACGACCGTTGGATGCCAAGAGCAATCTGGTGATCACCATCAAGCGTGATGGTCGCATTTTTGTTGATGACGTCGTGCTGAGCGAGCGTGAGTTGGCGGGCAGTGTGAAGGCGCTGGCGGCGAAGAAGGGTGGCGGTGGGGTCAGTATCTTCGCGGATCAATCGGTGGACTACGGCGTGGTGTATCGGGTCATGGCCATGATCAGTAAGGCGGGGCTGCCCATTGGGTTGGGCGGAGAACAGGAGTCGTCACGATGAACGTTGCCGCGTCGCCCCATCGCGACGCGTCGCGCGGCGATGCGGCCATGCGCAACGGTCTGCTGCTGTCCGGGGCGTTCCACGCGGCGCTCGTGATTGGCGTGGTGCTGTGGGGACTGCAGGAAGAGCCGCTGCGCCCGCCCGTGTATCGCGTGGAAATGCTGGCGGCGCCCAAGGGAACGGTTCGCACCGGTGTCGTGAGCTCGGCACCGCCCAGGGAGACGCCGGTTAAGGCCGAAGCGGCGTCGGGCGCCGAGCGCGCACCTGAGGAAACAGCACCGTCGACGAAGAAGGCAGCAACGCCATCGGCCAAGGCCACACCAACGCCCGTGAAATCGAAAACAGCGGGAGAGAAAGCAGCGCCGGTCGCGGCTAAGTCGACGGCGGTGCCGCAGGCGGGGAGTCGCGAAGGCGGGAAGGGGGCCGATGTGCGCAATCTTCGCACCGATGGGATCGACTTTCCGTTCCCCTCGTACCTGACGAATATCGTTCGCCAGCTGACGCTCGCGTATTCCTGGAAGTCCGGCGATCAATCGTTGGTGACGGAGATTAAGTTCGTTATTCGTCGCGACGGCTCCGTGTCCGACATCGAAGCGGTGAAGCGCTCGGGGAATCGCCTGTTTGATCTCGACGCCATCGGCACCGTGGAACAAGTGGGCACGGCCCGGACCTTTGGACGATTGCCCGCAGGCTGGGCCGACGACGTCCTTGTGGTGTATTTCACGTTCGACTATGCGTTTGGCTCCAACCGTTGACTATCGGCCACCAGTTGGCATGAGATGCGTCACCAGACGCGTCGATAACCCACAATCCCTCTCCCACGCGTGAAAAATCGTCCGCCCATGCGTTCTGTCGTGTGGCACCTCGGCTTGCTCGCCAGCCTCTCGTCTATCGGTGTCGACGTGCTCGGCGCACAGGATCGTCAGCCCGGGGTGTCTCTTGGACTGACGAAGCGCGGAGGTGGCAAGACTGGCCTCCTGGTGCTCCCCATCACCAGTACGAACGGGGACTCGTTGGCGACCATTCTCGCTCGTGATCTGGACTTCAGCGATCGTTTCCAGATGGTAGCCACGTCGAGCGTCGCGGGGCCGATCGCCACGGGCCCAACCGCGGCTGGACTCCTTCCCGCAGCCAATTATCCGCTCTACGAAAAGCTCGGGGCCGATGGCGTGGTTCAAGGCACTCTGCTCCCGTCCGGGTGGTTGCGCATCGCGTTGCACGACGTCGCGAAGAAGGCGGTGATCAACCAGAAGGACTTCCCTATGCCCGCGCCGGCGCTCACGCCCACGTGGCGAATGGCGGCGCATGGGATTTCGGACGCGATCGAAGAGTGGATTGTAGGACAGCGTGGGGTCGCACAGACGCGGATCGCCTTTACGCGCGGCGGACGCGTGTGGACAATTGACAGCGATGGAGCAAACGTGATCCCGGTGACGCCGAGCGGGATGTCCCCGCAGTGGGTGCCCTCGGGGCGCGGGCTCGTCTACAACGTGCTCGACGGTGTACGGAATCCGCTCATGCATGTCGATCTGACGACCGGAGCGCAGCGAGTGCTGGTGGTCGCCCCGGGAACCGAGAATTTCTCGCCGACGGTCAGTCCGCAGGACGGACGGACGGTGATTTTCGCGAGGGTCTCCGAGAACGGCACCGACCTGTACTCGGTGCCGCTCGAGGGCGGTATGCCGCGCCGCCTCACCGTTGGGCGCGGGCGCGCGAGTCAACAACCGTCGTTCAGTCCAGATGGACAGCGGATTGTGTTTTCGAGTGACCGTTCTGGTCGCAACGACGTGTATATTAGCGATGCTGATGGAACGAACGTCGAAGCGCTGAGCGCGGCGACCTTCGGTGATCGCGGCGTTCGGAATGGTCCCGATTGGTCTCCCGATGGTCGGTTGGTTGCATTTTCATCGCTCAACGATGTCAGCAAGCAGATCATGACGATCAGCTTGAAGGATCAGAGCATTCGGGCCGTCGCGACGGAGGGTCGGAACGACGACCCCAGTTGGGCACCGGATTCTCGGCACGTGGTGTTCACGTCGAGTCGCAGCGGTATCAACCAGTTGTGGGTGACCGATGTCGAAAGCGGGCGGACGCGTCAGTTGCGCACGCCGTCAGAGTCGAGGCTCGCGGCGTGGTCGCCACGACTCTCGTCTCCGTAGTTGGTGTTCAGCGTACCGTGGGCATTTGGGCAGGCCTCTTCCTCCACCTTTTCCACCTCCAGTGTTGGAGCTTCACACATGATTCGATCCACTCCGTTGCTCGTGTTGTTGGCCGCTACCGCGTTCGCCTCGGGTGCGTGCAAGAAGAAGCCGCCTGTTGTCGCGCCCGTCGCGTCGAACCCGGTCGCGCCGCAGGGTCCGACACGTGGAGGGAGTGACTCCAGTCGGACGACGCCGCCTGACAACAGTGCGGAAGTCGCACGGAAGATCGCTGCAGCGCGCGCCGCGATGCTCTCACCGGTGTATTTCGAATACGACGCAGATGATCTCCGCGACGATGCACGGGCGTCGCTGGACGACAAGGTGAAGATCATGACGGCCAACCCGCAGTTGCGGATTCGCATTGCCGGCCATACCGATGAGCGCGGCAGCGACGAGTACAACATTGCGCTCGGCCGTCGTCGCGCGGAGACGGCGAAGCGGTATCTGGCCGACCGCGGGATCGATGCCTCGCGCATCGAAACCACCACGCTGGGACGCGAGCAGCCCGCTATGCAGGGCGCAAGCGAGGAAGCGTGGGCCAAGAACCGGCGCGACGAGTTTGTCATAGTTGCTGGCGACGCCCAGCTTCGCGCGCCGTGACCGTCGCGGCCGCGCTCGGTGTTGCCGTACGCGGCCGACTCATGGTGGTCGGTCGCGTCGCGCGCCTGCTGCCGCTCATGGCGTTGACGGCCGTCAGTGGATGTTTTGCGACGCGGAACGACGTGCGCATCGTGCAGGGAGATATTGTCGCGCTGCGCACGGAGTTGCTGCGCAAGGATGCGGAGCAGAATGCCACGCTGGCGAAGGCGATGACCCTGTTGGCCGCCGCCACCGATTCCTTAGCGCGCATCAGCTCCCGGACCCTTGGCATCCAGGGTGATGTACGCGGGGAGATGCGCGCGGTAAAAGAGCAGTTGTTGCAAGTGCAAACGTTGCTCGGGCAGAGTCAGGCGAACATCAATCGTATCCGAGCGGAGCTTGAGGCGCGCGCGCAGGCACCCGTGGTGCCGCCGCCGGCGCCGGTTGGCACCTCCACGGGCGCGCCGCTCCCAAGCGGTGGTGCCCCTGCGGGACAGCCGACGGGGCAACCGCCGGTGCGGGTTGACACGGTCACGCGCTCCGGCGGTCCGAGTCAGCTGTATCAGCAGGGCATGGATGCGCTCCGGCGTGGCGCCCCGCAGTCGGCCCGCACGGCGTTCCAAGAGCTGCTGTCGAATTTTCCCACCAGCGATCTGGCGCCTGATGCGCAGTTCCAAATCGGGCAATCGCTGTTCGCCGAGAAGAACTACGGCGGCGCCGATGCGGCGTTTGGCGCGGTGGTCGCGAAATATGCCGATTCACCGCGTGCCCCACTCGCGCTCTACCGTCGCGCAACGATTGCCAAGGTGCAGGGTAACATGCCCGAGGCCAAGAAGCTGCTGCAAGAGGTGATCAGTCGCTTCCCCAAGAGTGACGAAGCGGAACTCGCCGCGGATGAGCTCAAGCTGATCAAGTAGTTCACGGACCACTGCACTCAGGCAACAATGACGACGGATGTAAAGCCGCAGGCGGAGATGCCGTTCCTGGATCACCTGGAGGAGCTCCGCTGGCGGCTGTTCCGGATTGCGATCGCGGTGGCCCTCGGTGTTGGTGTCTCCTTTGGCCTCCTGCTGACGAAAAAGATCGACGTCGTGGCGGTATTGGCGCGTCCGATCCAACCGTTTCTGACGGGCAAGCTGATCGTGACACACCCCGGCGATCTGTTCGATGTTGTCATTAATGTGTCGCTGACCCTCGGGCTCATCGTTGCGTCACCCGTCATTGTCTGGCAGATCTGGGGATTCCTCTCCCCCGCACTCTATGGGCACGAGAAAAAGGTCGTCATTCCCGCACTCGTCGGTGCGGCGCTCTTGTTCCTCGCGGGCATGGCGCTGGCTTACACGTATGTCTTGCCGGTCACCTTCCAGTTTTTCCTCAGTTTCCAAAGCGACTCCGTGACCGTGATGCCGGCCTTGGATAAGTACATGGGATTCGTGATCGCCATGTGTCTCGCGTTCGGCGCGGCGTTTGAACTGCCGATTGTCATTGGGCTGCTGACCGCATTGGGACTCGTGCAGCCCGCGTTTCTGGCGAAATTTCGCCGTCACGCCGTGGTGGGTTGTTTGGTGGCGGCCGCGATCATCACGCCGGGCAGCGAGGTCACGTCGTTGTTGGCGCTCAGCGCGTCGCTGTATTTCTTGTACGAAGTCTCGATCACGCTCTCGCGTGTCATCCACGCGCGACGCGAAAAGCGCATCAACGCACCGGACGACTCGGCGGCATGATACGCGCGCCGCGGGGAAGCGCGAGTGCGCCACCGGGCGCCGGCATCGTCAGGCGTATGGTCCTTCCGCTTGTCGCCCTTCTCGGGATAGTCGTGCCACCGCTCCACGCACAGCAGCCCCCCGTGCGTCCCCCGTCGACCAAACCGACGGTGCCGGCTACCGTGCCCGCGACACCGACGACAACCACGATTCCGGTATCCGTGCCAAGCGCAAGGCCCGCCACGGGTACGCAGCCGCCGGCGCGACGCACCGGCGACTCGGCCGACGTTCGGGTGCCGCCGACGCTGAATTTCACGTTCGATCCTGCCGACTCGACCATGCGCGAGTTGTTGGATCGCCCCGGCTACAAGCAAGTGCAGTATCAGGGCGGCCGTGTGGTGTTTGATGCGCGCACGCGTGACCTCAAGCTCAAGGGTAAACCTTCCGCCGTGAAGCGCGACGAAACGATGCTGGTCGGTGATTCGATCACGTATAGTGACTCCACCAAGAGGATCTTGGCGCTCGGCGATACGGTGTGGCTGCGTGATCCAAGCCGCGGAGACGCCGAGGACTTTCTTGCGCGCGGTCGCATCGACTACGATATGCAAACGCGCGTGGGCGAAACGGGCGCATTTTCGACCGCCGTGGAGTCCGGTCAAAAGCTGTATCTGACAGCCCAGAAGGGCTCGATTTTCAGCGACACGCTCGTGGCCGGAAAACACATCGTGTACGCGAAAAACGGCTCCTTCACGTTTTGCGATCACGAGGAACCGCATTTTCACTTCACCACCAAGGATATGAAGTTTGTGTCCAAGAACGTCATGGTGGCCAGGCCAGGCGTGTTATACATCGGCGAAGTGCCTGTGTTCTGGATTCCCTTCTTCTTCCAGGATGTGCGTGGCGGATCGCGACGGACCGGCATGCTGACACCACAGTTTGGTATCGCCGAGTTGCTACGCAACAGCCCGTCCTATCGCCGAAGCGTGAGTAACATCGGGTACTTCTTCGCGATCAACGATTACATGAACGCCGAGGCCTCGTTCGATTGGCGCAGCGGTGCGCGCGGCAATGATTTTGATCCGGGGTTTGTCCGTGGGAATGTCGAGTATCGCTACCGGTGGCTGAATCGGTTTATCACCGGTGAAACGGCCGTGTCGTATCTGTCGCAACGAAACGGCACCACGAATACGTCGATCACGTGGAATCACAACCAAGACTTCTCGAAGCAGACGCGGCTCACTTCGCGCATCAATCTGGTGCAGAACACGCAGGTGCAGCGCGCCACCACGATCAATCCCGCGGTCGCCAACGCCACCGTTCGCTCCGACCTGTCGTATCAGACCAAGATCGGCCCTGCGCAGATCAACATCGGTGGCAATCGAACGCAGTATCCGGGGCGCACGCAGGTGGAAATGAATTTCCCGTCCTTGAGCGTCACCAGTGGGACCTTGGCCAAGGGTTTTCTCAGCTGGACCCCTGCCATGCGGCTCACGGTCTCCCAGACACAGCGCATCGATCAAGGGCTGCAGTTCCCGTACGTGTACAACACCAATGGCGCCACGGGACGCATTGACAGCACGCGGTTCCGCGCCGATCGGCGCAGTATGCAGTTCAGCTTTGATACGCCGATCAAGATCGGCGACTTCGTCTGGAACAACGCGTTCTCCGTCAACGAAAATGTCCGAGACTATCCGGAGCAACGGGAAGTCATCGGGGTGCGCGATACGTCGATTCGCAGCATTCGGGTGTTCGCCCGAACGTTCGAGACAAATGCCGACTGGAACACCTCGTTCAGTCTGCCGCGATTCTTTCAAGGAACGCTCAACGTCTCTCCCAGTATTCAAGTGGGCAATGTCGATCCGGCCTCGGGGCTGTGGGTGCGGACCGAACGCAGCGGTGGCAAGTTCGTGTCGCAGGCCAAGCGCCTCAGCTATGCGGTCAGCGCGTCGCCCACGCTCTACGGGTTCCTGCCGGGGTTTGGCTTAGCGCAGAAAATTCGGCATTCCATTTCGCCAAGCGTCTCGTATAGCTACTCTCCCGAAGCGTCGGTGAGTGACGAGTACCTGAGCGCGCTCGGGCGCACGCGCGTGGGATATCTGGGCGCACTCAAACAGAATCGTGTCTCGTTGGGCATGTCGACGAACTTCGAGGCCAAGCTGAAGGCCGCGGTGGATTCATTGCCTGACAGTGGGAACAAGATCAACCTGCTGCAGCTGCAATTCTCTTCGTTCAGCTACGACTTTGTGCGCGCTGACACGACCGGCAATGGACTCGTGGACCGCACCTTTTCGTTTTCCGGACGTACGGACCTGCTCCCGGGCTTTGACTTCCGCGCCAACTACGAACTGTTTCTCGGCGACCCCATTTCCGATACTGCCACGTTCAGTCCCTATCGGACCGACGTGGGGATCTCGTTTTCACTCGATGGAAAGTCGGCGATCTTCGGCACCATTGGACGACTGCTTGGTCGAAATGTCGAGATTGATGGGGACCCCAGCGCTCGGCAACGAGAGAACGCCGCGGCGGGCGCCGGACTGGGGCAGTCGCGACAAGTGAACGCGGCGGGGTCCGGCTCGCGGGGGGCGCAGGTGTCGCTCCCGACTGGCGGAGGCTGGCGCATGAACCTGCAGTACAATTCGGCTCGTCAACGGCCCCCGCGCGGCGGTTTGCAAATTGTGAACACGCCCGAGAAGCAGTGTGAACCAATTCGCTCGTCGGGCGTGTTTTTGTACGACCAGTGCGTGCTCAATGCGCAGACCTCGCAACCACCAGGTTTGGGCTCTGGCCAGAGTGCGATCGGCGGCCCAGTGTTTATCCAGCCCGCCACGCAGAACATCGCGGGCTCGATGACGTTCAGCATCACGCCGAAATGGTCGACCCAATGGTCCACTCAATACGACGTGACGCGCGCGCGATTCGCGTCCCAGCAGATTGGGCTGCAGCGTGCCATGCATGACTGGAACGCGGTATTCTCCTTCACGCAGGCGCCAAACGGGAATTTCGGCTTTAATTTCTTCATCGCGCTCAAGGCGCAGCCCGACATCAAGTTCAACTACGATCGCCAGACCTACCGCTCCAGCGGATTCTAAGCGGTGCAACGCACGAGGCCTGCAGTGTTGGAACTCGATGGACGTTCACTTCAACTGCACGATGTACTCGCGGTGGCCGATGCCCGCGAGCCGGTGGCGCTCGCCGCGACGGCGCGCCAACGTATGCGGACGACGCGCGCCGTTGTGGATCGGGCCGTCACCGCCGGGGTTCCGGTCTATGGCGTGAACACCGGATTCGGCAAAATGTCGGAGATCACGATTGCCAGTGATCAGCTCACGGCGCTGCAGCGCAATCTCGTACGCAGTCATGCAGCCGGCGTTGGCGATCCGCTGCCAGAGCGCGAAGTGCGCGCGATGATGCTGTTGCGCGCGAATGTGCTGGCGACCGGATTCGCTGGGGCGCGTCCCGAGCTCGTCGATGCGTTACTGGCCATGCTCAATGCCGGTATCTGGCCCGTTGTCCCCGAACAGGGAAGTGTTGGTGCTAGTGGTGATCTGGCACCCCTGGCGCATTTGGCAATGGCGATGATGGGGGAAGGTCGTGCCGTTCGTGGTGCCGACATTCGCGACGCCGCAGACGCGGGCGAGGTGCTGCAGCGCGCGGGGCTCACGCCGGTCACACTTGAGGCGAAGGAGGGACTGGCCCTCATCAACGGCACGCAGGCACATACGGCGATCGCGGCGTTGGCGTGTGCGGAACTCTGGCGGTTGTGGCACGCCGCGCATGTCGCGACGGCCATGAGCCTCGAAGCCCTGCTGGGGACACCCGACGCGTTCGACGAACGCATTCAGAACGCACGCGGGCAAATTGGACAGCAACAGTCGGCGGCCCTGCTGCGCGCGCTGCTCGCGGACAGCGCGATCCGCGAATCGCACCGCTTCAACGATGCCCGCATGCAGGATGCCTACGCGCTCCGCTGCGCGCCGCAGGTGCATGGCCCCGCGTACGACACCTTGCTGTTCACGCAAGGCGTGATTGAGCGCGAGTTGAACGCGGCAACCGACAACCCGCTGGTGATGGAATCCGGCGAGTTGCTCAGCGGTGGGAACTTCCACGGGCAGGCGGTGGGGATGGTCAGTGATTTCCTGGCCATCGTGAGCGCGAATTTGGCGGTGATCAGCGAACGCCGAACGGATCGCCTCGTGCATCCGGATTTCAACCAAGGGCTGCCGCCATTTCTCGCCGGCTCGCCGGGACTTGAGTCTGGGTTCATGATGTCGCAGGTGACTGCTGCCGCCCTCGCCAGCGAGAACAAACTGCTCGCGCACCCAGCGAGCGTCGATTCGATTCCAACGGACGGCAACAAGGAAGACGTCGTACCGATGGCAATGGGAGCGGCGGTCAAGTTGCGACGCTCCGTCAGGAACTTGCGCCATGTCCTGGCAATTGAGCTCATCGCGGCAGCCGAGGGGATCGAGCACCGCCGCCCGCTGCGGAGCACCACGCGACTGGAACACGCGCACTCCGTGATACGCGAGGTGGTCGCGAAGCAATCCGGCGACCGTTCACCGTCACCGGATATCGTGCGCTTGGCCGAAGCGATCGCGGCCGGCGTTCTCGAACCGATGACCGCAGGGATTCTGACATGAATACGCCGACCACAACAGACGTGGCTGAGACCATCAACGCGCCGCGTGCCGCGGAAGTGAAGCGGGCAACCTCCGGACCACGTCCCGTGCGCGCGCCTCGTGGGTCTGCGTTGTCGTGTCAGGGATGGGAGCAGGAAGCCGCGCTGCGCATGCTCATGAACAACCTCGACGCCGACGTCGCCGAACGGCCCGATGATCTCGTCGTGTACGGCGGTACCGGCCGCGCAGCCCGGTCGTGGGAGGCCTTCGATGTGATCGTCGAGACACTTCGCTCCTTGGCCGACGATGAGACGCTGGTGGTCCAGAGTGGCAAACCCGTGGCGGTCTTTCGGACCAACACAGATGCGCCGCGCGTCCTGATCGCCAACTCGAACCTGGTAGGTCGGTGGGCGAATTGGGATGAGTTCCGACGGCTCGAACGGCTTGGGCTCACGATGTACGGGCAGATGACGGCGGGGTCGTGGATCTACATCGGTTCGCAGGGCATCGTGCAGGGGACGTACGAGACGTTTGGTGCCGTCGCCGAACGACACTTCGGCGGCTCCTTGTCTGGCCGCCTGGTCGTGACTGCCGGTCTCGGCGGGATGGGCGGAGCGCAACCGCTCGCGGCGGCCATGCACGGTGCTGCGGTGTTGGGAATCGAGGTCGACGCAACGCGTATCGCCAAGCGACTCGACACGCGCTACTGTGATCGCGCCACCACCTCACTCGATGAGGCGTTACAGTGGCTGCGAGAGGCGCAGAGGTTGGGCGTGGGGCTGTCGGTGGCACTTGAGGGAAACGCGGCCGATGTCCTTCCCGAGTTGGTGGTGCGCGGCATAACGCCCGATGTGCTGACCGATCAAACGAGCGCGCACGACATGCTGGTCGGGTACATCCCGACTGGGCTGACCGTGGCCGACGCGGCCGCGCTGCGCGCCGCTGACCCGGTGGCGTACGTGGCGCGCGCAACGGCGTCGGTGGTCCAGCATGTCCGCGCCATGCGCACCCTGCAGGATCGCGGTGCCATCACCTTCGACTACGGCAACAACCTCCGCACCGTCGCCTTTGATGCGGGTGTCGACGATGCGTTTCGTATTCCGGGCTTTGTGCCTGAATACATTCGCCCGTTGTTTTGTGCAGGGAAGGGGCCGTTTCGCTGGGTGGCGTTGTCTGGTGATCCCGCCGACATTCATCGCACCGACGAATTGGTGCTGGAGCTTTTTCCGCACGACGCTGGCCTCAGGCGGTGGATCACGTTGGCGCGCGAACGCATTGCATTTCAAGGCCTTCCGGCGCGCATCTGTTGGCTTGGTCAAGGTGAGCGGGCGCGTTTTGCGCTGGCGCTCAACGACCTCGTCGCCCGGGGCGAGGTCTCGGCGCCGATCGTCATTGGCCGCGATCACCTCGACACAGGCAGCGTGGCTTCCCCGTTCCGCGAAACGGAAGGCATGCGCGATGGCTCGGATGCGATTGCCGATTGGGCGATTCTGAACGCGATGCTCAATGTGGCAAGCGGCGCCTCATGGGTGTCGTTTCATCACGGCGGCGGGGTGGGGATCGGCAATTCACTCCACGCCGGCCAGGTCATCGTCGCTGACGGCTCGGAGCGCATGCGCCGGCGATTGGAACGGGTCCTGACCAACGATCCCGGCATCGGCGTCGCTCGTCACGCCGATGCAGGGTACGAGATTGCGCTTGACACGGCAGCGCGCGAGGGGCTGCGCCTGCCGATGGTCGATCGACTGCGCCACCACACGCGCTGATGCTTTCCAGCCGATATCGCCCGTGGCACGTTCCGATCTTTCTTGGCAAATACGCGTGGCTGCGCGCTCGCAACCGCCCGGTGCTCCTCAATTTCGAAGTCACGATGCGGTGCAATGCCCGCTGTGGATTCTGCGATTACTGGAAGACACCGGCGGACGCCAAGGATGCGGAGATCGCTGAATTCGGTGCCATCGCGAAGCACTTTGGTCCGATGCTCGTCACCTTCACTGGCGGCGAACCCACCCTGCGTCGCGACTTGGAGCAGATCGTCGCGTCCGTGCGGAAGTCGGTGCGGTATACCTACGTGCAAATGATCACGCACGGCGGTATGCTGTCGGTGGACCGTGCCAAGTCGCTCTGGGACGCCGGGGTTGATCAGTTCAACATTTCGCTCGACTATCTCGACGAGCGCCACGATCAGGCGCGTGGGATTCCAGGCCTGTCTGCGAAGATCCTTGATCTGGTGCCGAAAATGCGCGATGCCGGGATCGGCGGCGTGCGCTTCAACACCGTTATCAAACACGACAACATCGACCAACTGCTGCCGATCGTGGAGCGTGCGGCCTTGCTGGGTGGCGGCGTCAATTTTTCGCTCTACACCGACTTCAAAAACGGCAATACCGAGCATCTCGTCGACGCGTCACAGCATCGGGCGCTCGAGGACGCGGTCGCACAGCTCTTGGAGTACAAGCGGAAACGGCGCGGCGTGATCACCAATTCCGACTACTACCTTGAACAAATCCCGCGCTACGTGCGCGGCGAAATGACCGAGCCATGCCAGAGTGGGAGCACGACCATTCACATTGACCCGCATGGCATGGTGCGTCGTTGTCCGG
Organism: Gemmatimonadaceae bacterium; assembly: GCA_031421995.1. GTDB lineage: Bacteria > Gemmatimonadota > Gemmatimonadetes > Gemmatimonadales > Gemmatimonadaceae > Gemmatimonas. Next base: position 39,306 of record JANOPS010000366.1, read on the forward strand.
ATTTCCCCGCGGACGGCCCGTGGCAGGCCTACAAAGGGTATGCGCCAATCGACTGTAACGCCTGCTTCTACGCCTGCCGTGGTGAGGCGCAGGCTCCACTGCGGCTGATGTCGCGCGTGCGGGACGTGATGGCATGAGCCACGCAGCAGAATCTCCGCCCGACAGCGCCGTCTCGTCAGACGTGACGCTCTTCGTGAACGCCGGTCAGACTGTGACCGCTTCCGGCCCCGCCCGTGCCCGGCGGGGTGCAGAGATGCAAGACGCCGGTGTGCGCGTCGGCACAGGCATCGCCATCCTCGGCGAGCGCATTGTGGCCGTGGACGCCGACGACGTGCTCCGGCGCACCCACCCACACGCCCGCGAGGTGGACTGCGATCGTGGACTCCTCGCGCCGGGCTTTGTCGATTCGCACACCCATGCGGTCTTCGGGGCCCCGCGGTGGGCGGAACACGAGCTGCGTGCCACGGGCGTTCCCTATCTTGAGATTGCGAAGCGGGGCGGGGGCATACACTCGTCAGTACGAGACCTTCGCGCGCGCACCGATCACGACTTGCTCTCTCTCGCGACACCCAGGCTGGCCCGGTTAGCCGCTGGCGGCGTGACGACCGTCGAAATCAAGTCCGGCTACGGGCTTTCGACAGCAGACGAACTTCGGACCCTGCGGGTCGTGCGCGAGTTAGGACAGATACTGCCGCTCAACGTTGTGGCGACCTGCTTGGCGGCACATGAAGTGCCGCTGGAGCGGCGAGACGAACCGAATGGCCGCTCCGCATGGATCGACGAGATCGTGGAAGACATCTTCCCGGTGGTCGCCAAAGAACAACTGGCGCGCTTCGCCGATGTTTTTTGCGAGCCGGGTGTCTTTACGCTCGCCGAGACTCGACAGCTCCTCCTGGCGGCGGCGGCCTTGGGGTTGGCTACGAAGTTACACGCCGATGAGCTTCACGACGGTGGTGGCGCCGCGCTGGGCGTCGAACTCGGCGCGGTCAGTGTCGATCATCTGGCGGCGATCTCGCCGGAGGGCATAAGCGCCTTGGCCGCCTCCAATACGGTCGCCACACTGCTGCCCGCCACCATGCTGTTTCTCGGAACCGGGCGACAAGCGCCGGCCCGCGCCCTGATTGAGTCGGGTGCCGCGATCGCGCTCGCAAGTGACTTCAACCCGGGCACGTCACCGCTGCAGGCCTTTCCGCTGGTCCTGACCCTCGCCGTGAGTCAACTCCGGCTGTCGGCCTCTGAAGCGTGGATCGCGGCCACGGTCAACGGGGCCGCAGCCCTAGGCCTCGCCGAGCACACCGGGCAGCTCTCACCAGGCTTCTTCGCCGACGTCGCTGTCCATGCCGTGGACGACTTCCGAGCGTTGCCTTATTGGTTCGGCGAGCGTCTTTGCCGAGTAGCGTGGGCTCGTGGGCGCGTCTGTCATCCCATCGGGTGATTGGGAGGGAACGCTCGTTTCTCGCTGGCCGTCGGCATCACGATTTGCGCATAGTGCGCCCCACTCAGCTTGCTAGGACCCGCTCACGGAGTCAGGCTCGAACGCATGTCCAACGCCGCGAAACACCGGAAGAAGGCGGCTGAATTCGAGCAGCTGAAGCAGATCGATCGCGCGATTGCCTCGTACATCAAGGCGATTGACGAAAGCGAGGAAGGTGGCGAAGAGGTGGATGTCGCCCTTCTCAACAAAGTTGGGGATTTGACGCTCCGACAGGGTCGAGTAGCCGATGCCGTGACGTATTACGAGCGGGCCGTCGAGCACTACGCCAGCTCCGGCCTGTTCAACAACGCGATCGCGTTGTGCAACAAGATCCTGCGCAGTTCTCCCGGACGTGCGAAGGTCTACTTCACGCTGGGCCGAATCTGCGCGAAGAAGGGGCTGCGCGGTGATGCCACGCGCAACTTCCTCGAGTATGCTACGCGGATGCAGCAAGAAGGCCGCGTCGACGAGGGTATGCGCGCCCTCGCCGAAATCGCCAACCTGATGCCCGAGCTCGTTGAAGTCCGGCGCCTCGTCGAGGAACATGCGGAGCGCGCGGGCATCGTGCTCGATCGCCGTAAGACGCCGTTCATCCCCGCGGCGCAGGTGGTGGACCCGGCCTTTCCGAATCGCATCAACAAGTCGTCTGAGCTCGTCTTTTTGGACACCGACGACCCGCACGCGGTCCGCCGGCACACGCCACCGTTGGCACCGAGAATTCGTGTTGGCGTCACGCCCGAAATGGCGAGGGCAGAGGCGAAGGTAGACGGCAAGTTCGTCAAGGCGCCGCCGGGTGCACCGAAGGCCTCTCCGGCGCCGACCGACGCATTCCTGCTGTTCGATCCGTCGCGCCCCGGCGCCGTGACGCCTCCGGGCGTCATCAAGGCCGTCGCAGAGACGCCACCCGAAGATCCGCTCCCGACGCCGACTGAGGCGAGCGACGACACTGCGCGCGAGATCGACGCCGTGGTCGATCGCTTCGTGGAAGCTCCCGACGACCTGGTGGAAGACACGGCGTTCGAGGACGCCGAGACTCCGGCGACAACGGAGTCCGATGCGGAGTCCGATGCGGAGTCTGAAGAGGAGTTGACCAGCGATGAGTCCCAACCGATCTTCGAGTCGATCCTCGATCCCGAACCTGAGGTCACGGTCGAGACGCTCGAAGGCGTGGTCTTCGAAGATGTGCTGCTTCCGGAAGCGGGACGGCAGTCGAACGATCCAGAAGACTCGTCCGCCGATGCCCCCCCAGCGCTGGGCGATGCGGTCGCAGAAAGCGACCTCCCGTTCCTGGACGACGTTGCCCCAACTGACCCACGTGAAGGGACAGAAGGCGACTCCGGGTCGTCTGCGGCCTTGGAGTTCTTGGTCGAGCAAGAGGCGATCGCCAATGACGCGATGGCTGATCACGCCGCGCTTCAGGGCGACGGCATCGACACCCTCACGTGGCTCACGCCGACCGACGCCGACGATCTGAGTTTTGCGTCCGATCTCGGGTCGATGGACCTTGCGACCGACCAGGATCGTCCGCCCTTGGAGTTCCTCACGATCAGTGAGCTCCCAAATGACGCGCTGCCAGATCTCGTCGTCGAGGACTTCGAGCATGTAGCCGATGATCGCAACGCGATTATCGTGACCGGTGGCCGCCCGGGCACACCCGCGTATGGGTCAACGCCGGTTGGTTCGCTGACGCCCATCGACGTCTCGCGCATCCCGGAAATTGAGGAGGCCATCGAAGCGGGCGCCTTGGCGGCTGCGCGAGCCGAGGCGGACCCCGATTTCGCGTTGCGTCGGCCACCGGTTCGTTTCGACCCGCATAACTTCATCCTCCCCGGAGAACTTCCACCGCTGGCCGTGGACGATGAGTTCATGGACCTGGCGATGGCCAGTGCGCCAGCAGCGGGGGAAGAGACGGCGGAAGAGACGGCGGAAGAGACAGCGGAAGAGACAGCGGAAGAGACGGCAGGAGAGCCTCTCGCCTTCGAACCGCATACGGACCTCGTCGAAGAACACGATGACGAATCGACGTCGGAGGGTGGTGACCGCGACTTCGGTCCGTCGGTCACGCCAGCGTTCGCGGTCGATGCAGTCAAGTTATTGGACGACGGCCAACAGGCCGAGGACGAGCAATCCGCGGATACTGCCGCCGACGCGACGGATGCCCCAACCGACATCCCCGAGTCCGCGCAAGATCTCCTCGCGGCCTCGATCGAAACCACGGCAGCGGTTGCGGCTGAGGCGAACGTCTTCGCAACCTCGCGTCGGGCCGAACTGCAAGCCGCCGTCGACTATTCGCCGCAGGACTTTGCCCTTCGACGTCGTCTGGCTGAGGCGCTCTTTGAGGTCGGGGCGCGGGAACACGGCCTCTCGGAGCTGCAGGTCGCCCTGTCCGGTTTCGCGCAGGCTGGTGAGTTGTCAGCGGCGGCGGAAATCGCCGATGAACTGGTTCGCATCAGTCCGGAACGTATTCCGTATCATCAGAAGCGGGTGGAACTCGCGGTCCGGCTCAGCGATCAGTCGTTGTTGCGTCTGGCCTATCTGGATCTTGCGGATACACTGGTGCGGATGGGCGATGACATTCGGGCACACGCGGTGTACGCCCGTGTCCTCGAGATCGACCCGTGGGACGAGCGGGCCCGCTCGGCGCTCGGTGCGGCGGCGCCGCCACCCCCACCGCCTCCCAGCTCAGACGACGACTTTATCGACCTCGCCGCGTTCCTCCAGGACGGCGAGCCCGCCTCGACCCGCATGCGGATGCGGGAACCAGAGGTGAGCGGAAACGAGCAAGCCGATTTTGATTCCCTTCTCAGGCACTTCAAGGAGGGGGTAGCGCGTTCTCTTGAAGAGGAAGATTACGAGAGTCATTATGACCTCGGGGTTGCCTACAAGGAGATGGGTTTGCTCGACGATGCGATCGCGGAATTTCAAAAAGCGCTAAGAAGTCGCCGCCACAGGCTTCCGGCCTATGAGGCTCTGGGGCAATGTTTCGTGGAGCAGTCGCGGCACTCCGTCGCGGCGACGGTGCTGACGCGCGCGCTACACGAACCCGGATTGGGTGATGAGCAGCGCATCGGAGTGCTTTATCTCCTCGCATATTCCTGTGAAGCCCTGCAGCGGTGGAACGAGGCTCGTAGTTATTATTCGCGCGTGTACGCAACCGACATCAACTTCCGAGACGCAGCTGCCCGTTTGGCGGCACTTGAGCAGATAGCGCAATGACGCTATCCACGCGCACGCCGACGGCTCTCACCGCGGCTCTGCGTGACATCCAATCGCCGGTGCGTGAGCAACTGGATTCGGTGTCGCAAGAGCTGTGGCGTATTGTGTCCGCTGATGTCCCGCTTGTGCGGGACGTCCAGGAGCATCTCATGGGTATGAAGGGGAAACTCTTCCGCCCAACGCTCTTGCTGCTCTCGAGCGCTGTTGAGGACCGTGGCCAGCCGCGCGCCATCACGTACGCGGCGGTCGTCGAGCTGATCCATCTTGCGACACTGGTCCACGATGACGCCGTCGATCACTCGGCGCTGCGCCGCGGCATGCCGACCGTGAACTCGCTGTTCAGTCATCAGGTGTCGGTGATTATGGGCGACTACCTCTACCTCCGCGCGCTACGCGAACTGGTCGAGTTGGGCGATCTCGATGCCATGCGCGCAATAACGGCGGCGTCCAACGAAATGACGTTGGGCGAGATGCGACAGCTGTCGGCCTTCGACGCGCTCTCCTTCGCCGAGACGGACTACGAAACGCTCATTCGCGCAAAGACGGGCTCCCTGTTCATGGCAGCCTGCGAGGTCGGTGCCCTGTGCGGCGCCCCCGGGCATCGCGATGCGCTCGTGCGATACGGCGAGCGGTTAGGAATGGCCTTTCAAGTCGCCGACGACCTGCTGGACTACACCGAGCAGCAGGAGATGACCGGCAAGCCCAGCGGGCTGGACCTCAAGGAGCACAAGGTCACGCTCCCCTTGATCGCCGCGCTCCGCGAGATGCCGACATCCGCGCGAGTGCGCGTCGAGTCGCTGTTCGCCACGGCTGAACCGGAAGACGACGCGATCGCCGAAGTCGTCAATATCGTCCGCGACCATGGTGGATTGGACTACGCGCGCCAGAAGGGCGATCAGTTCGCGCGGGAAGCCGAGGAGGCGCTGAGTGACGTGCCCGAGGGTTCGGCTCGTTCTGCGTTGCTGGAGTCCATCGCGTATGTGGTGGAGCGGCGCTGGTAATGGCACGCGGACCTTCCAAGCAACGCCCGCTGTACCATATCTTGGTCTTGTCATGCGGGTTTGTGGCGGGCGGCCTGATCACTGAGGTTGCTCGGCGGTTTCTTCCGGCAGGCGCGGTGAAGGAGTTCCTGACGACGGGGTTGAACCCGTCGGTCGGCCCGATACCGATCGATTTGCTTATATTGAAGGTGACCCTCGGACCAATTGCTCTCGACGTCTCGCTATTGAGCCTCCTCGGTGTTTTGATCGCTTACCTCATCGCTCGGTCCCTCTTTTAGGAGCAGCCATGCTACAGAATTTCGGCTTTACAGAGATCATGATCGTGCTGCTCCTGTTCGGAGCGAAACGGATCCCGGAGATTGCCGGCTCATTTGGGAAGGGCATCAACGAATTCAAGCGCAATCTCAGCGACGCGCAGAAGCAAATCACCGAGCCGACGCCGCAGCGTTCAGAGCGGGTGGGACAGGGTGATGTCGTGAACGCGGCCACCGAAGAAGAGCGCCCTGAGCCGAAACGGTTGATCTAGCGCTGGACGGCAGTGACACAGCAAACGGGCCCCGCAATCGTGAAGATTGCGGGGCCCGTTTATTTATGCCTGAGACGCGAGCCGGTTCCTAGATGGTCGCCGACTGTTTGCGAAGCTGTGCATTCACCTTCGTGCGCAGATCGGTGATCTTCCCGCTCTCGCGAATGCTATTGATGTATTCCTCAACACGTTGGCGGCGGAGCGACTGCGTCAGTTGCGCACGCTGCTCCGGCTTCTGCACCTCGAACGCGGGCTTGGCCGTCTCCACTCGGCGATTGACGCGAACAACGGCTATGCCATCTGGCGTCAAGACCGGGCCACCGATCTGGCCGACGGGAATGGTGAAGGCCGCTCCAACCGCTTGCGTGAACTGCCCCATACCGGGTACCACGTCAATCCGGGTGAAGACGGGGGACGACTCGACGATCAGCTTCGCGGACGCCGCTGCCGCCTCGAGCGAAGAGCCCTTCGCCGCCTGCATAAGCTGGGTCGCAACCGGCCGTAGTTTCTCAATCCGTTTTTCGCGAGCCAGACGACGCCGGATATCCTCCTTCGCGGCACTCAACGACTGGACGCCTGCCAACTTCAAGGAATCCAGGCGCGCCACAAAGTAGCCATCCGGCGAATCAAACAAGTCGCTGGTTTCGCCCACTTTCACGCCGGAGAATGCCCAGGCGCTCACGCTGGGTACGTAGCGGCCGGCGAAGTTCATGGGTTCCTTCTCGATGGCAACCACCGAGGCAGGGGTCAAGCCCAGCAGCTTCGCGGCCTCATCAAACGGCTTTCCCTCGGTCTGGTTCGCCGCTTTGGCGGCGAGCGAGTCGGCGCGACGATCGGTGCGCGACGCCGTTGAATCACTTTGGCCGATCGCGATGAGGACGTGCCGAGCCGTGAGGGTATCGCCGGTACGACTGTCTACTCGAATGACGTGCCAACCGAATGGCGTCAGCACGGGCTGCGAGAGCTCACCGACCTTGAGCGCGAACGCCGCCTCTTCGAACTTGGGCGTCATCCTCCCACGCGTGAACGACCCAAGCGATCCGCCGGCGCTTCCGGAAACACTATCGTTCGACTCGCGCTTGGCAACATCCTCGAACTTCGCTCCGCCAGCGATCTCGGCTCGAATCTGGTCGGCGTGGGCCTTGGCTGCCGCGGAGTCACCGACCGTGATTGTTCTGGAGATCGACAGGAGCGAGACCACGGCACGCCCCGGCTGATCGAAGCGCTTCTTGTTTCGCTCGTAAAACTGCCCGATTTCCGCGTCTGTGACGGAAACAGCCGTATCAGTGAGGATCTCGGGACGCAGCAGCACGTAGCTCACTTGAGCGCTGTCGTTCCGGTCCTTGAACACTTGCCAGAGGCGCTCGTCAGACACATAGACGTCGGAGGCCACCTGATCAAAGAGCTTCTGTTTCGGGATTTCCGACCGATAGTACTGCTCCAACCCTACCAACATGCCCGACTGTCTGGCCACCGACGAGGAGAGCAGGCGCTGATACTTCTGAATGTCGAATCGGCCGTCCGTCTGGAGATCCGGCGAGGTTTGGGCCTGGGGCGGAGGACTAACTCGTGCCGCTTCGAGGATTTCATCGTCTGTTACTGTGATGCCTCGCCTCTCGATCTCCTGCTTGAGCAACGCTTCGTTTACTAATTCGTCGTATGCGCGGTCTTCTAGCGTGCGACGTTCGTCGAGTGTGACACTGCGCCCGAGGCGTTGTTGCTCTTGCTGCTCGAGGTTGGACACGGCATTCTGCCAGACAGTGAGCAGGATGTCTTCACCGTTGACCGTCGCGACTGCCGTGTTGGTGGTGACGGGGGCTCTCCCGTCGAGGCCGGACGTTTGGTACAGCAAAAAGCTGCCCACGAAGGCCACGACGAGAAACCACCACATGTATTTTGCGACGCTCCGCATTGATTGCAGCACCACGGGGCGAGACTCCTTGGGTCGGATAAGCTGGGATAAACCTGATGTTGCCGGATCCGTGGTGCGAAAGGCACCGCGGTCACGAAGCACCAGCGCCGCCAAAGTACCGGTTGGTCCCTTGGTTGCTTGAGAGCCGTAAAAGCTAGCCGTCGCAAAGCGTGAATAGCAAGAGATACCGTCACTTCTGCCGCACCCTGTACGCGCTGTCTACCGGATGTACAATTGACTTCCCCGAACGATGACCGCTAACTTGGCGCGCGACGATCACCAAGTGGCGTCACGCCGGGATCACCCCTTGAGGGGACTGGACGGATGAACACAACAGATCGGATCGACGAGCTTCGCAAGAAATTTGACGAAAACCCACGCCGCTATTTCGCGCCGCTCGCCAACGAGTACCGGAAGGCGGGCGACCTGCTGCAGGCCATTGGGTTATGTCGCGAGCACTTGCCGAAGCAACCGGGGCACATGAGCGGCTACATCGTGTTTGGCCAGGCGCTGTACGAGTCTGGCGAGCTCACGGAGGCGCAATCGGTGTTTGAGCAGGCCCTGGCCCTCGATCCCGAGAATTTGATCGCCCTTCGGCACCTTGGGGACATCGCGCGAGACACGGGGGACGATTCGACGGCGCGACGATGGTACAGCCGGGTGCTCGACGCCGACCCTCGCAACGAGGACATCGTCGCGCAGATCGCCACGCTCTCCGCCTCACGTACGCCGACATCAGGCGCGATCGTGCCGAACTTCGACACCCTCGCGCGGCCCTCTGAGACCCCCGCATTCGCTGTTGACACGATTGGCCTGTCAGGCATTCCAACGCCGGACGCCGTGATGCGCGCAGTCGACCTTGATGGGTGGACGGCACGCCCGGCGCAGCATGCGCCCATCGATCTGGATCTGCTGACCCCGCCTGCTCGCGAGGCGGCGGCGTTCGTTGAGCCGTCCGCGCCCATGGAGCCGATTGATCTCGATGATCACCTCACGGCACCGACCGAGGGCGTGAGCTTCATTGCCGAGGTGGCGCACGGAATCCCCACGTCGCCCAGCGCGGTGCCGGCGGTTGCCTCCCTCGTGGATGACGATCCGTTTGGGTTTCCGCAGCCGGAAACGGACCGACTGCCCGAAGTGCTTTCGGAACACGCCGTCGATACGCCCGCGGCGTCATTCGAAGAGGGTTTGGTCGCGCCCGAGTGGACCGACGCGGCGATCGTCGTCTCGCGGATCGTCACGCCTCGCGACGCGGTCGCGTATCCGCCGGCACGTGCAGTCGAAGCACCGGCCGAAACGCTGGCGGCCTTCGGCCGCGAGGAGGGCGATCCGGAAGTCAGCGATCCGTTCGGGGCGTTTGCCGCACCAGCGTCTCGGTCGGGGTCAGCGGAGCCGACGACGCCCACCTCGCACGATGACATCTTTTCCGTCGCTGCTGAGGCACCCGATGACATCTTTTCCGTCGCCGCTGAGGCACCCGATGACATCTTCTCCGTCGCTGCTGAAGCACCCGGTGACATCTTCTCCGACGCCGCTGAGGCACCCGGTGACATCTTCTCCGTGACTGAGGCGCCTCTAGAAGCGACGATCCACCCGTGGACCGATGCCGCCACGCTTGGCGGGGATCGGGTCGGCGCTGAGTCGAGCGTGGAATCGCTGTTTGAGCATGCCGACGAGATGGAAGTCGACGCGCCCGTGGATACGACCGACGTTGGCGAAGGCGATCTTGCGGTGAATGCGATTATGGCCGCCTTTGTTGACACCCCGTCCGCCTTGGATTCGAATCTCACTGGTGCCGTCGACGACGTCGTGTCGATCGAGTCGCTGGAGTATGACAATGCGGTCGTCGACCAGCACGGATCCGATCGCGACGTGTTTGCCCTGCAGCCGTCTTCCTTGGACGTGTTTGACCAGCAAGCCTTCGATGACGCTGACGCCTCCTCAGACTCCTCGTTTGTCACCCCTCCCTCGTCGCCGGCATTCGTGACGGAGACAATGGCCGAACTCCTGGTGTCGCAGGGATTCGTTGATCGCGCGGCCGACGTGTACGATGAGCTCGTACAACGTCACCCCTACGATCCTGCGTTGGCGCTTCGTCGAGATGAAGTGCGCGCGATGTGCGCTCCCGTCGCGGCGCAATCGGATGCCATGGCGTTTGGCGCTCGGGCATCCGCAACACCCGCCGACGTCACGCCCGTGGTTGTCACGTCAGTCACGGATTACGCCGATGCGATCGTTGCGAGCTATGCGACACCGTCCGTCCCACTGACGGCCGTGACAACAGCCGCGACAACCCCGTCAATAGCGCCGTATGCGCACCCCACCGCGGAAACCGATGCACCGACACCGCGGCTGGCCCGAGAGTGGTTTGCCGCATTGGCGGCGCGCCGGGTTCCTCGGCGCACACCCTCGCAGGCCGCGTCGATAGTGCCCCAGAGCTCGGAGGGGTTGGCCTCGCTGTTTGGCACCGATGCGTCAACACACGATGACGTTGCCGCTCGCGCACTAGCCGATGCCTTTGCACCGATTCCGGACGAAGAACTGGCGGCCGGTACAGCGTTGGACTTTTCGTTTGCCACGCCGACACCGGATTTCACGTCCGCCATCGCACCACGCACGCCATCCGCCTCCATGGAGATGCAGCAACCGGTCCACTCGCCGCGAGAGAGCGTCGCGCGCCGAACAACTCCTCCGTCGGGAAACGCCGGTTTCGCGTTTGATAAGTTCTTCCCGGATCCTGCCGCGCGACGCGTCACTCCCCCAGAGTCGACTCCCGTTCCCCCTGCGACCCCAGTGGCCGACGATCTCGCGCAGTTCTCGTCGTGGTTGAAGGGACTTGGCCAGACGTGATCATCGGTATTCTGAACGGCCCGAACCTGAACCTGCTTGGCACCCGTGAACCGTCGGTGTACGGCACGGCCACGCTCTCCGACATCGAGCAGCGCCTCACCGAGGTCGCGACAACGATCGGCGTGTCCATTCGGGCCGCGCAGGCGAATGGGGAGGGGGCGTTAATTGACATTGTGCACGGCTGGCGCGGCGTGGTGGACGGAGTCGTCGTCAACGCCGGTGCCTACACACATACCAGTCTCGCGCTGCGAGACGCGTTCGCCGCGACCGCGTTGCCGTTTGTGGAGATCCATCTCTCGAACATCTACGCGCGAGAACCGGAGCGAAGGCAGTCCATGCTGGCGTCGGCCGCCGTCGGGTTGGTGTGCGGCCTGGGTGCGGACGGATATGAGTACGCGCTGCGTGGCCTCGTCGCAACCTTGCAGCAACGCAGCGCACCGGTGTGACGGCGCAGGCGAGCGGCGCAAGACTCGCGCGCCTGCGCGACGCGCTGGCGCGAGCGGATCTCGATGCGATCCTGATCTCGTCGCTCTCCAACACGCGCTACCTGACGGGGTTCTCCGGCAGTAACGCGCTCTGTGTCATCACCGCGAAAGATGCGTTGCTCCTCACCGATTTCCGGTACGCGACGCAGGTCGACGAGGAGGTGGCGGCGGGGATTACCGTTCGCATTGAGCCGTCAAGCCTGTGGGCCGGGCTCTGGGCCACCCTCCCAACGCTCACGGGCGCGGAGCGGATCGGGTTCGAATCCGCACACGTCCTCCATCGCGACTTTCAGCGACTGCTCGAACAGGGAAAGCGGTGGCAATGGCGTCCCTCGTCTGACATGGTCGAGAGCCTGCGAGAACAGAAAGACCCCGATGAGGTACGCCGCATCCAGCAGGCGGTGATGATGGCGGAGAGTGCGCTCGGGGCCACCCTACCGCTCATCGCGCCGGGCATAACCGAAACACAGCTCGCCGGCCTCCTCGAGCGGGAACTGCGGGCTGCCGGAAGCGAGGGCTATCCATTTACGTCGATCATCGCCTCGGGCGCGCGTTCGGCCCTGCCTCACGCCCGAGCGTCGAGCCGAGTGCTCCAGGCGGGTGATCTGGTGCTGATCGACTTCGGCGCAGTGTTCGAAGGCTATTGCTCGGACATCACGCGCACGGTGGTTCTCGGGAGAGCGAGTAGCATGCAACGGGAAGTGTACGAGGTGGTTTTGGAGGCGAATCAGCGCGCTTCGGGTGCGCTTCGGGTTGGATTGACGGGAATGGCTGCAGATCTTGTTGCGCGTGACTACATTCACGCCCGCGGATTTGGTGAATCGTTCGGTCACTCGCTGGGGCACGGTATCGGTTTGGACGTGCACGAGGGGCCTCGGCTCGCGAAAACCGTGGAGGCACCGCTTCGCTCGGGGGCGGTCGTAACGATCGAACCCGGCATTTATCGGCCGGGGTGGGGCGGGGTACGCATTGAGGACGACGTGCTGGTTACGGAGTCGGGACCTCAGGTGCTAACGTCGTTCCAGCGCGATCTCCTCGAACTGATCTGAACAGCGCATCGTCCGATGCCTTGACATCGGTTGTTTTCGTCGGGTTCTCGAGCGCCATCCGGCTGCTGCTGAGCTCGTCCTGTCTTCACTCGCCCCTCCCCGCCATGATCGACTTACGCTACGTGAAAAAGCTGATCGAGATGCTCGACGGCTCCACGGTGGACTCCATCGAGATTTCGTCCGACAAGGGCATGAAGCTTCGCATATCCAAGAGCCCGCATCAGCGCGCCGCCGCGATGACGGTCGCAGCGCCGATGGCGGCGCCGGTGGCACCGCTGGTGTTGCCTCCAGTCTCGGCCGCGCGTCCTGCCGAGGAGGGAGTAGCGCCGGTGCCGAAGGCCGAGACACCGACGTCCGCGCTCCTTGAGATCAAGTCGCCAATGGTGGGGACGTTCTACTCCGCGCCGGAACCGGGTGCCAAGCCGTATTTGTCAGTCGGCGACCGTGTCAGTAAGGGGCAGATCGTTGGCATCATCGAAGCGATGAAGATCATGAATGAGCTCGAGTCTGAGTTCTCCGGGGTGGTGAGAGAGGTGAACGTCGCCGATTCACATCCCGTGGAGTACGGGCAAGTGCTCTATCGTATCGATCCAACCGGCTGAGACATGTAACCGATGACGATGGTTTCCGACGCTCCACCAGTAGGCGTACCTGCAGCGGGCCTTGACCTCAAGGCTGCGCTGCAACGTATGGTGCGCGAGGGGGCGTCGGACCTTCACCTGAAAGTCGGTCGGCCGCCGACCTTGCGCCTGCACGGCGATCTAGTGGCGCTGGCGATGCCAGCACTGCGTCCCGAGGAGCTGCGCACCTTGGCGGAGCATTTGCTCCCTCCCGCGCAGTTGCGCGAATTCGTCGAGATGCGCGAAGCCGACTTCGCCATCAACGTACCGGGAATCGGGCGTTTCCGCGTCAACGTGTATCAGCAGAAAGGCACGGTCGCTTTTGCGATGCGTTCGATCCTGCATGCAGCGGCCTCCATTCGTGAACTGAATCTGCCGCCCGTCCTGGAGCAGATCGCCCTTCGGCCGCGGGGGCTCGTGCTCGTCACCGGCGTCACGGGCTCTGGGAAAAGCACCGCGCTGGCCGCGATGATTCAGCACATCAACGATCGGCGGTCGGCCAATATCATTACGATTGAAGACCCGATCGAGTTTGTGCATCGCGATGTGCAGTCGCACATCAACCAGCGCGAGATTGGCACCGACACCGCGACGTTCTCACAGGCGCTGCGGCGCGTGTTGCGTCAGGATCCGGATGTCATCATGATCGGCGAGATCCGCGACTTGGAAACGTTGGACGTCGCCCTGAAGGCGGCGGGCACGGGCCATATGGTGTTCTCCACGTTGCATACCACCGATGCGACGCTCACCATCAATCGCATCTTGTCGTTTTACCCGCCGCACCAGCAGAACGAAGTGCGATTCGCGTTAGCGAACGCGCTGTCGGCCGTTGTGTCGCTTCGCCTCGTGCCACGCGCCGACGAACCAGGACGGGTGCCCGCCTGTGAGGTGCTGGTCAACACCGAAGCGGTGCGCGACCAAATCCGCGACCTGACCACCACGCTCAATATTCCCGACCTGATCAAGGAGGGCAGTGTGGCCTACGGGATGCAAAGCTTCGATCAATCGCTGATGGACTGGCTCAAGCGCGGCGTCATCTCGTACGAGAGCGCACAGTTCTACGCCACCAATCCGGCCGAACTCACACTGCGTGTGCAGGGCGTCGACGGATCGAGCGACGCGAGTTGGGAGGGTTTCGGTGGCCCGCGGACGGGGACGGCTCGGTAAGGCAGCGTCTGGTCGCCGGGCAACCAAAATCGGTGTAGTGCGCGGGAGGCGTCCGGACAACGGGCTCCTCCCGTTGAACATTGCCGGACCTGCGGCGTCGACACCCTAGCGTAGGCCGGTGAGCCTCGCCACCATTCTGCATGTTCAAAAAGATCCTGATCGCCAATCGCGGAGAGATCGCTCTTCGCGTGATACGCGCATGTCGAGAACTCGACATCCAAACCGTTGCCGTCTACTCCGACGCCGATCGCGAATCGTTGCACGTGCGCTTTGCGGACGACGACGTCTGCATCGGTCCGCCGCAGAGCAAAGATTCGTATCTCAAGATCCCGCGCCTCATTGCCGCGGCCGAGATCACGGGTGCCGACGCGATTCATCCCGGGTACGGCTTTCTGGCCGAGAACGCCGAGTTCGCCGAGACGTGTGGCGCATCGGGGATCACATTCATCGGACCGACGCCGGAACAGATTCGCGTGATGGGCGACAAGGCCTCGGCCAGACGCGCCATGGCGGCGTGCGGTGTCCCTGTCGTGCCGGGAACGCCTGGACCAATCGACGATGTTGACGAAGCGCTGGGCTTTGCTCGCGAGATCGGTTTCCCGGTCATCATCAAGGCGTCGGCCGGCGGTGGCGGAAAGGGGATGCGGGTCGCGAAAGATGCGGACGACTTCGCGCGCTCCTTCCAGCTGGCGCGCTCCGAAGCGCTCTCCGCGTTCGGCAACGGCGATGTGTACGTGGAGAAGTTTCTGGAGCGTCCGCGACATGTGGAGTTCCAGATTTTGGGCGACACGCATGGCAACGTGATCCATCTTGGTGAGCGTGATTGCTCGGTGCAACGTCGCCACCAGAAGTTGATTGAGGAGGCACCCTGTCCCGTCATGACGCCGGAGCTGCGCGAGCGCATGGGCGAAGCCGCTGTGCGTGGCGCAAAAGCGATCAACTACGTGGGCGCCGGCACGATCGAAATGCTGTTGGACGAAGATGGCTCGTTCTACTTTATGGAGATGAATACGCGCATTCAGGTGGAGCATCCCGTCACCGAGATGCTCACGGGCGTCGATCTGGTGAAGGAGCAGATTCGTGTGGCGGCTGGGTTGCCGCTCTCTTGCACCTCGACGCCGGACTTCCGCGGGCACGTGATTGAGTGTCGCGTGAATGCCGAGGATCCATCGCGTAACTTCCAGCCGTCGCCTGGACGCATCGACACGTTCCACCAACCCGGTGGTCCGGGCGTGCGCATTGATACGCACGCCTATGCCGGGTACACCGTGCCGCCGTACTACGACTCGATGATTGCGAAACTCATCGTCCAGGGAAACACTCGCGAAGAAGCGCTGAAGCGGATGCAAATCGCACTAGAGAGTTTTGTCATCGAAGGGGTGAAGACGACGATGCCCTTTCTCGCCCGCGTGATGCAGCACCCAGGTTTTCAGGAAGGCAAGGTCCACACCAAGTGGCTGGAGTTTGAGGGTGCGGAACTCTTGAAGGAGCCCACATAGTGCGAGTCGATGTGCTACTCGGCGAGGCGCCTGTCGCGTCCGCCGATGTGGCGGATCGGGTGGTGATCGTCATCGACGTGTTGCGCGCGGCAACAACCGCCGCCGTGGCACTCACCAACGGCGCCCGCGCCATGGTCCCGTGTGAAACCGTCGAACTCGCCGCGCAGCAAGCGAAGGCCATGGATCAGGACACGGTGCGACTGGGTGGGGAGCGCCATATGGTGAAGATCCCGGGCTTTGATTTCGGCAATTCACCGTTGGAGTACACGGCTGATCGCGTACACGGTCGCACGATTGTGTTCACCACGACCAACGGCACGGTGGCACTGGTGGCGGCACAGCGAGCACGAGAGTGCCTGTTTGCCGCATTCGTGAATGTCTCTGCGACACTCCGCGCGCTGCAGCAGGTGTCCAAGGGGGAACTGGACATCGTCGTCGCGTGTGCGGGAACCGATCGTCAGGTCTCCCTCGAAGACGTGGTCTGCGCCGGTCGCCTTGTGCGTGGCATGCTGGCCACGTATCCCGACATCACCTGCGGCGACGGCGCGCGGGTTGCCGAGCTCATCGAGCGGCCGTATCAGGACAGCCTCGACGCGTTGTCGCTGCACGCAGCGCATGCGAAGGCGTTATCCGTCGCGGGATTCGCAGAGGACGTCGCGTGTTGCTTTGCTGTCGACACCGTGCCGGCGGCGGTGTCGTTTCGGGAACGACAGCTTCGGCTGTTCACGACCGCCGCGCACTAGCGAATGATGACCGAGCGGAACGTGCTGCAACGCGAGTTCTCGGCCATCGGCTTGACGCTCTTCGCCGTGTTTCTGGGTGGTGCGCTGGCGTTTCAGCGTGTGCCCCCCGGCGGTGGATGCCTCGACGCCACGGGGGCATTTGGCCCCATTGGGACCTATAGTCGTTGCGCACTGGTCACGACGGTGGGCATTCCCGGTGCGATGCTCGTTGCCGGCGGCTTTCTTGCTGTTGGACTGGCGCTGTTCGGTCGCCTGCGGCAACGCGATGACCAGGCGGTCGAGTGGGGGCTGCTCTTCGCTGGCGTCGTGCTCTTGGTGCCCATCGCCATCGGGCTCGCTCGTGGTGGGGTGCCGGACGCATCGCCGTCCACCGGACTTTGGGGGAGCTTCGCCGCACACTACCTGCGGAAGGGTCTCGGCGCCGCGGGGGCGTGGATTGTGTTTTTGCTGGCGACCAGTGCGTTGACGGTGCTGACCATGCGATGGAACCCTATTCGCATGTTGGTTGGTCCGCGCGAGGCGCGTGCGAACCAGTCGCACGGCGACGCACCTGTTCCGTCCTTGCCGGTTGCTGCCGCGCGCGAGACGTTGGCCGAGCGATTGGCACCCGATCCGTCAGAACTGCCCTCGATCGATCCCGTGCATTTGCGCGATGTGCTGGCGGCGTCGGGCGCTTCATCCGAGAACACCGTGAGCGCCGCGAAGGAGAGTGGCGATCGCAAGAAGGGGAAGAGCAAAGGCGATGTTGCGCGCGAGACGATCGTCGATGCGGCGCTCGACGCGCATGCCGACGGGACCCCCTTCAGCGACGAATTGCCGCCGACCGATCTGCTGACGCTGGCGCCGGCGAGAAATCCCGACGCCGGGAAACGCGAGTTGGATATGGCGGGCGAGAAGCTGATGTCGACGTTGCGCACGTTCAAGGTGGAGGGAGAGTTGGTCGGCCGCACCACCGGGCCCAGCGTGACGCAATTTGAGATTGAACCTGCAGCGGGAATCAAGGTGCGTCAGATTGCCGCGCTGGCCGACGACCTCGCGCTCGCGATGCGCGCGACAAGTATTCGCATCGTCGCGCCGATACCGGGCCGAGGCGCCGTTGGGGTGGAAGTCCCCAATCCGTCACCGGAGATGGTGGTGTTGCGTGAGGTGTTGGAATCGCAGGAGTTCAAGCTGGCGCGCGCGGCGCTGCCGATTGCCTTGGGCAAAGATCTGGAGGGGCGACCGGTTGTGGCCGACCTGGCCAAGATGCCGCACCTACTGATTGCCGGCTCGACAGGGTCGGGAAAGTCGGTGTGCGTGAACACGATCATTACGAGTTTGGCGTATCGGCACACGCCCAAGACGCTGCGGTTCCTCATGGTCGACCCCAAGATGGTCGAACTCAGCGTGTACAACGCGCTCCCGCATTTGCGGCACAAGGTGATCACCGACAACCGCGACGCGGCTTCGGTGCTCAAGTGGGCAGTGATGGAGATGCAGGACCGCTATCGGTTGCTCGAAGCCAATGCCTGCCGAAACCTGCAGGAGTTCAACAAGCGAGTACAGCAACACGCGGTGGGCGAAGGCCTCCCCCTCCAGCGCCCTCGGTCACCGGATGTCGCGTTCGAAGATCGCACGTATGCGGGCGGGATCTTGCCGTATATCGTTGTCGTGATCGACGAAATGGCCGATCTCATGATGACGGTGCAGGGTGAGGTTGAGACCCCGATCGCCATGCTGGCGCAGAAGGCGCGTGCGATCGGCATTCACCTCATCTTGGCAACGCAGCGCCCCAGCGTGAACGTGATCACCGGCTTGATCAAAGCAAATTTCCCATGCCGGATTGCGTTTCGGGTCGCCTCCCAGATTGACAGTCGGACCATTATCGACGGGTCTGGTGCCGAGACGTTGCTGGGCAACGGCGACATGCTGTTCGTCCCACCTGGCAAGTCGGAGCCTTCGCGGCTTCAGGGGGCGTACCTGTCCAGCGAGGACACGGAGCGCTTGCTCAAGTGGTATGCCGACGCGGCCGCACGGCGCGCTGCCGAGCAAGCAGGCGCAACCGACACTGTTCTGGAGCCGGACATCCTGGAAGCTGTTCGCGCTATTGAAGCGAAGGCGGCAGGGGGTGATGACAATGCCGACGACAGCGGTGGCGAACGGGACCCGCGGTTTCGTGAGGCCGCCGAGGTCTGCATTCAGCACCGGGCCGGCTCCACCTCTCTGCTGCAGCGCCGAATGAAGATCGGCTACGGCAAGGCCGCGCGCATCATCGATCAACTCGAGGAGGCCGGTGTGCTGTCGCCCAGCGAAGGGGGGTCGCGGCCACGGGAGGTTCTGGTTGGTGTTCAGGATCTGGATCGTATTTGTGGCGACGACTAGGCGCGTCACGTATTGACGTGCGCGGGTGCCGCGACGAACATAGTAGCAGCAGTTTCCCGCCTTTTTGCTGGGCCATGCTGGATGTCGTATTCGGCGGCCCGAGACATAGCAAATCCCCTCCATCACCTCTCGAGGTGTCTGATGCGTCTGATCCTTCCCCGTCGGTTGCTCACCACCGCCCTCTTGGCGCTTGGCCTCCTCCCGGCAGCGATGTCGACGTTGGGAGCCCAATCTGGGGTCATCACCGGCAAAGTCACGAGCACGGGCACTGGGGCTCCAATCGAAGGGGCCCAAGTTCAGGCAAGTGGCGCACAGAAGTACGGAGCGATCACCGGCGCCGACGGCATGTATCGTTTGGTGAATCTCCCTGAGGGCTCGTATACGCTGACGGTTCGCGTGATCGGGTTTGACACGAAAACGATCCTTGCTGTGCGCTCGGGAAGTACGACCAATATCACGCTCATGCCGCGGCCGATTCAGCTCAACGAAACCGTCGTCACGGCCAGTCGCGCCCGACCCGAGAAGGCGCTGGATGCGCCAGCATCTATCTCGGTGATCAGCTCCGAGAAGATCGAAGAGCGGCCGGCGATCACGGTGGCCGACCACCTCCGGGCCACACCGGGCGTCGACATCAGCCGCGGCGGTATCGCGCAGACCAACATTGTGGCGCGCGGATTTAACAACGCCTTCAGCGGCTCGATACTGATGTTGCAAGACTACCGGTTCGCCGGCGTGCCGTCGCTCCGGGTCAACGTGCCGTTCCTGATGACCGGAACCAACGAGGACATAGACCGCATCGAGGTGTTGCTCGGGCCCGCCTCAGCGCTGTACGGTCCGAATAGCTCATCGGGTGTGCTGCACGTGATCACCAAGTCCCCGTTCAACTCGCAAGGCACGATGGTCAGCATCGACGGCGGCGAGCGCTCGGTGATCCGCACGGGCCTGCGCCATGCTGGCAAACTGAACGACAAGCTCGCCTACAAAGCATCTGGTGAGTATATGCAGGGCAACGACTGGGAGTACAACGATCGCTCGGAGCCAAAGACCTTCGGCACTAGCGCGAATATCCCCGCCTCGCGTCGTGGGCAGGCCAACAACCGCGACTTTGCCTTACAGCGATTTACCGGAGAAGCGCGCGTTGACGTGCGCCCGCGCGAGGGCATGGAGGCCATCACCACCCTCGGCTATACCAAAATCGGCAGCGGTCTTGAATTGACGGGCGCCAACGGCACATCACAAATCAAGAACTGGACCTACACCAACTTGCAGCAACGGTTCAGCTACAAGCGTCTGTTCGCGCAGGCGTTCCTCAACATCAGCAATGCCGGCAACGACACCTCCTCGTCCGCCAAGGGCACCTATCTCCTGCGGTCCGGCCAGCCCATCGTCGACCAGTCGCGCGTCTTTGCATTGCAGGCACAGCACGGGTTCGATCTGGGCACGAAGCAGTCCTTCACCTACGGCGTGGACTATATCAAAACCGACCCGCG